>DASZFP010000054.1:0-7048 GCA_035939615.1 Burkholderiaceae bacterium | reverse complement strand
AAGACGGTTCCATCCGAATCACGGATCTGACCCCAGTCGTTATGGCCCGGAGCCGTTTCGGGCTGCCCAAAGAGCGACTGGTACCAATTGAAACTGCCCGGAACGTCATTGACGCCGATGATCGTCCATGTGCGCTTCATTATGTTTCCAGCATAGGTCTAACTGATAATCAAACGCCTGATGCACTAGGCCGCTCTCATACCCCATCGATCTCCGCGTGCCAGGATGTACGTGCGAAACATGTAAGGCCAAGGGAGTGCGACCAAACAAATGACCACGCCGAAGCCGCAGGCGTTGATTGACTCTCTCGTCCCCGCATCAAGGTGGTCGGCTTGCCATAGCGGCAGCGCGATGGCTAACAGCCAGATCGACTTCCACGTTAGTTCAAACAGAAGCAGAGGGATCATTTTCACAGGATATCGAATCCCTAGCATGGCCAGCACCTGTATTCCCGCCAGCAACCCAGCGGCGTCACCATTCTTTAAAGCCCAATCATTGGTGTGATGGATCAATCTAGGCCAGATCATTAAGGCAAGCCCAACTGCAATCACCAGGTATGTGGCTCGTAGAAGACATAAGCGGAATGTCGATACTTCTTGCATTGGTAGGGTTCCTCCTCACACGCCGAGCGTCTTTGGAATGTTGCGCTGAAACTGGTGTCGTGACCACAGTTGACGCGGGATTTTCAGGACTCGATGCTCGACCACACCTTGTGCAGGCGTTTCACGCTGACCGGCATCGGCGTTTTGAGCTCCTGGGCGAACAGTGACACGCGCAGCTCCTCCAGCAGCCAGCGAAACTCCGCCAGCCTCGGATCGTCCACGCCCTTGCGGGCCGCCACCGCGCGGGCGTGCACCGTCTGCAGCGGGCCCAGCTCGGCCATCAGGGCCTTGTCGCGAGCCGGGTCGGCCTTGAGCTTGTCCAACCGGCTGGCGACGGCCTTCAGGTAACGCGGGTAGTGGGTCAGTTGTGCGGCCGGCGTTTCCACCAGGAAACGCTTTGGAAACAGGCGCGCGAGCTGCTGCTCGACGTCGGCGCAGGCGGCCGCGAACGAACGGTTGGCGGCGAGCTTTTTCGGCAGCGGCGCCGCCTCCTGAACGATGGCGGCGGCGGAACTTGCGACCTGCTGGGCGATCAGGCTCAACTTGGCGCGCGCTTCGTCCTTGCGCGCCAGAAAGCCCGCGCGGTCGGTGGGCCACGGCTCCTGAAGGCAGGTGCGATCGATGGCGGCGGCCACCACCTGATCGCGCAGATCCTCCAGGCTCGGCATCGCCGCGGCCAGCGCGGGCACGACCGAGGCCTGCAGCCGCACCGTCTGCAAGGATCCGAGCGAGCGCTCCAGGTGCTGGATCTGCTGGCGCAGCTGCAGCCTGAACAGGCGCCGCAGCCCTTCGCGGTGGCGGGTCCGCGCCACCTGCGGATCGTCGAACACCTCGAGCGTGCAGTACTCGCCCTGATCGACCAGCGCCGGATAGCCGAGCAGCGTGTGGCCATCGCGCTCGATCCGGTGAGGTGCGAGCTCGCCGAAGTCCCAATCGGTGATCGGCTGCTGCTGCGGCGCCGGCGCCGGCTCCAGCAACTGCTGGAACTGGCGGCGCGCCTGCGCGCCGAGCTCGGCCTGCAGCTGCGCCAGGTTGCGGCCCATTGCAAGCTGCCGGCCCTGCTCGTCGACCACCTTGAAGTTCATCGTCAGGTGCGCCGGCAGCGACTCCAGCTTGAAGTCGGCCGGCGCGCAGGTCACATCGACCTGCTCTCGCACGTCCCGGATCAGCGCATCGATCAGTCCGACAGCGGGTACCGGCGCCCAGCGTTCAACGAAGCCCTGGGCGTACTCGGGCAACGGCACGCAATGGCGCCGCAACTTCTGCGGCAACGACTTCAGCAGCAGGTGGACCTTGTCCTTCAGCATGCCGGGCACCAGCCATTCGCAGCGCGCCGCATCGACCTTGTTCAGCGCATACAGCGGCACGGTCAGGGTGGCGCCGTCGCGCGGGCTGCCGGGCTCGAAGTGGTACGAGAGCGCCATCTCCACCCCGCCCATCTCGATCGCTTTCGGATAAAGCGTGGCGGTCACGCCCGCCGCCTGGTGCCGCATCAGCTCATCGCGCGACAGGTAGAGCAGTCGGGGATCGGCCTGCTCGGCTTGGGCGCGCCAGCGCTCGAATTCGGCGCCGCCGGTCACGTCCGCGGGCACGCGCGCGTCGTAGAACGAGTAGATCAGCTCCTCGTCGACCAGCACGTCGGGACGGCGCCGCTTGTGCTCCAGCTCTCGGATCTCGCCGATCAGCTTCAGGTTATGGGCCATGAACGGCGCGCGCGTCTCGAGCTCGCCCTTGACCAGCCCCTCGCGGATCAGCAGGGCCCGTGCGGCGGCCGGATCGATCGGCGCGTAATCAACGCGCCGCTGCTGGTACACCAGCAGGCCATAGAGCGTTGCGCGTTCGAACGCGACCGCCCGCGCGGGGCGCTTTTCCCAGTGCGGGGCGCTGTGGCTGCGCTTGAGCAGGTGGGCGCCGGCCTTCTCCAGCCAGGCCGGCTCGATGCCCGCTACGGTCCGTGCGAACAGGCGTGAGGTCTCGATCAGCTCGGCCGCGACCACCCAGCGCCCGGCCTTGCGCGCCAGCGGCGACCCCGGCCATATGAAAAACCGGATCGAGCGCGCGCCCAGGTAAGGCGGTTCCGACGGCCCTGGCCGCCGAAGCCTTGGCGAAGGCGGCTCGGCCGGGTCTACCTCGGAGGACTTGCTGCCGACGTTGCCGAGCAGGCCCGCCAGCAAGGCGAGGTGCAACTGCTCGTAGGTGGGCGGGGAGGCATTCTCGCGCCAGCCCAGCTCGGAGACGATGCGGTGCAGCTGCGTGTGCACGTCGATCCACTCGCGCAGCCGGCGCGGGCTGATGAAATCGTGCCGCAGCTCATCGGCGAACCGGCGATTGGACTTCTTGTGCTCCAGGCGCTGCTGCAGCGCCTCCCACAGCTTCACCAGCGAGGAAAAATCGGACCGCTCGTCCAGGTTGCGGCGGTGCGCCTGGTCGGCGGCCTCCTGGGCGTGGGGCGGCCGTTCGCGCACGTCCTGCACCGACAGGGCCGAGGCGATCACCAGCATCTCACGCAGGCAAGTCCCGTCGCGCGCCGCCAGCAGCATCCGGCCCAGGCGCGGATCCAGCGGCAGCCGCGCCAGCTCGCGGCCGACCGCCGTGAGCTCGTTGCGCTCGTCGACCGCGTTCAGCTCCGCCAGCAACTGGTAGCCGTCGGCGATGGCCCGGGCCGGCGGCGGCTGCACGAACGGAAAGGCGGCCACATCGCCCAGCCCGAGCGACTTCATCTGCAGGATGACCGAGGCGAGCGAGGAGCGCAGGATCTCCGGATCGGTATACGGCGCCCGGCGCGCGTGGTCGGCCTCGTCGTACAGCCGGATGCAGATGCCGTCGGCCACGCGCCCGCAGCGGCCGGCGCGCTGGGCGGCGGCGGCCTGCGAGATCGGCTCGATCTGCAGTTGCTCGACCTTGTTGCGATAGCTGTAGCGCTTCACGCGCGCCAGCCCCGAATCGACCACGTATCGGATGCCGGGCACCGTGAGCGACGTCTCGGCGATGTTGGTGGCCAGGATGATCCGGCGCGCGCCGCCCGGCTGGAACACGCGCTCCTGTTCCTCCACCGACAGGCGCGCGTACAGCGGCAGGATCTCGGTGGCCGGCAGGTGGTGCTTGCGCAGCGTCTCGGCCGCTTCGCGGATCTCGCGCTCGCCGGGCAGGAACACCAGCACGTCGCCACGGCCGGCCAGCGCCGCCTCGTCGACCGCATCGACGATGGCGTCCATCAAGGTGCGGTCGTCGGCGTCGTCTTCCTCGCGCACGGCCCGGTAGCGCACCTCCACCGGATACAGGCGCCCCGAAACCTGCACCACCGGGGCCAGCTGCTCGCCCGAGCCGAAGTGGCGCGCGAAGCGCTCGGCGTCGAGGGTGGCCGACGTGATGATCAGCTTCAGGTCGGGGCGCCGGGGCAGCAGCTGCCGCAGGTAGCCGAGCAGGAAGTCGATGTTCAGGCTGCGCTCGTGCGCCTCGTCGATGATGATCGTGTCATAGGCGGCCAGCTGCGGATCGTGCTGGGTTTCGGCCAGCAAAATGCCGTCGGTCATCAGCTTGACGGCAACCCCATCGCGCGTGCGGTCGGTGAAGCGAACCTTGTAGCCGACCACTTCGCCCAGCGGGGTGGCCAGCTCCTCGGCGATGCGCCGCGCTACGCTGGAGGCCGCGATGCGGCGCGGCTGCGTATGGCCGATCATCCGCTCGCTGCCGCGGCCGATCGCCAGGCAGATTTTGGGAAGCTGCGTGGTCTTGCCCGAGCCGGTCTCGCCGCACACGATCACGACCGGGTGCGCGCGGATCGCCTCGGCGATCTCCTCGCGCCGGGCGCTCACCGGCAGCTCCTCCGGAAAGGCGATCGGCCCCGCGGGCCGCGCGCGATTGACTCGCAATTGAATTTGCCAAATCAATGACTTGCAGGGGCGCGAAGTATACTTTTGGTCGTGCCCATGGACGATCACATCGCTGCCCCCGCGGCCTCCTCCGCCAAGGCTACGGAGACCTTGCCCTCCGACTTGCCCTCCGGCTTGCCCTCCGGCTTGCCCTCCGTAGCCTCGGCGAAGGAGGGAGCCTCGGCGAAGGAGGGAGCCTTGGCGAAGGAGGGAACCTTGGCGAAGGAGGCCTCCCTGAACCATGCGCGATTCGTCGCGTGGCTGCGCGAGGTCGCCCCCTACGTTCATTCGTGCCGGGGCCGCACCTTCGTGATCGCATTCGAAGGCGAGCTGATCGAGTCGGGCCGGCTCACCGAGCTGGTACACGACCTGTCGCTGCTGCACGCCCTGGGCATCCGCCTGGTGCTGGCGCATGGATCACGGCCCCAGGTCCAGGCGCAGTTGCAGCTCAAGGGCCTGCAGACCTCGTTCATGGGCGGATTGAGGATCACCGATGCGGCCGCGCTCGCCTGCGTGAAGGAAGCCGCCGGCGGCATCCGGCTCGACATCGAGGCGGCCTTTTCTCAGGGGCTGCCCAGCACACCGATGGCCAACAGCAAGATCCGCGTGGTCGGCGGCAACTTCGTGGTGGCGCGCCCGGTCGGCATCGTCGACGGGGTCGACTTCCAGCACACCGGCGTGGTGCGGCGGATCGACACCGAGATGATCGAGCGCACGCTGCGGTCCGATGCGCTCGTGTTGATGTCGCCGCTCGGTTTCTCGCCGACTGGAGAGGCGTTCAATCTGAAGGTGGAGGACGTGGCCACCAGCGCCGCGATCGCGCTGAAGGCCGACAAGCTGATCATGATCGGCTCGCTCGACGGCGTGCGCGACCGCGACGGCCACCTGCACGGCGAGCTGTCGGTCGAGCAGGCCGAGCGGATGCTCGCCTCGCGCGACGCTGCCGAGCAGGCCCTGTCCGACCTGACGTACCTGGTGCGCGCCTGCCGCGCCGGGGTCGCGCGCGGCCACCTGATACCGATGCGGCTGGACGGGGGGCTGCTGATCGAACTGTTCACGCACACGGGCGTTGGAACGATGGTGTCGACCGAGAACCTGGAGGCGCTGCGCGAGGCCACCAGCGACGACGTGGGCGGGATCTTGAAGCTGATCGAGCCACTGGAGGCCGACGGCACGCTGGTGAAGCGCCCGCGCGAACTGATCGAACGCGAAATCGGCCAGTTCGCCGTGTTCGAGCACGACGGCTTCATCCAGGGCTGCGCGGCGCTGTATCCATTCGAGGACGCCGCGATGGGCGAACTCGCCTGTTTGACGGTGCACGGCGACTATCGCGAGGGCGGCCTGGGCGAGCGCCTGATGAAGCGGATCGAGGCGCGCGCGCGCGCCGCGGGGCTCACGCGCCTGTTCGTGCTGACCACGCGCACCTCGCACTGGTTCCTGAAGCGCGGCTACACCATGGCGAAGGTCGAGGACCTGCCGGTTCAGCGGCAGCGCATGTACAACTGGCAGCGCCGCTCGCAGGTGCTGATCAAGACGCTTTGAAAGGAAAATCTAGCCATGGCAAGGATGATCCATTGCATCAAGCTGGGCAAGGAAGCCGAGGGCCTGGATTTCGCGCCGGTTCCGGGCGAGCTGGGGCGCCGGATCTACGAGAGCGTGTCCAAGGAGGCCTGGCAGCAATGGCAGAAACACCAGACCATGCTGGTCAACGAAAACCGGCTCAGCCTGGCCGATGCGCGCGCCCGCAAGTACCTGCTATTGCAGATGGAGCAGTACTTCTTCGGCGAAGGCGGCGACGTGCCGTCCGGATACACGCCGCCGCACTGACGCGCGGATCACTGCCTCGATGCTGCACGCAGCCTTCACGCTGCTGGGGACGAGCGTCACCTGGCTCGAGGCGGTCGCCTTCGCTTTTGCGCTGGCCTGCGTGGTGTGCAACGTCTACGAGATCCACTGGGGCTGGCCGCTGCTGGTGATTTCCAGCGCACTGTATGGGTGGCTGTTCTTCGTCAGCCGGCTGTACGGCGACGTGGCAGTGCAGGTGTATTTCGCGCTGTCCTCGCTGTGGGGCTGGTGGGAATGGGTGTATGGGCGGCGCTCCCGGGAAGGCGGCCAGGCGCAAGCGCCGGCCGCGCTGCGGGTGACGCGGCTGGCGAGCCTGGCGCGGATCCGGCTGCTGGCGCTGTGGCTGCTGGCGTGGCCGCTGCTGGGAGCCCTCCTCGCTCGCTACACCGATACCGATGTGCCCTACTTCAACGGCTTTCCGACCGCCGGCAGCTTCATCGCGCAAGTCTTGATGGGCTTGAAATACATCGAGTGCTGGCCGGTGTGGATCGTGGTCGATCTGAGTTCCGCGGTGCTGTATGCGACCAAGACGCTGTGGCTGACGTCGGTGCTGTCGATGATCTTCGCGACGCTGGCGGTGATCGGCTGGAGGCGCTGGCGGGGCATCGCCCCCTTGGCCGAGGCTCCCTCCTTGGCCGAGGCTCCCTCCTTCGCCGAGGCTCCCTCCTTCGCCGAGGCTCCCTCCTTCGCCGAGGCTCCCTCCTTCGCCGAGGCTCCCTCCTTCGCCGA
>DASZFP010000053.1:0-11791 GCA_035939615.1 Burkholderiaceae bacterium | reverse complement strand
GCGCGGTCGAAGCGGCGTCCCCCGCACACGTCGCACACGACCTTCACGTCCGGAAGAAAATTCATTTCGATCGTGCGCAAGCCCTGGCCCTCGCACGCCGCGCAGCGGCCGCCCGCCGTGTTGAAGGAGAAACGGCCGGGGCCATAGCCTCGAATCCTCGCTTCACTGGTGTCGGCAAAGCGTTTGCGGATCGCGTCCCAGAAGCCCACGTAGGTCGCGGGACACGAGCGCGGAGTCTTGCCGATCGGCGTCTGGTCGACTTCGAGCACTCGAGCCACCTGGGTCCAGCCGTCGATGCCAGCGCAGCCTTTCCAGGGAAAGTCGCTCGTTGAAACTGCCCTCACCCCCGACCCCTCTCCCACTGGCGTGGGAGAGGGGAGCCGTTCACTCACTCGGCGCGAGCCCCTGCTGCTCCAGGTACTCGAGGATGGTCGCGGCGGCCAGCGGCCGCGCATAGAGGAACCCCTGCGCGTACTCGCACCCGAGCGCACGCAGGTACTCGCCCTGCTCGGCGGTCTCGATGCCCTCGGCCACGACCTTCAACCGGAAGTGGCGCGCCACCGCGAGCATCGCGTGCACGATGGCGCGGCTGTCGGCGTCGTCCGGAATGCCCTCGACGAAGGACCGGTCGATCTTCAGCGACTGGATCGGCAAGCGCTTCAGGTAACCCAGCGTCGAGTAGCCGGTGCCGAAATCGTCCAGCGACAGGCCCACCCCGAGCGAGGCCAGCTCGGAGATCACGTCGTTGTTGATCTCGCCCTCCTTGACCAGTTCGCGCTCGGTGATCTCGAGCGTGATCATGGCCGGCTCGATGTGGAACTTGGCGAGCGCACCGCGCAGCATGATCGGCAGCTTGTTCGATCCGAGCTCGTTGCCGGCCACGTTGATCGCGATCGGAATGTCGAAGCCCGGCCGCACCCGCCGCCAGCGCTCGATCTGGCCGCACACCTCGTTGACGACCCAGCGGGTGATGCGCTCCGACAGCCCGCTTTTCTCGGCCACCTTGACGAAGCTGTCCGGCCCGAGCATCCCCTTGGTCGGGTGATTCCACCGGATCAGGGCCTCCAGGCCCACGATCCGCCCGCTCGCCATCTCCACCTGCGGCTGGTAGGCGACCACGAACTGGGCCGCATCGGACTGGACCGCCTTGGTCATCTCCAGGCCCAGCTGCGCCTCGCGCGTGTCGCGCTCATGGCGGATCGCGTTGAAGAAACTGACCTGGTTGCGGCCGTCGTCCTTGGCCTGGGTCAGGGCCGCGTTGGCGTTCTTCAGCAGTGTGCTGCCCTCGCGCCCGTGTTCGGGGAACAGAGCCACGCCGATCGAGGCCGACATCTGCGTGTCGACCTTGGGCACCAGATCCGAACGGTGCAGCGCCTGCGCCACGCGCGCCGCCAGCAACGCCACCTCCTGCCGGTGCTCGAACTCGTCGACCACCACGGCAAACTCGTCGCTCGTCATGCGCGCGACCGTGCCAGCCTCCCCCACGGTCTCCTTCAGCACCTGCGCCACCGATTTGATCAGCGCGTCGCCCACCAGGTGGCCCAGCGTGTTGTTGATCTCCTTGAATCGATCCAGGTCGATCATCATCACCGCCAGCCGGCGCCGGCGCGCGCTGCAGGTCATGATCGCGTCGCGCAGGTTCTCGCCCAACATGTGCCGGTTCGGCAGACCGGTCAACGGGTCGTACCAGGCGAGCTGCTCGATCTTGGTCTCGGCCTGCTGCCGCTGCGACGCTTCGGCCGCCAGCGCGACCATCAGCGCCGCGGTCACGACGAATCCGATCTCGTCGTCATCCCAGTTGCGGCGCGAGGCGTTGCTCACGCAAATGGCGCCGATCACCTCGCCGTCCAGCACCACCGGCGCCATCAGCAGGCTGCGCACGAGGCCCCAGCGCGCATCCTTGATCAGCTCGCGCGTCAGCTCCGACTCGGCCGTATCGGCGAGCACGATCGGCCGATTCTGGCCCAGCCGGGCCAGCATCGCGGCAAAAGCCAAGTCCGGAAAGCGAACGCCGTTCCAGTCGCGTACGAAACGCTGGTCGGCGTGCAGGTACAGCGATTCGCAGCTCATGTAGTCGGAGTCCGGCGACAGCCGCCAGTAGCTCACGCCCCCGCAGCGCAACGCGTCGGCTGCCGCCCGCAGCACGTTGGCGAGCGACTGCGAGTATTCCCCGCGCGTCTGGATCGCCAGCTGCAGCAGCCGATCGCGCAGCTCCAGCCGCCGCGCATGGCGCGCGTCGGCGTCGTAGCCCTGCGGCACCAGGTCGGTGACGTCGCGTCCGGTCAGCAGCAGCCCGCGCATCGCCTCGTCGGCCAGCCGGTTGTGCACGCTGACCCACAGCGCCCGCTCCTCGCCATTGGCCGTCTTCGCGTGCACCAGGCAGTTGCGCGGACGCGCCTCGTCCTCGCCGCTGATGGCGGCACGGATCGCTTCGGCCAGCCGGGCCCGGTCCTCGTCCACCACCAGCTCCAGCACGTGCCGTCCCAGACTCGCCTCGGGCGACAACCCCAGCGTGGCCTGGATCGCCGGCGACTGGAACGTGACCTTGCCGCCGGAATCGAGCAGCATGGTCAGATCGGCCGCCAATTCGGCGAACACGCGCAGCCGTCGCCTCAGGCGGGATGCCTGGCTTCGCAGCGAGCTCTGCTCGCTCACATCGCGCACGCGCGCCACCACGCCACGCACGCGCGGATCGTGCAGGTAGCCGGTCAGCTCGATCGACAGCCGCCTCGCAGCGCCATCGGGGCCCGGCGCGCGGGCGGTCGCCACCAGCGCGGGATGGGCGCGGCCTGGCTCGGCGCAGACGCGATCGAAGCGGGCGATGAATTCGCGCGCGCTGGGTTCATCGATCAGGTACTCGAAGGGAACGCTGAGCGCGTCGGACGCCGAGGTTCCCAGCACCTGATCGATCGCGCCGTTCAGCACCAGGATCCGGCGGTTCAACCCCAGCAGCAGGGCCACTTCGCCGCTTCCGCCCGACAACACCGCCAGCCGCGCGAGCGCATTGCGGGCGCTGCGCTGGGCGACGCGTTCGGTCGACACCTCGCGCAGGCCCACGACCGCGACCCGCTCGCTCTCGACCTGCAACAGTGATGCGGCCAGGTCCACCACGAGGTGGCGACCGTCGGCGGTGCGCAGCTTGGCGCGCTGCTGCAGGGACTCTCGATCGAGCAGGCGGCTCCACAGCACGCCCCAGCGCCGGGCGAAGTCGCGATGACGCGCGTAGCCGACCAGCTCCGACAGGTGCCGCCCGACCAGCGACTGGCGGTCGGCCCCGGCGAACACGGCGAAGGCCTGGTTGGCCGCCAGAATCTGGGCCGAGGCGTTCAGGCACACAGTTGGCCACGGCAGTTGCTCGAACGCCTCACCTTTCAGCGCCGATTCAACCGCCGACTGCCTCAGGGGGATGACCGCAGAGCTCAAGCCGCTTTCGTCCCTCTCCGGTACGTTGGATTCATTTTGGCATTTTGAACGTTACCGGATGGGTATTTTGCCACGAACAGGGCCGCCGGTTCAAAATGTCTCGATAAAACATTGAGGTCCGCGATGTTCCAGGCGATCGTTCTGAACCGCAACGGCGAGCAGTTCGAAGCCGCAGTACGTTCCATTCCGGAAGACGAGCTCGAGCGCCAGACCCCGGGCACGGATGTGCTGCTCGAGGTCGAGTATTCGACCGTCAATTTCAAGGACGCGCTGGCGCTGACCAACCGGTCGCCGATCGCGCGTCGATGGCCGATGGTGGCCGGAGTCGACTGTGCCGGCCGGGTCGCCGCCAGCCAGGACCCGCGCTGGCGTGTCGGCGACCGGGTCGTGCTGAATGGCTGGGGTGCCAGCGAGCAGCACTGGGGGGGACTGGCCCAGAAGGCACGCGTGCGCGGCGAGTGGCTGGTGGCGCTGCCATCCAATTTCACGACGCGGCAGGCGATGGCGATCGGAACGGCCGGGTACACCGCGGCGCTGTCGGTCGTTGCGCTGGAGCGGCTAGGCTTGCAGCCCAGCCAGGGCGATGTGCTGATCACCGGAGCCACCGGCGGGGTCGGCTCGATCGCCATCGCACTGCTGGCCGCGCGCGGCTACCGGATCGTGGCCTCTACCGGCAAGCCGGCCGAGTCGGACTACCTGACGCGACTCGGAGCCGGCCAGATCATCGATCGCAAGGAACTGGCAGCGCCGGGCAAACCGCTGCAGACGGAGCGCTGGGCGGCTGCCGTGGACTCGCTCGGCAGCCACACGCTGGCCAATGTCTGCGCCCAGATCCGGCGCGGCGGCGCGGTGGCGGCCTGTGGCCTGGCGCAGGGGATGGACCTGCCGGCCACCGTGGCGCCGTTCATCCTGCGCGGTGTGAGCCTGCTCGGTATCGACAGCGTGATGGCCCCGCTGCCCCGGCGACAGGCGGCCTGGCAGGTGTTGTCCGAATCGCTCGATCCGGCGCGCCTGGAATCGATGGTGCGCGAAGTTCCCCTGGCCGGCGCGTTCGATGTGGCACGCGAGATCCTGGAGGGGCGCAACGTCGGTCGGGTCGTGGTCGACGTCAATCGCTGAGTCGGCAATAGTTCATCTCGAAGTACGCAACGCATTGCCACGCGCTCCGGCAGGGGTAATCGCCCCGTGCCTGTGGCAAATTTATACGACGTCACGGAGATCATCGATGTTGGAACTGAAACTGAACGGCAAGACGGTGCCGGTCGATGCCGATCCGAACACCCCTCTTCTGTGGGTGCTGCGCGATCACCTGGGCATGACCGGAACCAAGTTCGGCTGCGGCGTGGCGGCCTGTGGGGCATGCACGGTTCACCTGAACGGTAACGCGGTGCGGTCGTGCTCTCTGCCGGTGTCGGCGGCCGCCGGCAGCGAAGTGATGACGATCGAGGCGGCTGCCGCCGATCGGGTCGGTCACGTCGTGCAACAGGCCTGGATCCGCAACGACGTCGTTCAATGCGGCTACTGCCAGTCCGGACAGATCATGGCGGCGATCGGACTGCTGAAAAGCAAGCGCCATCCGACCGATGCCGACATCGACGCGGCGATGTCCGGCAACCTGTGCCGCTGCGGCACCTACGGCCGCATCCGCGCCGCGATCAAGGACGCGGCGCGCACGCTGGCGGCGTGAGGAGCCTGAACATGCACTCTGGAATCGACGTTCGTACTGACATGGACGCGCTGCAAGCCGCGCTGGCGTCCGGACGCACCGTACCGGTGAGCCGCCGGCAGTTCTTGAAGGCGACCGGAATGGCCGGCGGCGGCCTGATGCTGGGCATCGGGCTGGGACAGACGGGTCTTCTGGGCGGCCGGCTGGCGGGGGCACAGGAAGCGGCCGCGGCGCCCGCCCGGGTCTATCCGCCGGCCGCGTTCATCCGGATCGGCGAAGACGAGCGCGTCACGATCATCGTGGGCAAGCTCGAATTCGGCCAGGGCGTGCTGACGTCGATGCCGATGCTGATCGCCGAGGAGCTCGATTGCGACTGGGACAAGGTGCGTTCCGAACATGCGCCGGCCGACCTGGTCTACGAGAACCCCGTGTTCCACGCCCAGTTCACGGGTGGCTCGATGTCGATCAAGACCAGCTACACGCAGATGCGCACCATCGGCGCCTCGGCTCGACAGATGCTGATGTCGGCGGCAGCGCAGCACTGGGGCGTCGCGCCGGACAAGGTGGCCACCCGCCGCGGCGTCGTGTTCGAAAAGGGCGGAAAACGCTCGCTCACCTACGGGCAGCTGGCCCACGATGCGATGGGCCTGCCGGTGCCGACCCACGTCGCGTTGAAGGACCCGAAAACGTTCACGCGGATCGGGCGGGCGACGCGCCGGCTGGACTCGCCGGAGAAAATCAACGGCAAGGCGCAGTTCGGAATGGACGTGCACCTGCCGGACATGCGGGTGGCCGTGCTGGCGCGACCGCCGGTGTTCGGCGGCAAGGTCACCAAGGTCGATGACGCCAAGGCACGTGCGGTGCCGGGCGTCGAAGCGGTGCTGCAGGTCCCGCTCGATCGGGGCGGCAGCGGCGTCGCCGTCATCGCCAACGGCTACTGGCCGGCTCACCAGGGCCGCGATGCGCTCGACCTGCAGTGGCAGCTGCCCGCCGGGCCGACCACCGCATCGCAACTGGACCAATACCGGGCCATGCTGTCGCAGCCAGGCCCCTTGGTGGCGCGCACCGTCGGCGATCCGAACGCGCTGGCCGGCGCCGCCAAGCGCATCGAGGCCGATTACGAGTTTCCCTACCTGGCGCACGCTCCGATGGAGCCGCTCAACGCGACCGCCGACCTGAAGGCCGACTCGCTGACGGTGTGGAGCGGCACCCAGATGCAGACGCTCGACCAGGCGCTCGCGGCCAAGGCCGCCGGATTGAAGCCGGAACAGGTCAAGATCGTCACGATGTTCGCCGGCGGCGGCTTCGGACGCCGCGCCAACCCGAACTCCGACTTCGTAGTCGAAGCGGTGAACGTGGCCAAGGCGATGCGGCAGGCCGGCATCGAGGCGCCGGTCAAGGTGATCTGGTCACGCGAGGACGACATCCGCGGCGGCTATTACCGGCCCATGAACATGCACCGCGTCCGGGTCGGCCTCGATCAGAGTGGCATGCCGGTCGCCTGGAACCACCTGGTGGTCGGCCAGTCGATCTTGAAAGGAACGCCCTTCGAGTCGGTTCCGGCGTTCTTCAAGGATGGAATCGATGCGACCTCGGTGGAGGGCGTGGTCGATACCCCATACCGGTTGCCCAATTTCCGGGTGGAGGTGAATTATCCGGACGTCAACGTCCCGGTGCTGTGGTGGCGCTCGGTCGGCCACACCCACACCGCGTTCGTCATGGAGACTCTGGTCGACGAGCTGGCCACGGCGGCCGGCAAGGATCCGATCGAGTATCGACTGGCGCTGCTGGATCCGGCGCAGACGCGCCACCGGGTCGCCCTCGAGCTGGTTCGACGCAAGTCCGGCTGGAGCAGCCCGCTGCCGGCCGGTCGCGCGCGCGGGGTCGCTCTGCACCAGAGCTTCGATTCGGTCGTGGCCGAAGTGGCCGAGGTGTCGGTCGTGCAGAACCGGATCCGGGTTCACAAAGTCACGTGCGCGATCGATTGCGGAGTGGCGGTCAATCCGCTCACGGTCGAAGCCCAGGTCGCCTCGGGCGTCGCCTACGGCCTGAGCGCGGCGCTGTACGGGCGCATCACGCTCAAGGACGGCCGGGTCGAGCAGAGCAACTTCCCGGACTACCCGGTGCTACGATTCGACGAAATGCCGCAGACCAGCGTCCACATCGTGCCCAGCAGCGCCGACCCGACTGGACTTGGCGAGCCGGGTACGCCGCCGATCGCCCCTGCGGTTGCCAACGCCCTGGCGCGTCTGACCGGCAAACGCTTCAGACGACTGCCGTTCGACTTGAGCGCCGCGTGACGCCCTCCGGGGCCGGCGCCGCGCAGGGAGCACCGCTCCCGGCGTTGTCAACGTTCGACGCCACGATGATCGTATGCGGCATCGTGATCGGTGGCGGCATTTTCGCGCTGCCGCCGCTGGTGGCGTCCACCTCGGGCTCGGTTGGCGGGATGTTCGCCGCCTGGGTCCTGGGCGCCGTTCTGACGCTGGTCGGATCGCTGTGCTATGCGGAGCTGGCGTCGACTTTTCCGCACGCCGGCGGCGACTACCACTACCTGACGCGCGCGTTCGGCCGCGACGTCAGCTTCTTCTTCGGATGGGCGCGCGTGGTCGTGACCACGACCGGACCGACCGCCGTGCACGCGTACATCTTCGGCGAGTACGCCTCGCGCCTCGTGTCGCTCGGCAGCGCCTCGCCGGCGATCTACGCGGCGCTGGTGGTGGTCCTTCTGACGGCCCTCAATATCCTCGGATTGAAAGAGTCGTCGCGCACCCAGAACGTGATCACGCTGCTGTTGATCGCCGGCATGGCGCTGGTGGCGTTCGGCGGCTTCCGCACGGCCGTGCCATCGATGCAGGCCCTGGGCCAGGCGCCCGCCTCGCCGGCGCTGCTGGGCTCGGCCCTGGTGTTCGTGCTGTTCACCTACGGCGGCTGGAACGAGGCCGCCTACATCTCGGCCGAGCTGCGCGGCGGCCGGCGTGCAATCCTGACCGCGCTGCTGGCCGCGATCGCGGTGATCACGGCGCTGTACCTGGTGTTCGTGGCGGCTATGGACATCGGACTCGGCTTCGAGGGATTGAAGAGCAGCCACGCGCCGGCCGCTGACGTGGCCGGGCGCGCTTTCGGATCCTTCGGGCAGACGCTGATCGCGACCATCGTGTGCCTGTCGGTGCTCGCGTCCAGCAACGCCACGATGATCGTCGGCGCGCGCTCCAACTACGCGCTCGGGCTGGACTGGCCGATCGTTTCGTTCATGAGCCGCTGGGACCGCAAGCGCGACGTGCCGGTGCCGGCCTTCCTGGTGCAGGGCGGCATCACGCTGGCGCTGGTGGCCTTCGCCGCGTACGAGCAGAGCCAGGTGCGCACCATCGTCGAATTCACGGCCCCGGTGTTCTGGTTCTTCTTCATGCTGACCGGCGTTGCACTGTTCGTGCTGAGGAAAAAGTACGCCCATGTGGCGCGCCCGTTCTCGGTGCCCCTGTACCCGGTGCTCCCGCTGGTGTTCGTCGGCACCTGCGCATTCCTGCTCTGGAGCAGCCTGGCGTATGCGCAATCGCAACACGCGCTGCAGGTCGCTTTCGGCGTGATGGCGGCCGGCCTGGTCCTCTGGCTGATCGCCCGCTTGAAGGGCAAATGACGATCCGCTACGCGGTACGGCCCGCCGACCCGGGCGCGCACCTGTTTCACGTCACCGTCCGCGTGGACGGTCCCGATCCCGAGGGCCAGCGCTTCGCGCTGCCCGCCTGGAACCCCGGCAGCTACATGATCCGGGAGTTCGCGCGGCATATCGTGCGCCTGACCGCGCTGTCGGGCGGACGCAAGCTGCGCGTCGAAAAGCTGGACAAGCACACCTGGCGCTGCGCGCGCGCGGAGGGCGAGGTCACGCTCGCCTACGAGGTCTACGCGTTCGATCTTTCGGTTCGCGCTGCCTACCTGGATCCGGAACAGGCCTTCTTCAACGGGGCGGCGCTGCTGCTGGCCCCGCTCGGGCAGGAGCGCGCGGCCTGTCGGATCGACATCTTTCCGCCGGCCGGCGCGCGCGCCGCCAGCTGGCAGCTGATCACGGGCCTGACGGCTGCGCGCGGCACCCGGGCCGGGGGGTTCGGCACCTACCTGGCCCAGGACTACGAGGAACTGATCGATGGCCCGGTCCAGATGGGCCACTTTGCGCACGCCCGCTTCCAGGTGTGCGGCGTGCCTCACGAGATTGCCGTCGGCGGGCGCGTGGCGCGGCTGGACCTGGGCCGCCTGCAGGCCGACCTGGCCCGTCTGTGCGAGACCCATGTGCGCCTGTTCGAGCCGCGCCGGCCGCACCCGCCCTTCGAGCGCTACGCTTTTCTGACGTTCGCAGTGGATGAAGGCTATGGAGGCCTGGAGCATCGCAATTCGACGGCGCTGATCTACCGGCGCGACGATCTGCCATATGTGGGCATGAAGGAGGCGACCGAGGGGTACCGGCGCTTCCTCGGCCTGGCCAGCCACGAATACTTCCACGTGTGGAACGTGAAGCGGATCCGCCCGCAGGCTTTCGTGCCGTATGACCTTTCACGCGAGAACTACACGCGGCTGCTGTGGGCGTTCGAGGGGTTCACCGCCTATTACGACGACCTGATGGTGGCGCGCGCGGGCCTGGCGTCACAGGCCCAGTACCTGGAGACGTTGAGCCGCACCATCACGACTGTGATGCAGCGCAGTGCCCGCCTGAAGCAGAGCCTGGCCGAGAGTTCCTTCGACGCGTGGATCAAGTACTACCGGCAGGACGAGAACGCGCCCAACAGCGTGCTCAGTTACTACCAGAAGGGTGCGCTGGTGGCTCTGGCGCTGGACCTGGCGATACGGCACGAAAGCGGCGCGCGCCGATCGCTGGACGACGTGATGCGCTGGCTGTGGCGCAGCTTCCGCTCGGCCGGCCCGGCCTACCGCGGCGTCAGTGAGGACGGAATCATCGAGGCGATCGCGCAGGCGACCGGGCTGGACCTGGCCCGCACCGTGCGCGCCTGGACCGAGGGCACGCGCGATCCGGACCTGGCCACGCTGCTGCAGACGGTCGGAATCCGGCTGCAGCGCAAGCTGGCGCTGGAATCGCCCCACTTCGCGCTGCTCGGGTTGAAGCTGCACGGCGGGGGCGGCGAGGCGCGCGTGGCACATGTGTTCGATGGCGGTCCGGCGCAGCAGGCCGGCGTCGCAGCCGGGGACCTGCTGGTCGCGCTCGACGGGTTGCGTGTGGCGCCCGCGCGCCTGGATGCGATACTGGCCCGCTACTCGCCCGGCGACACGATCGAGCTGCTGACGTTCCGGCGCGAAGAGCTGCAGCGCTTCGAGCTGACGCTGGCCACGCAGCCGCCGCCGCGCTTCGTGCTCGAGGTCGACGAGCGCGGGGGCACCGCGGCGCAGCGCCGCCGCACCGCCTGGTGCGGGCCGCGGCGGGGCTGAATCGCGAGCCCTCACCCCCTTGTATGTTGAAAGCAAGGGGGCCAAATGAATCGTAAGCTTGTTTCCGGCGCCGCCGGCAGCGCATCGCTGCCGGCGGCGCCCGGCAGAGATTTTGCCGGTGTGCGGCGGTCCGTGGCGCGCGCCAAACCTGTTCACCCCATGAGCCCCGAGCTCGCAGGGGAGCCAATGGTCAACGCGCGGCGGACTCTTTCTTCCAACCGTGTAACCCGAACAGTTGCCAACGTCATGAACGTGCATCAGCAAGGCAGGGAAGCGGTAGCAGCGCGGCGCGCAAACGCTGGAATCGATGTGTCCAAGGACTGGCTGGATGTGGCCTGGGCCGATCGGACCGAGCGCTTTGCCAACGATGCTGGGGGGATGGAGTCGCTCACGGCGCTGTTGCGCCAGCAAGACATCGATCTGATCGTTCTGGAGGCTACCGGCGGCTACGAAAAGGCGGCCGCCGCGGCGCTGCAGGCGGTGGGGCTTGCCGTGGCAGTGGTCAATCCGCGCCAGGCGCGCGATTTTGCCAAGGCCATGGGGGTGCTCGCCAAGACCGATAAGGTCGACGCCCGGGTGCTGCGATCTTTTGCCGACGTGCTGGCCCGCCATGAAAAGCGCAGCCAGTTCCTGCATGAGGTGCCCGATGAGAAGCGGGCCGAGCTGGCCGCTTTGGTCACGCGTCGCCGCCAACTGGTGGAGATGCGCACCATGGAGGCCCAGCGCATGGCCATGACGCGTAGCAAGAAGGCCCGTAAGAGCCTGAACAACGTCATCTTGTTTCTGGACCAGCAGTTGGCCGAAATCGATCAGGATCTGGACCAGTTCACCAAGGATCACTTCCAGGACCTGCGCAAGCTGCTCAGCAGCGCCAAAGGCATCGGCCCGGTGGCCACCACCACGATCCTGGCCGCCTTGCCCGAGATCGGTCGGCTGAACCGGCGCGCCATAGGTGCCTTGGTGGGCGTAGTGCCACTGGCTCGCGATTCGGGCAAGCACCGCGGCAAGCGCCGCTGCTGGGGCGGCCGCGCTCCGGTGCGGCACGTGCTGTACATGGCCACCGTCACCGCCATCACCCACAACCCCGTCATACGGGCCTTCCATGAACGCCTGATCGCCAAGGGCAAGCCGGCCAAGGTCGCCCTGATCGCCTGCCTGCGCAAGCTGCTCACCGTCTTGAACGCGATGGTGCGCGACGGCACCACCTGGGATGCAGCCCTTCATACCAAAAACGCTTGACCTGAGACACGGTTGCTCCCCTCTCCCGCT
>DASZFP010000052.1:0-16004 GCA_035939615.1 Burkholderiaceae bacterium | reverse complement strand
GCGAGGGGGCCAGCCTAGCCCCCTCGCAGCCGATCCTCCTGGGGTTCCGTTGCAGGCTTCGGCGTGTTCGAAGCTCAGCTGTTACGTAGAAGGGGCTCGTTAATATGGCTCGTATCGCAGGCATCAACATCCCGCCGCAGCAGCACGCCGAGATCGGCCTGACGGCGATCTTCGGCATCGGGCGCGCGCGCGCGCGGGCCATCCTGGATGCAGTGCGGGTTGCCCATTCGAAAAAGGTCAAGGAGCTCACCGACGGCGAGCTGGAGCGGATCCGCGAGGCGGTGTCGCGCTTCACGGTCGAAGGCGACCTGCGGCGCGAGATCCAGTTGTCGATCAAGCGCTTGATCGACCTGGGCTGCTATCGGGGCGTGCGGCACCGCAAGGGGCTGCCGGTGCGCGGTCAGCGCACCCGCACCAACGCGCGCACGCGCAAGGGTCCGCGCAAGGCGGGCGTGGCGCTGAAGAAGAGCGCAACCTAAGACGATGCGAACCAGCATCCACCGGGAAGGCTAGCCATGGCAACGCGGAATCCACAGCAGCAGCAGGGCGGCGGGCAGCGTGTCCGCAAGAAGGTCAAGAAGAACGTGGCCGAGGGCATCGCTCACATCCACGCCTCCTTCAACAACACGATCATCACCATCACCGACCGCCAGGGCAACGCGCTGTCGTGGGCCAGCAGCGGCGGGGCCGGATTCAAGGGCTCGCGCAAGTCCACCCCGTTTGCGGCCCAGGTTGCGGCCGAGGCGGCCGGACGCGCTGCGCTGGAGTGCGGGGTCAAGAACCTGGAGGTGCGCATCTCCGGTCCCGGTCCCGGACGCGAATCGTCGGTGCGGGCCCTGAACGCGTGCGGTTTCCGGATCGCCTCGATTCAGGACATCACGCCGGTTCCGCACAACGGCTGCCGCCCGCCGAAGCGGCGCCGGGTGTAAGCGGAAGCGCGGTGGATTCGAAGAACGTGCGATTTACCAAACAGCACCCAAGGAGCAGCAACGTGGGCTATGACAATCTGGTAACGGCAGAGTAACGGCGCGGCAGCGTACACAGCGAGCGGGGAAAACAGCACATGGCACGCTATACCGGAGCGAAACTTAAACTGTCGCGCCGCGAAGGTACGGACCTTTTTCTCAAAAGCGCCCGCCGTTCGCTCGACAGCAAGTGCAAGGCGGACAGCAAGCCCGGGCAGCACGGGCGCATCTCCGGCGCCAGGCTGTCGGACTACGGCGTGCAGTTGCGCGAGAAACAGAAAATCAAGCGGATGTACGGCTTGCTGGAGCGGCAGTTCCGGCGCTATTTCGCCGAGGCCGGGCGGCGCAAGGGCAACACCGGCTCCAATTTGATCACGCTGCTCGAGTCGCGCCTGGACAACGTCGTGTACCGTATGGGGTTCGGCTCGACGCGCGCGGAGGCCCGCCAGCTGGTGTCGCACCGGGCCATTGCGCTCAACGGCCGCATCGCCAACGTGGCCTCGATGCTGGTCGAGACGGGCGACACGATCAGCGTGCGCGAGGGCGCGCGCAGCCAGGGGCGCATCCAGGAGGCGCTGTCGCTGGCCGAACAAAGCGGTTTTCCGTCATGGGTCGAGGTCGACCCGAAGAAGTTCGAGGGGCGCTTCAAGTCGGTTCCGGACCGGGGCGACGTAGCGCAGGATGTGAACGAATCCCTGGTCGTCGAGTTGTATTCACGTTAGTTCCACTGTAGTGCCAGCCTTATCGGCGTAACGAGCCGAGGGCATTGGAAAGGAATCGTCAATGAACAACGCAGGTCTTTTGAAGCCACGAGCCATTGAAGTCGAGTCGACCGGGCCGCATGCGGCCATCGTGACGATGGAACCGTTCGAGCGCGGCTACGGCCACACGCTGGGCAACGCGCTGCGGCGGATCCTGTTGTCCTCGATGGTCGGCTATGCCCCGACCGAGGCCCAGATCGCGGGCGTGGTCCATGAGTACTCGACCATCGACGGCGTGCGCGAGGACGTCGTCGACATCCTGCTGAATCTGAAAGGGGTGGTGTTCAAGCTGCACAACCGCGACGAGGTCGCGCTGACGCTGAAAAAGGAAGGCGAAGGCGTGGTGCACGCCTCGGATATCGAGCTGCCGCACGATGTGGAAATCGTCAATCCGGACCATTTGATCGCGCACCTGACCGCGGGGGGGCGCCTGGAGATCCAGCTCAAAGTCGAAAAAGGCCGCGGCTACGTGCCGGGCAACGTGCGCGCTTTCGGCGACGACCACAGCAAGACGATCGGACGGATCGTGATGGATGCGTCGTTTTCCCCGGTGCGTCGGGTCAGCTACACGGTCGAGAGCGCGCGCGTGGAGCAGCGCACCGACCTGGACAAACTGGTGATGACCATCGAAACCAACGGGGCCATCGGTCCCGAAGAGGCGGTGCGGCAATCGGCCCGGATCCTGGTCGAGCAGCTGTCGGTGTTCGCTGCCCTGGAGGGCACCTCCGAGCCAGTGCTGTCGCAGCGCACCTCCCCGTCGGTCGACCCGATCCTCTTGCGGCCGGTCGACGATCTGGAGCTGACGGTGCGGTCGGCCAACTGCCTGAAGGCCGAAAACATCTACTACATCGGCGACCTGATCCAGCGCACCGAAAACGAGCTGTTGAAGACCCCGAACCTGGGCCGCAAGTCGCTGAACGAGATCAAGGAAGTGCTGGCGGCGCGCGGGCTGACGCTGGGGATGAAGCTGGAGAACTGGCCGCCGGTCGGCCTGGAAAAGTAACAGGGAAAAGAACCCATGCGTCACGGACACGGACTGCGGAAACTGAACCGCACGACCAGCCATCGGCTGGCCATGCTGCGCAACATGTCCAATTCGCTGTTGCGGCACGAGCTGATCCGCACCACGCTGCCCAAGGCCAAAGAGCTGCGGCGGGTCGTGGAACCGCTGATCACGCTCGGCAAGGAACCGACGCTGGCCAACCGGCGTCTGGCCTTCGACCGGCTGCGTGACCGTGACATCGTGGTCAAACTGTTCGAAGAACTCGGGCCCCGCTACAAGGCGCGCAACGGCGGCTATACGCGGATCCTGAAGTTCGGCTTCCGCGTCGGCGACAACGCGCCGCTGGCGCTGATGGAACTGGTCGACCGGCCCGAGCCCGCGGCCGCAGCGCCCGAGGACAAGCCGGAGGCCGCCGGCTAACCGGCCCCGCTGCCGGGCTCGGGTCCCTCCGAGCCCACCGTCAGGCGAGCCCAGTGAGCGAGTCCAGCGGCGTTTTGTTGGTATTCACCAATTGTCCGGATGCGGCAACGGCGACGGACATCCGCCGTGAACTGGTCAACGCGCGCCTGGCCGCGTGCGTGAATCAGCTCGGACCCGTGCTTTCCACCTACCGCTGGCAGGGGGCGGTCGAGGAGGCTTCTGAAGTCACACTGCTGATCAAGACCACCCGCGAACGCTATCCGGCGCTCGAGGCGCACCTGCGGCGCCTGCATCCCTACTCGACGCCCGAAATCATCGCGATCCCGGTCGAGCGTGGATGTCCTCACTACTTGACGTGGGTAATATCGGAGACCCGCGCCGATACTGACCGGAGCGGGTAGTTGTCATTCACTCGTCATGGGAATCCCATACAGTAAAGGTTAATAACGCGTAGACTCGGCGTGTTTGATCTGGCCCCGCATCGCACCGCGTTTTCTCCTTCCGACAGCCCTCCGGTGGCCGACGCCGGCCGGGAACCCACCGTCGTTTCCAACGACCCTTTACGCGTCCGCAGCATCTTCATCTCGGACGTCCATTTAGGCACGCCCGGCTGCAAGGCCGAGCACCTGCTCGACTTTCTTCGACATTACGAGTCCGAGTACCTGTACCTGGTGGGCGACATACTGGACGGGTGGGCCTTGCGCAGCCGCTTTTACTGGCACCAGACCCACAACGACGTGATCCAGAAAGTGCTGCGCCGGGCGCGCAAGGGTGCGCACGTCACCTACGTGCCGGGCAATCATGACGAAATCGCCCGCCAATTCTGCGGCCTGAACTTCGGGGACGTGGCGATCAGCGAAGAAGCCGTACATACCCTGCTCGATGGGCGCCGTTTATGGGTAGTACACGGCGATCTGGCCGACGGGGTGATCCGCCATGCCAAATGGCTGGCTCACGTGGGCGACACGCTGTACGACTGGCTGCTGTGGACCAACCGCCACTTCAATGCGCTGCGCGCCCGGCTGGGATTCGGTTACTGGTCGCTGTCGCAGTACCTGAAGCACAAGGTGAAAAACGCCGTCAGTTTCATCAGCGATTTCGAGTACGTGCTGGTGCGCGAAGCGCGGCGACGCGGTTTCGACGGGGTCGTCTGCGGCCACATCCACAAGGCTCAAATCCACACGATTGACGAACTGCTGTATTGCAACTCAGGCGATTGGGTCGAGAGCCTGACCGCGATCGTAGAGACCCTGGAAGGACAGTTGAAGATCGTGACGTGGAACGACATCCTGTTGCCGGGCGAGCCGGTGCTGCGCTGGGACGAGGCCGAAACGGACGAGGAACGGCAGCCGCACCAGGCGGTTCCGGCGACATGATGGACGACGGCTCGCCCAACGTGGCCCTGGACCAGAACCAGGGCGTCGAACGAGTCGCCGCACGATCGACGCGGGCCAGCATGCGCCCCCGGCGCATCCTGACCGTGACGGACGCCTGGCATCCCCAGGTCAACGGCGTGGTGCGCACGATCGAGGCGACCCAGCGCGAATTGGAGGCAGCCGGTCACGCCATGACCGTGATCACGCCGCTGCAATTCACCACTGTGCCGTGCCCCGGCTACGGGGAGATCCGCCTTTCGCTGCTGCCGTACCGCAAGGTCGCGCGCCGCATCGAGGACTACCAGCCCGACGCGATCCACATCGCCACCGAAGGGCCGCTGGGTCAGGCGGCGCGGCGCTACTGCGTGCGCCAGCAGCTGCCCTTCACGACCGCCTATCACACGCGCTTTCCGCAATACCTGCGAGCCATGTTCGGCATACAGGAACGCTGGGTCTACCGCTTCCTGCGCTGGTTTCATGCGCCGGCCTGGCGCGTGTTGACGCCCACGGCGGAGGTCGAGCGCGAGCTGGGTGCGTGGGGCATCGATAACTTCGCGCGCTGGACGCGCGGGGTTGACCTGGACATGTTCCGGCCGCGCAGCGATCCCTCGCCGCTGGTCGAGGGGCTGCCGAACCCGCGCTTTCTGTACGTGGGCCGCGTATCGGTGGAAAAGAACATCGATGCGTTCCTGAAACTGGACCTGCCCGGTTCCAAGATCGTCGCCGGCGTCGGCCCCGCCCTGGAGCTGCTGCGCCGGCGCTTCCCCGATGTGCGATTCGTCGGCGTGCTGGGACGCGAAGAGCTCGCGCAGCTGTATTCGAGCGTGGATGCGTTCGTGTTCCCGAGCCTGACCGACACGTTCGGGCTGGTGATGCTGGAAGCGCTGGCGTGCGGAACCCCGGTGGCCGCTTTCCCGGTGCAGGGCCCGATCGACGTGGTGGGCGGTTCGGATGCCGCGGCGCTCGATACCGAGCTGCGGCGCGCCGCACTGCGCGCGCTGCGGATCGACCGCGCGCGCTGCCGTGCCTGGGCCGAGCGCTTCTCGTGGCAGGCCGCGACTGAGCAGTTCCTGGCGCAGCAGCGCTGGATCAGCGCCGGGGCAACAGCCGAAGCGCCGCTGGCCCGCCCGGCCTAGAGTCGTCAACCGACGCGGTCGACCTGGTCCGGTGACACCGCCGGCGCCCGGCTGTGCCCGTCGTGCGGCAGCGTCCCGAAGTGCCCGACTCCGACCGTGACGTCCGATGTGAATTGCGCCAGCTCGCAACGCCGCGACGTCAGCGACTCGGCCGACATCAGCCCTTCCTTGTGCGCCTGCGTCAGGCCCCGCATCAGCACTTCCTGAACGACTTCCTGCTTCAGCATCTGCACTCGATAGGCTGAAAATGTCTCCAGCTCCCACTTGGCATCGTCGAGCCGGACGCCGACGAACCAGCGAAACAGCATGCTGTACCAGATCTGATCGACCAGCTGTCGATCGCGGCGGATCGAGAACAGAAACTGCAGCACCAGCGCACGCACCATCTGCTCCGGTCCGATCGGACAGCGCACCGCGGGAGCGCCGGCCACCTGGAGCCACTGATGCAGCGCCCCCAGCGGCGCATCGATCACCGCGCGCACGCGGCGCAGCGGATGCTCGAGGGGGACATAGCCCTCCAGCCGGGAGCGTTCACGCGAATAGTCGCGAATGCTGGTCACGAGGCGCATACCCGCGCTCCCCATCAGGCGATCATTCCGAACGGCTCGGGCTCGCGAGCCGGCGCCGCCTCATCGGTCCACAGCAGCGCTGGCGCCTCGCACAAAGCGATCAGGCGCTCGATCTCGTCGCCCGGCAGGTGACTGAATTCCTGCGGTTGGACCAAGCCCTTCTCGATCGTTGTTGGGTTGCGGCCACCGTGTGAGCAGAATCGATTCGTCATTGTTAGCGTCCTTTCTGACTCGATGGGGCCTGCCGCCGACCCGCCGGGTCGGCGCAAAAGGGGCTGACCGGCGTTCAGGAAGGTGACAGGAGCGATGCAGTTTGCCCGCGCGGTCCAGCGCGAACCATCCGGAAATACATCCAAGCCACATCAAGTAAATACCTGAGCACGCGGGAATGCGCGATGGGCGCGGCGCGCGCACCTCGGCGCAGCTGCCGGGCCGCGTGCTACAGCTGGACCAGCCCCCGTCGCACGGCGTAGCGCACGAGTCCGGCCGTTTCGTGAATGTCGAGTTTCTTCATCAAGCGGGAGCGATGCGACTCGGCCGTCTTGTAGCTGATGTCCAGCATGCGCGCGATCTGCTTGGTCGATTTGCTCTCGGCGATCAGCTGCAAGATCTGACGCTCGCGCGCCGTGAGCTCCTTGGCCGTGGGCTCGTCCTTGTCCAGGATCGCGTCGACCAGCGAAACGGCGACCGCCGGACTGATGTAGACGGCCCCGCGCGAGACCTCGTCGATCGCGCGCACCAGGTCCTCGGCCGCCTGCGTCTTGAGCACGTAGCCCTTGGCCCCGGCTTGCAGCGCCTCGACCACGTACGGCCGATCCGCGTGCATCGTCAGCAGGATGGTGCGGGTCTGCGGCGCCACTCGAATCAGCTCGCGCGCCGCGTCGACCCCGTTGAGCACCGGCATGATCAGATCGAGCACCGCGATGTCGACCGGATTGACGGCGGCCAGATCCACCGCCTCGCGCCCGTTGGCTGCCTCCACCACCACGATGTGGCCGGCCTTCTCGAGCAGGGCGCGCAATCCCTGGCGGACGATCTGGTGATCGTCGGCAATCATCACGCGGCGTCGCACCGTCATCGTCAAAGAGGAACCACCAGCAGCAGCCTCGTCCCCCGCGGTTCGCGGGAGGCGATCCGGAACGACCCGCCCAGGGCACTGAGGCGTTCGCGGATACCGATCAATCCAAGGCCCGTGTTCTCCTCCCTGCGCAACGCCTTCGACAGCCCCACGCCGTCGTCCTGCACGATGCAGCTTACCGAGTGCGATCCGCAGCGCAAGCGAATTCGGACCGAGCGCGCCTGCGCATGCTTGACGACATTATTGAGCGCTTCCTGCACCGAGCGATAGACGGTCGATTCGATCGAAGCCGGCATACGAGTATGGTTATTTCCCTTAACCGTGATCGAGAGGCGGTTGCGACGCGCCGCCTTTTCCGCGAGCGACCGCAGCGCGGGCAGCAGTCCGAGGTTCTCCAGCACCATCGGCCGCAATTCGTGCGACAGATCGCGCAACGAATCTTCGGAGTCCCTGAGCAGCTGGACGATGTTGGCCACCTTGTCGCGCTCGGTCAGCGGGAGCGTGGGCGCCAGCTCGGCCAGCGCGATGTGCACCGAAGCGAGCAACTGTCCGGCCTCGTTGTGCAGCGCCTGGCCGATCCGCTTGGCTTCGTTCTCCAGGGTTTCGTTCAACCGCTGCAGCGCCAGGGCCGCCTCGCGCGTACCGCGGTGGCTCATTTCGAACGGCGACAGGCATTCGGCCAGAAAGCGCCCCGCCGCCTGCGAGGCGCGCTGCCGCTCGCCGCCGTCGTCCAGGTCGAGCACGCGGCGCAGGGCCGCATGGTGCGCGGCCGCCACTTCGAGAATTCCCAGCCCGGACACCAGCGCGTCGCGACCCATTTCGTAGGCGCGGTGCAGATGTTCCTCCCCCAGTTCGCGCAGGTAACTTTGCAGGGTGTCCTGATAGCTCTTCCCGAACCGATCAGAGTTCAGATTCATAGGCGGTCACGTGGTAGCGCGCCACCAGCACCAGCGCATCGTCCGTGCTCTTTGCGAAATGGCTGAAGATATGCTCGGCCATCGGCTGCGGCGCCAGATCATCGGGCAGCTCGTCGTCGAAGCGCTCGTCGATGCCGTCCGTGGCCACGATCAGCGTGTCGCCCGGGGCGAGCCCGATCGAGGTCGGGTCCAGGTCGGGCAGATCGCCGCCGACCAGGCCGCCGCGGACCAGCAGTCGCCGGGCCGGTGACCCGGGGCGGAACGAATGCGACAGCAGCACGCCGGCGACGTTGCCGATTCCCAGCCACGTTACCCGTTGCGACCGCCAATCGAACGAAGCGATGCTCATTGCCGCGCCTGGACCCTGCCGCAGCACCGCGTGGCAGCGCACCGCCAGCCCGGTGACCGTGTCCTGCGCGTAGTGCGCCAGCGTTTCGACCGCCTGCCCCGCCACCTGCGCGGCGCGGTGACCGTGCCCGAGCGCGTCCACCACGGCGACCAGAACGCCGTCGGGAAAGCGCTCGACCAGGAAGCGGTCGCCCGATTCGGTCTGCCCCGGCAAGGGCGCCGCCGCCGAGCCCCATTGCAGCGTCGGTATTCGCAGCCGGGGGGTGGTCTTCAGCTTCTCCATTTGGTCACGGTGACGGTGGTGCCGGCCTGGCGGTCGGAAACGATCTGGAAGTCATCGACGATGCGGCGCACCCCCGGCAGCCCCAGTCCAAGACCGCCCGAAGTGGAGTAGCCCGAGCGGACCGCCAGCTTCAGGTCGCCGATGCCGGGTCCGCGGTCCCGCGCCACCACGACGATGCCGCGCTTGGTGCCGTTGGTGACCGAGCGCACGATGATGTCGCCGCTGCCGGCGTACTGCACGATATTGCGCGCGAGCTCCGAGATCGCCGTGGCGACCAGCGTGGCCTCTCCCGTCGAGAAGCCGAGCTGCTCGGCCAGGACGCGCCCCTGCATGCGGGCCGTGACGATGTCGTTGACCGAGGCCACCGGAACGCAAAACTCTGCATCATCGTGAGGATTCTGCTCGGTCATGCGGCGGCGGGTCTCGATCAGTGTTCCGCCCGCGCATGCTGCAGCCTCTTGTCGAGATAGGCAAGACCTTCTTCCAGGTCGAGCGCCGTTGAGACCTTTTCGAGGGTGATGCCAAGCTGCACCATCGCAAATGCCACCTCCGGTTGGACCCCGACGATCACCGTCTCGGCCCCCCGCAGGCGGATGATGTGTGCAATGTCTCTGAGTGTTCGCGACGCGAACGAGTCGAGCACGTCCAGCGCCGTCACGTCCACGATCACGCCGCGCGAGCGGTACTTGCCGACCTTCTCGACCAGCGCGGTCTGCAGCGCCAGCAGGTCCTCGTCCGACAGCGCCGACTGGATCGTGGCGATCAGGTACTGCGCCTGCTTCAGGATCGGGACTGACATGCCGGAACCTGTCTATGATTCTTCACGGAAACCGGAGATTTGCGACTGGACTTCCTGGGTCGGCACGACCTTGTAGCCGAGCAGTCGTTCGGCCTCCTCGATGCCGCCTTGCAGGTCCCCCACCGTATTCATCTTTCCGAGGTCCACTCCGATCTTCACCAGCGTCTGTGCGATCTCCGGCGACAGCCCCGTCACGATCACGGTGGCGCCCAGCAGCCGGGACGCTTCCACGGTCTGCACCAGGTGATTGGCCACGTGCGAGTCCATCGCCGCCACGCCCGTGATGTCGATCACGACCACGCGCGCCCGGTTGGCGCGGATTCCGTGCAGCAGCTGCTCCGTCAACTGCCGGGCCCGCTGCGGATCGATCACCCCGATGATCGGCAGGATCAGCAGGCGCTCGCGCACCTGCAGCACCGGGGTGGACAGCTCGCGGATCGCCTCCTGCTGCTGCCGGATGATCCGCTCGCGCTCCTGCACGAAGCCGACCGCCACAGTGTTGGCGATCCGGTTGGCGGCCGGCTCGTAGGCGTCCAGGATCCGATTGAGCACCTGGAAGTCGGTCTGGTACTTCGCGAACAGCGATCGCGCCAGCACGTCGCGCAGCAGCAGCACGATGCCGACCACCTCGTGCGTTTCCACGCCGCGCGGAATGATCCGCTCGGACAGGTTGCGCGAGTAGGTCTGCAGCGCTTCGAAGGTTCCGGTCGCCAGTGCCGCCACGTAGTTGTCGTAGACGGACGTGGCTTCCGCGAAGATCTCGGCGTCGGTCATCGCGGTGAGCACCTTGGCCTCGGTGATGCGCCGCGCCCATTCTTCGCGCAGCTCGGTGCGGTGCTGACGCAGGTGCTCGACCAGCTCGCGCAGCAGCTCGGCGGTCGATACGTCGTCGCTCAGCGCGACCTCGCGTTCCAACATGCTCTTCAATGGGGCTCTCCTCGGTTCTTCTTGAACGGGCACGCAACGTCGGTCGACGAACTGCCCACGCCGCACGCGCGCCGCGCCGGGAACCCGAATGTATGCATAGGACCGGTCACAGACCTCCACGCCCGATTGGCCGACACGGAATCGCGGTACGTGGGCAGCTGCCCCACGCCGGATCAAGCTGCTTCAGTATCTTAGGTGTGGATTGGGCTCGCGTTGTGCTTGTTCGGGGCGATTAGAATATTTCCCTCGCTCCGGCTAGGGTAAACACCCGATGTCTGCGCTGACGCGTCCCGGCTCGGGATTACGGCCCGCGAACTGGAACCCGTCCCCAGATGAAGTCAGGAGCGGGGTCGGAATCGCGACGGCCTCAATCCCGGAAGTTGTCGAAGCCGATCGGAACGTCGGTGATCTGGCTACGAACCTGCGCGATGCATTGCTGCAGCAGGTCCTTCTTGGCGCCGGCCACGCGGACGGCGTCGCCCTGGATGCTGGCGGTGAGCTTCAGACGGCTGTCCTTGACGAGCTGGACGATGCGCTTGGCCAGCACGGCCTCCAGCCCACTGCGGATCTCCGCTTCCTGCTTCAGCTTGTCGCCCGCCATCTTCTGCGGTGGCGCATCGAGCTTGATGAAGCGCACGTCGACCGACCGCTTGGCGAGCTTCGCCAGCAGCACATCTTTTACCTGGCCGAGCTTGAACTCGTCGTCCGCGTACAGTACCAACTGCAGCTCGGCCAGCTCGACTCTTGCATCGGAGCCCTTGAAATCGAACCGGTTGGATATCTCGCGATTGGCCTGGTCCACCGCGTTGTGCAGTTCGACCAGGTTCGGCTTGCAGACGACATCGAACGACGGCATGGCGCATCTCCGAGAGCAGGCGGCGGGCGGTTGGCCCCGCCGGTTCGTTTATGTGTCCCTGATTTTAGGTCACCCCGGGCAGTGGACCGTAAGAATGTGCGGCCTGGAACGACTGATACACGAACCCAACCGAAAAGGCGCCCAGGATGGTGACTCGACGCGCGTTTCTGATGGCCGGCGGCAGCGTGCTGGTGGTCGGTGGCGGCGCGCTGGCGCTGCTTAAGGCCGCAGGCTCGAGCGACGCCCCACAAGCCGCAGCGGGCGGGCACTTCGAAGTCACCCATACGGACTCGGAGTGGCGCAGTCTGCTTTCGCCCGAACAGTACGAGATCCTCCGCCATGAGGCCACCGAGCGGGCCTTCACCAGCCCGTTGAACCATGAAAAGCGCGCCGGCACCTTCGCGTGCGCAGGCTGCGGGCTGTCGCTTTTTTCCTCGACCACGAAGTTCGACAGCGGCACCGGCTGGCCGAGCTTCTGGGCGCCGCTGGACCGCGCGGTCGGCACCAGCCGGGATACTACCTTCGGAATGGTACGCACCGCCGTGTACTGCACGCGTTGCGGCGGGCACCTGGGGCATGTGTTCGACGATGGACCGCCGCCGACCCACCTGCGCTACTGCATCAACGGTGTCGCATTGAAATTCATGCCGGCGGCGTAAAGCGCCGGCCTTGCAAGGAGTCACGCAATGGCAAAGAGCAGATATCGGGCAGGTCCGTTGGGTCGCTGGGTGATACCGGCGCTGGCCGCGCTGGCACCGGCCCTGGTCGCCTGCGCCGAACCGGCCACCCAGGTGCCGCCCCCGGCGCTGGACGAGCCGGCCTCTGCGGCGGCCGCCTCCGAGACGGCCGTGCTGTCCGGCGGCTGCTTCTGGGGTGTGCAGGCCGTGTTTCAGCATCTGAAGGGCGTGCAGCAGGCGGTCTCCGGATACGCGGGCGGCGCGAAGGATACGGCCGACTACGAGACCGTCAGCAGCGGCAGCACGGGCCACGCCGAGTCGGTGCAGATCACGTTCGATCCGCGCCAGGTCAGCTACGGGCGCATCCTGCAGGTCTACTTCTCGGTGGCGCACGATCCGACCCAGCTCAATCGCCAGGGCCCGGATTCGGGCACCCAGTACCGCTCGGACATTTTCGTGATGAACGAGAGCCAGCGGCGCATCGCGCAGCAGTATGTCGCGCAGCTGGACCAGGCCCGTGTGTTTCCCCGTCCGATCGTGACCCGGATCGATTCCTTCAAGGGGTTCTATCCCGCCGAGCCCCACCATCAGGACTTTGCCACGCTGCATCCCAGCCATCCGTACATCGCCTACAACGATCTTCCGAAGGTCGAGAACCTCAAGCGCCTGTTTCCGGATCTGTACCGCTCCACGCCGGCGCTGGTCGGTTCCGGGCAGGCAGCCCGATGAAGCAGCTCGCTTTCCTGCTGGCTCTGGCAGGCTGGGCGAGCGCCTCGGCCACGCCCTGCCGGGTGGTCAGTCCGACCTATACGGTCGCTCTGATCGAGCTGTACACGTCGCAGGGCTGCTCGAGCTGCCCGCCGGCCGATCGCTGGCTGTCAAAGCTTGAGGCCGGGCAGACCGGCCAGCACGCCGTGCCGCTGGCGCTGCACGTGGGCTATTGGGACTACATCGGCTGGAAGGATCCGTTCGCGCGCCGGGAATTCAACCAGCGCCAGAGCGACCTGGCGGCGCACAACGGTGCGGGCAGCGTGTACACGCCGGAAGTGTTCGTCGGCGCCCGTGAGCTGGCCAACTGGAGCGATCCGGGCCGCTTCGACGACGCGCTGGCCAAGGTGAACTCGCGCGCCCCGCAGGCGAGCATCGAGGTCCAGGCGCACTGGCTGGCGGCGGACGGCGGTTCCGGGGCGGCCACGCAGCGCCTTGCGGTGCAGGTGCGCTGGTCGGCCGATGCCTCGGCGCACGATCCGCAGCTGCTGCTCGCCGTCAAGCGCGGCGGATATCTCACCGACGTGCAAGCCGGCGAGAATCGGGGAACGAGGCTGCGCAACGACCACGTGGTGCGCGCCTGGGGCGGCCCCTTTGCGCTGGGGACGCAGCCGCTGGCAACCGAACTCGCGGTGCCCGCTGCTCCCGGCGAGGCCACTCTGGTCGCGTTTGCGCAGGACCGCGCCTCCGGAGCCGTGCTGCAGGCGGTGGAGTTGCCCCTGACAGCGTGCGAGGCGGGTACCGCTAAACCGTGATTGTGGAGCGCTTCTAGCACGGCTCCCGCAGGGGTGCATCAGAATGTTCGCCGCAGCAACGTTGAAGGAGCCCGACCGATGACGACCGCGTCGGCATCGTCGCCCACTCGGCTCGCACCCACCGAGGTCGTGCAGCCGCTGTGGGTGCGGGTGACCCACTGGCTGAACGCGCTGGGCGCGATCCTGATGGTGCTCAGCGGCTGGCGCATCTACAACGCCTCGCCGATCTTCGGGTTCCGCTTTCCCGAGTCGATCACGCTGGGTGGCTGGCTGGCCGGCGCGCTGCAATGGCACTTCGCCGCAATGTGGCTGCTGGCGGTCAACGGGATCGCGTACCTGGCGTTGAACGCAGTCACGGGCCGCGCGCGCCGGCGCTTCCTGCCACTGTTGCCGCGCCAGTTCGTGGCCGATCTGGGCGCAGCCCTGCACGGGCACTTGAGTCACGACGACCCGGCCCGCTACAACGCCGTGCAGAAGGCCGCCTACGTCGGGGCGACCGCGCTGCTGGTGCTGATGGTTCTGTCGGGCCTGGTGCTGTGGAAATCGGTGCAGTTTCCGGTGCTGCGGACGCTGCTGGGCGGATACGAAAGCGCGCGGGTCGTCCACTTCCTGGCGATGTGCGCTCTGGTGGTCTTCTTCATCGTTCACGTGGTGATGGTGGTGCGCGTGCCCCGGACCTTGCGGACGATGTTAATCGGCCGCTGAGCTGGCGCGCTGCGGAAAGGACGGCCCGATGGACCCGAACGGCAGAGCGCGAACCGGCCTGAGCCAGACCGACCGGCAGGGCCTGATAAAGGACGCAGACCGCTTGCTGACGGGCCCCGCCCGGCGCCTGTTCCTGCGGCGCGGCCTCACGCTCGGCGGCTTGGCGATGCTGACGGGCTGCAGCGTGACCGACTCCAAGACGGCCGAGTCGCTGCTGATGGCGGTGTCGCGGTTCAACGACCGGGTGCAGGCGTGGCTGTTCGACCCGAAGCAGCTCGCGCCGACCTATCCGGAGTCGATGATCACGCGACCGTTCCCCTTCAATGCCTTCTACGGGATCGAACGGGTGCCCCTGGTCGATGCGTCCAGCTTCCGGCTGAAGGTCGGCGGGCGGGTGCAACAGCCGGGGTCGTGGACGCTCGAGCAGCTGGCGTCGCTGCCTCAGCAGCAGCAGATCACGCGCCACATCTGCGTGGAGGGCTGGAGCGCGATCGGCCAGTGGGGCGGCGTTGCCTTCGCGCACTTCCTGGACCGGGTCGGCGCCGACCTCTCCTCGAAATACGTCGGATTCAAGTGCGCCGACGATTACTACGAAAGCATCGACATGCCCACGGCGCTGCACCCGCAGACGCTGCTGACCCTCACGTTCGAGGGCAAAACACTGCCGCCCCCGTACGGCTTCCCGATGAAGCTGCGGATGCCGACCAAGCTCGGTTACAAGAACCCGAAACACATCGTCGAGATCTTCGTCACCAACGAGTATCCGGGCGGGTACTGGGAGGACCAGGGGTACAACTGGTTCGGGGGGTCTTAGGGGCTGGTGGAGCGAAGCGTAGAACCGGCCGCAGAAGTGCGTGCAGGTCAGGCAGCCGCGAACGCGAGCCGGCGATTCGACGCGGTGCCGGCGTGAAGTACGGCAGCATGGGGCTTGACTAGCGACGCAATGTGGCCGTGATCGAGTATGCCCCGGGCTTCTCGGTCAGCACCGACGAAGAAATGAGCTGGATGGCCGCGTACTTCTGCTGCGGATAGATCGCAAACGAGCCCGAGTACCGGCGGTTGAAGATGCTCTCCTTGCAAGACGATAGCGTGACATCAAGGCTCTGCAACGTCGCAACCGGACCCGGCACGGCGAGGCCGAGCACTCGACATCCGGCCTCGACGCTGGCACCCGTCACCTTGCCTCCTGCATCGATCATCAGCGTCATAGGGGCCACGACATGGGCAGTACCAGCGGCCTGCAAGGCGAGGGTTTGCTTGAACTGCGTCTGGCCTCGCCACTCGCCGAGGTGCGTGTTGTAGGCAGCGCTCTCCTCGGCCTTGGCGCTCGGCGGCGCGCCCGCGCAAGGAACGTTCGAGAACGTCACGGTGCCTGTCACGTCGCGGCATTGGTAGATCTGATCGGCATGGGCCGACACCGCGAGGGCAAGGCTGGCGACGGTCGCGCCAAGAATCCCCTTCATGGCTGCCTCTTAGTTTCAGCGGGGAGATTTTGCGCCAGGCGACGGCAGAGGGGGCGATGGACGCGAAAGACGGATGGACTAAAAGGCCGCCCGTAGGCGGCTCTCCCGGAGCTGGCGGGTCGTCACTCGATGGCTGACCCGCCGCTGAGGGTCTTCCCGAGCACGTCCTGAAAGCCTCTATCGGCGCGCGCCTCGGCC
>DASZFP010000051.1:0-36245 GCA_035939615.1 Burkholderiaceae bacterium | reverse complement strand
AGGCCAAGGACGCCGGATTCGGTGCGGCCTCCGCCGCCTCGTGATCCGGTCATACTGGGCAGAAATTCGCCGACTGGGGCACCGACCATGCAGCCATCTACCGTGAAGGGCGCCGACCTGATGGTCCGGGCGCTGGAAAATGAAGGCGTCGAATACATCTTCGGCGTGCCCGGCGAGGAGAATCTGGATTTCCTGGAGGCGCTGCGCACCTCCTCCATCGAGGTCGTCGTCACGCGGCACGAACAGGTCGCCGGGTTCATGGCGGCTACCTACGGGCGCCTCACCGGCCGCCCCGGCGTGTGTTTCAGCACGCTGGGGCCGGGGACCACCAACCTCGTTACCGCGGCGGCCTTCGCTTTGCTCGGCGGCATGCCGATGGTGATCATCACCGGACAGAAGCCGATCCTGCACAGCCGCCAGGCGCGCTTCCAGATCATCGATGCGGTCTCGCTGATGCGTCCGCTCACCAAGTCGGCCAAGGCGGTTCTGGATGCGCGAAACATCCCGACTCTGGTGCGCGACGCCTTTCGCACCGCGCTGGAGGAACGTCCCGGCCCGGTGCATCTCGAACTGCCCGAGGACATCGCGGCGCAGACGGCCGACCGGGTCGATGTGGTCCCGGTAACACCGGCCCGGCGCCCGCTCGCGCCCGAGCAGGCGGTCGCCGATGCCGCCGAGCTGGTGGCTCGGGCGCGCCACCCGCTGGTGTTGATCGGGGGCGGGGCCAACCGCCCAGGCCTGGCACCGGAGCTGTCGGCGGCGGTGCGCCGCCTGGGAATCCCGTTTTTCAACACCCAGATGGGCAAGGGCGCCATCGGCGGCAATTCGGACCTGTTCATCGGCACGGCCGCCTTATCCGAAAAGGATTATGTTCATGCGGCGATCGGCCGGGCCGACTTGATCCTCGCCATCGGCCACGACACGGTCGAAAAACCACCGTTCATCATGCGCGACGGCGGCCCCAAGGTCGTTCACGTCGACTTCAACAGCGCCGACATCGATCAGATCTACTACCCGCATGTCGAGGTCATCGGCGACATCGCCGACAGCGTTGCGCGCCTCGCCGACCGTCTGCACGGCAAGCTGTCGCAAGATCCGAGCTATTTCATGAGGATCCGCGACTGCGTGCTGACCCATACCAGCGAGGGTTCGGACGATCCCCGCTTTCCGTTGGCCCCGCAGCGGATCGTCGCCGATGTCCGGCGGACCATGCCGGATGACGGCATCCTCTGCCTCGACAACGGCATGTACAAGATCTGGTTCGCGCGCAATTACCGCACCCATATCGCCAATACCATCCTGCTCGACAACGCGCTGGCCACGATGGGTGCGGGACTGGCCTCGGCGATGATGGCGGCCATGCTCTATCCCGAGCGCAGGGTCATGGCGGTGTGCGGCGACGGCGGGTTCATGATGAACTCCCAGGATCTGGAGACCGCGATCCGGCTGGGTCTGAACCTGGTCGTGCTGATCATCGAGGATCGCGGCTACGGCATGATCCGCTGGAAACAGGCATCCATGGGTTTTGAGGATTTCGGGCTGTCCTTCGATAATCCCGACTTCGTCGCCTACGCCAGAGCCTACGGCGCCCGGGGGGTGCGCATCGCAGCTACCAATCAGCTGGTCGGAGCCATCGAGGGGGCGTTCGCCGCCGGCGGCGTGCACCTGGTGATCGTGCCGGTCGATTACTCCGAAAACAAACGGGTGCTGATCGACGAGCTCGCCCACAAGTTAGCCGAAGTCCAGTAGGCCGGTTCCACGACATCCAAAAGGAGGGCGACGATGCTGGTCAGACAAGCCTTTGATGGCGCTCCAATTGAGGACATCGCGGTCGACGATGCGGCAAGCCTGGCGCGCAAGCTCGAGCACGCGGCCCGGTGCTTCGCCGACCGCCCCCACTGGCTGCCGGCCTACCAGCGCATCGAGATCCTGCGCCGCCTGGCCGGCCTGATGCAGCGGGAGTTCGAGGCCTTGGCCATGATGATCGCCCGTGAAGGCGGCAAGCCGCTGACCGACGCGCGGATCGAGACGACGCGGGCGATCAACGGGGTCGAGGGGGCCGCCGGCGAGCTGGAGCATCTGGCCGGGCGCGAGATCCCGATGGGCCTGACGCCGGCCAGCCGCGACCGCTGGGCGTTCACCACCAAGGAGCCGATCGGCATCGTCGCGGCTATTTCAGCCTTCAATCATCCGCTGAATCTGATCGTGCATCAGGTGGCCCCGGCGATCGCGACGGGTTGCCCGGTCATCATCAAGCCGGCGAACACGACGCCACTCAGCTGTCGGCGCTTCGTGGAACTCGCTCGCGAGGCCGGGCTGCCGCCCGATTGGTGCCAGACTCTGTTCGTCGACGACAACGCGCTGGCCGAGGGCCTGGCCACCCATCCGAGCATCGCGTTCCTGAGCTTTATCGGCTCGGCAAAGGTCGGGTGGTACCTTCGCTCGAAGCTGGCGCCAGGCGCCCGCTGCGCGCTCGAGCACGGCGGAGCCGCACCCGTCATCGTCGACCGGTCGGTACAGATCGACGCGATCATCGAGCCGCTGGTGAAGGGCGGCTACTACCACGCCGGCCAGGTCTGCGTGTCGGTGCAACGCATCTTTGTGCATGCCGATATCGTGCCCCGCTTCGTCGAGCACCTGACCGAGCGGGTGCGCGCCCTGCGGGTCGGCGATCCGACCCTGCCGCAGACCGAAATGGGACCGCTGATCCTGCCCAGGGAGGTCGATCGCGTGGCGGCATGGGTGCAGGAGGCTCGCGATGCCGGCGGCAAGGTCACGACCGGGGGCGCGCGCATCAGCGAGCGGGTTTACGGGCCGACGGTGATCGTCGAGCCACCCGCCACGGTGCGGGTATCGCGGGAAGAGGTTTTCGGCCCGGTCACCTGCGTGTACGGCTATAGCGACCTCGACGAGGCGATCGCACGGGCCAACAGCCTGCCCTTCGCCTTCCAGGCCGCCGTCTTCACCCGCGATATCGACGTCGCACTCAAGGGCGCGCGGTTGCTCGACGCCTCGGCGATCCTGGTCAACGACCACACGGCCTTCCGGACGGACTGGATGCCTTTCGCCGGACGCCACCAGTCGGGCTACGGCGTCGGCGGCATCCCTTACACCATGCACGACATGACCCAGGAGAAAATGGTCGTCTTGCGCTGGTGATGCGCGGCCGTCGCGGCTGAGGCGCGCCGCTAGCCGGCCGCTCAAGCCGCGATCGGCAGCGGCGTCCGGATCAGGTGGTCGAAGGCCGACAGCGCCGCCTTCGCGCCTTCGCCGGTCGCGGTGACGATTTGCTTGTAGGGTGTCGTGGTCGAATCGCCCGCGGCGAACACCCCGGCGGCGCTTGTCTGCCCCCTGGCGTCGACGACGATCTCGCCGAAGCGGTTCAACTCGACGCTGCCTTTGAGCCACTCGGTGTTCGGCACCAGGCCGATCTGCACGAACACGCCGGCCAGCGCGACGTGTTGCTCCTGGCCGCTGGCCCGGTCCACGTAGCGCAACCCGTTGACGCGGGCGCCGTCGCCCGTGATCTCGATGGTCTGCGCGTTCGTGTGAATGTCGACGTTCGGCAGGCTTTTCATCTTCGCAACTAAAATCGCGTCGGCCTTAAGCTGCGGCGTGAACTCGACCAGGGTCACGTGCTCGACGATGCCCGCCAGGTCGATCGCCGCCTCGACGCCGGAATTGCCGCCGCCGATCACCGCGACGCGTTTGCCCTTGAACAGCGGCCCATCGCAATGCGGGCAATAGGCGACGCCGCGATTGCGGTATTCCTGCTCGCCCGGCACGTTGATGTTCCGCCAGCGTGCGCCGGTCGCCAGCACGACAGAGCGCGCGGTCAGCAAGGCACCGTTGGCAAGCCGCACTTCGGCCAGGCCGCCGGCCTCGGCGGCCGGCACGAGCTGCTCGGCGCGCTGCGCATTGAGCATTTCGACGTCGTACTGACGCACGTGCTGCTCGAGGGCCGCGGCGAACTTCGGCCCGTCCGTTTCCGCGACCGATACGAAGTTCTCGATGGCCATCGTGTCGAGCACCTGGCCGCCGAAGCGCTCGGCAACGATCCCGGTGCGGATGCCCTTGCGCGCCGCGTAGATCGCCGCCGCGGCACCGGCGGGTCCGCCGCCGACGATCAGCACGTCATATGGGGTCCTTGCACCCAGGTCGGCTGCGGCGCTTGCGGGCGAGCTGTTGTCGAGCTTGGCAAGAATCTCCTCGACGCCCATCCTGCCCTGGCCGAACGGCTCGCCGTTCAGGTAGACGGTGGGCACTGACAGGATGCCCAGACGCTCGACCTCATCCTGATACAGCGCGCCGTCGATCGCGACGTGGCGGATGCGCGGATTCAGGACCGACATGGCGTTGAGCGCCTGTACGACATCAGGGCAGTTCTGGCAGGTCAGTGACATGTAGGTCTCGAAGCTGAATTCCCCTTCGAGGGCGCGGATCCGCTCGACAAGATCCGCCCCCAGCTTGGGCGGGTAGCCGCCGACCTGCAGCAGCGCAAGGACCAGCGATGTGAACTCGTGCCCGGTCGGCAGCGCGGCGAAGCGAACGCCGACGTCGGTGCCGATGCGTTCGATCCGGAACGAGGGCGTGCGCGCTCCAGCGTCGACGGGGTCGGTCGTGGTGAGCGTCACACGGTCGGATTGTTCAGCGATGTCGCGCAGCAACGCGATCATCTGCCGCGAGGCCTCGCTATCGTCGACGCGCGCCACCAACGCAACGGGGTGGGTGATCCTCTCGAGATAGCTTTTCAACTGGGCTTTCAAATCTTCGTCAAGCATCGTATCTTCCTTCACATTGGCTGGGGGAGCACGAGGGGGCCCGCCCAGCCCCCTCGTTCCCTTCCTCCCGCCTTTTCCGGCCGCAGGCCGGAAAAGGTGTTCTCAGATCTTGCCGACGAGGTCGAGCGACGGCTTCAGGGTCTTCTCGCCTTCCTTCCACCGCGCCGGGCACACCTCGCCCGGATGGGAAGCAACGTACTGGGCGGCCTTGACCTTGCGCATCAGCTCCTTCGCGTCGCGGCCGATACCGTTGTCGTGGATCTCGCACAGCTTGATCTCGCCTTCCGGATTGACGACGAAGGTGCCGCGCAGTGCCAGGCCTTCCTCCTCGATCATCACCTCGAAGTTGCGGGTCAACCGCCCGGTCGGATCTCCGATCAGCGGGTATTCGACCTTGCCGATCGCGCCCGAAGTGTCATGCCAGGCCTTGTGTGCGAAATGCGTGTCGGTCGACACCCCGTAGATCTCGACTCCGATCCGGCGGAACTCGCTGTAGTGCTCGGCCAGGTCCTCCAGTTCGGTCGGACAGACGAACGTGAAGTCGGCGGGGTAGAAGACGAAGACGGACCACTTGCCCCGGATCGTCGCGTCGCTCACTTCGACGAACTTGCCGTTGTGGTAGGCGGTGGCTTTGAAGGGTTTTACCCGGGTGTTGATCAGCGACATGGCTTTGCTCCAGACACGTAGGAAGGGTTCGGTGACGCTATGGTGGGGGTGTCTGGCTGATTAATCCAACAAATAAAAATGGTGATCGTAATCGAAATAGTCGATAATAAACCTCTGCCGACGCCGTGAGCACCCATGGCCACTCTCGTCCATGCCGCCAACGCCCTGTCTCTGAGGCAGCTCGCCTACCTGGTCTCACTTTCGGAGACGCTCAACTTCACGCGTGCCGCCGAGCGCTGCTTCGTCACCCAGTCGACGCTGTCGGCCGGAATCCGCGAACTGGAGCAGACGCTGGGCGTGGTGCTGTTCGAACGGGACCGTCAGAGCGTGAAGGTGACGCCGATGGGCCGTGATCTGATCGAGCGCGCACGCAGCCTGCTCAGCCAGGCGCTCGATCTGGTCAATGCCGCGCAGGAGGCGGGGCGTCCGTTGCAGGGGACGGTGACGCTGGGCGCCATACCGACCATCGCCCCCTTTCTGCTGCCGCGGCTGCTGCGGATGATGCGGCGCGACATGCCGGAACTGGTCACCTTGCTGCGGGAGGATCAGACCGCTGCATTGCTGGATGCGGTCGGCGAGGGTGAAATCGATTTTGCCATCATCGCGCTGCCGATGGACGTCGGCCACCTTCGCGTGTATCCGGTCCTGACGGAGGAGCTGTGGCTGATCGCATCGGAGGCCGATCCGATGGCCAAGCTGCTCCGCCCGAAAGTCTCCCAGGTCGACATGGGGCGCCTGCTGCTGCTCAGCGACGGTCATTGCCTGCGCGAGCACACGCTTCAGGCCTGCCAGAAGGGGCGGCGCGGACGCGATCGCATTGCTTCGACGATCGAGGCCAGCAGTCTGCCAACCCTGGTGCAGATGGTGGAGGCGGGACTGGGGGTTTCGCTGCTGCCGGAAATGGCGATCAAGGCCGGGTTCCTGGTCGGAACCAATGTCATCGCCCGCCCGCTGGCTGCGCCGGCCCCGAAGCGCGAGATTGTCCTGGTTGCCCGTCCCACCACGCCGCGCGGTGAATTGCTGGCCCGCATTCAGCAATTGGCGGTTTCCATCGAAATTGACAGCGCGCCGGTCGGGGCAAGACGCAGTCGGGTCAAGCCGAAGCAGAGCTAGCCTGTCCCTCGTCGACAGCGCAACCACGACGCAGACAGGGCAACCTGCCAGGGTCGGCGCAGGTTCATCGTTCTGTCATACCCCTAGCGCGGCCGAGCAGGTCATCAAGACGTTGCTACGGCGGTGATTTACTCCCGCCGCGGTCGCGAGCGGATCGACGCTCGCTGTTGGACCGCTGATCAAATGCGAGTGACCGTCCCTGTTGCGAGCATATCCGGATAGCAGCATCAGTTACCAGGAGATAGAAAAATGGACAACACCCGATCGACGCGCTTATTACATGCTGCGCTGCTGGCTTCCACGATGTGGGCGGTCCCGCATCTGGCCCACGCGCAACGCGACGCGCCCGCCGACCGCGATGGCGCGCTGCAGCTGGCAACCGGGCAGTACATCACGCCTGTGGCGATGGCCGGCGCGGTTCAGCAGCCGCTGAATCCCGGTCTGGCGGGCTACCCGAACTTCGTCGCCGGTGAGGCGGTACGCTCGCAGCTGAGCCCGGACGGCACGACATTGGCGATCATCTGCGCGGGGCAGAACTCGCTCTATATGCCCAGCAACACGGGCACGATCGATGCGGCGAACTCGACCCAGTACATCTTCCTGTACAACGTGGCCGGCGCCAACAAGCGCAATCCGAAGCTGTCGCAGGTGATCCAGCAGGCCAATTCGCACGTCGGTCTGGTCTGGTCTACTGATGGCAATACGCTGTTTGCCGCGGGCGGTAACGATGACGCCGTGTATGTCTACACCAGGAGCGCTGCTGCCTTCACGCCGGCGGGCACCATCGCGTTGGGCCACACCAGCACGCATGCCAACAAGGGCATCGGCCTCGGGGTCCAGCCGAACGCCAGCGGCCTGGGCATCTCCGCCGACGGCAAGACACTGGTGGTCGTTAACAACTACAACGACTCGATCAGCGTGATAGATACGGCGACCCGCACGGTCCGGTACGAGCACGACCTGCGGCCGTTCTTCGCGAACAACGAAGGAACGAGCGGCGTCGCCGGCGGGACCTTCCCGTTCGCGGTCGCGATCAAGGGCAACGGCACGGCGTATGTCTCGTCGGACCGGGACCGCGAGGTCGTGGTAGTGGACATCTCGTCCCCCACCGCGGGCCATTTGATCACGCGCATCAAGCTCGACGGCAACGCGCTCGGGATGACTCTCAATAAGTCGCAGAGCCGGTTGTATGTGGCGCAGGACAACTCGGACCAGGTCGCAGTGATCGACACGGCGTCCAACTCGGTCACCGCCCGTATCGATGCGCGCGCCCCAGCCGGGCTATTGCCGGGACCAAAAAACACCGGCGCGGCCACTTTCGCGGTGACGCTCTCTCCGGATGGCGCCACCCTGTACGCGGTCAATTCGGGTGCCAACTCGATCGCGGTGATCCCGCTCGAAGGCTCCGAAGACGGGGAAGGCGAGGGTCAATTCCGGGTTGCCGGACTGATCCCAACGGCCTACGAGCCACATGACATCACGTTCAGCGCCGACGGAACCTGGATGTACATCGTCAATGGCAAGAGCATCACGGGCCCGAACACTCACTACCTGATGGGCAGCACCCCCAATCTGACGACCGTCTCTTACCCGGGCGGCAATCTGGCGGCGCTGTTCGCAGCGCTGGGGTGGAACCAGTACCAGTTCCAGTTGGAACGCTCGTCGCTGGTCAGCGCGGCGCTGCCCGGCCAGGCGGAGCTCGCAAGGTTGACGCAGCAGGTGGCACTGAACAACGGTTACAGCGCCGAGTCGGGCGCGAATGACCGGCAGGTGATGGAGTTCCTGCGCGACCGGATCCAGCACATCATCTACGTGGTGAAGGAAAACCGCACCTTCGATCAGATGCTGGGCGATCTGACCAACGGTGCCAACGTTGACCCGGCGTTGAACGTGTTCGGCGAAGCGATCATCCCGAACTTCCATCGCCTGGCGGACGATTTCGTCACGCTGGACAATTTCATGGATCCGGGTGACGGCAGCATGGACGGCTGGTCCTGGGCCATGGCGGGGCGCGTCACCAACACGGAGACGATCACGCAGCAGATCAATTACGCCAGGGTCAATCGCGGCCTGTCTTACGAATCCGAAGGGTCGAATCGCAACGTCCCGGTGGGCCTGGCGACCGTCGCGGAACGCGACACGGCCACCAACGGGGCATTCAGCGCCGGATCGGCGAGCCTGCCGGGCGGGCCCGCCAACCTGCTGGCCGGCATCGGCAACCACGCCGCCGCCGACGCCGCCTTCGGCTACCAGCAAGGCTACATCTTCGACGCGGCCCTGCGGGCCGGCAAGACCGTGCGAAATTACGGTTTCATGGTGAACAACATCGGCAGCATCGGAACCATCGCCGCGCCGGTGTCGGATCCCTTCGCGGCCGGTATCGTTCAAGTCGCGCCGCTGAACCCAAACCTGGTCGACCTCACGGACCTGTACTTCCGTGGTTTCGACATGAACTATCCGGACCTGTGGCGCTACAACGAGTGGAAGCGCGAGTTCGTCCAGTTCGTCGCCAACAAGAACCTGCCCAACCTGATGCTGTTTCGCGTGAGCCACGACCATACCGGCAGCTTCGGCACGGCGCTGGCCGGGGTCAACACGCCGGAAACCCAGCAGGCCGATGACGATCTGGCGGTGGGCCGGATGGTCGAGGCCGTGGCACACAGCCCGTACGCCAAAAATACGGTGATCATCGTCACCGAAGACGACTGTCAGGACGGTCCGGACCACGTCGACTCGCATCGCGCCACCGCGTATATCGTTGGCGCGTATGTGAAACAGCACGCGATCGTCAGCACCCATTACAGCCAGGTCAATGCGCTGCGCACGATCGAGGACATCCTGGGCGCGCCGCACATCAACTTGAACACCGCTTACCAGCGGCCGATGTCGGAGGCGTTCGACATCACGTCGTCGGGAGCGTGGACCTACGATTCGGTCGCCTCGACCATCCTGGCGACGACGACGCTGTCGGCGTCCGACATCGGCACGAAATACGCGCAAGGTCCGGCGGTGGTGCCGAAACACGATGCGGCGTACTGGGACACGGTGACGCGCGGATTCGATTTCTCCGACGCCGACCGCGCGCCTCCCGATCTGTACAACAGAGTGCTATGGGCCGGCTTGATGGACGGCAAGCCGTATCCGGTCCTGCGCCATGGCCCGAATCCGGGCGTGGCGGATCCTGACTAGCCAGTTACCTTCGGCGATCTTGGCCCGGCGGGACGACCCGGTCCCGCCGGCGCCGGCCAAGGCAGCGACAACTGGCCGGGACCCGGCAAGAACTCTCACGGCACGGGTTCGAATACCAGTATCGCGGCGTCCTGCTCGCCGATCGCCTGGGACGCGACGTACAGACGGTTGAGCGCAGGCACGAACAGGGACGTGCCGGAGCCGGGCCGGGTCATGATCCTGGAGATCAAATCGTAGTGATCAGCGTCCCTCTGCTGATACACGTAGACCCAACCGGGCGAGGCCTCCGGTGTTCCGTACCAGCGGCCGCCCGACACGTAGATCCGCTTCAGGCCGGCGTCGTAGTAGACGCCGTCCATGGTCTCAGGCCCCGGCAGGCTGACGATCTGCTGGCCTGACAGGCTGTCGTAGACCGTCATCTCGGGCGGAATCCTCGTTCCGACAAACAGGCGGTGGTGCGCCCGGTCGAGGCTCATGTCGGCGGCGCCATCGCCGTGCGCCGGCCAGCTCTTCAAGAGTTCGCGCTTGCGGGTATCGAACTGGAAGATCAGGTCCGCTCGCGAGTCGCAAACGAGGAGCTTGCCGTCGTCTTCCATCGCCAGCTCCGCCAGATGCCCGGGGCGGTAGGTCGGGGCAATCATGTCGGCCACAAACTGATCGGATTGCGCACCTCGCTTCGCTTGCAGGATCCCGATTCGTTCGTACGTATCGAATCCGGCGTTCTGGCCGCCATAGCCGAAATAGATCAGGTCGGTCGCCGGGTCATACAACAGGCGGTTCGGATCGGGTTCGAGCTTCAGTGCCTGAATCAGTCGAAAGGTCTCGCCCTGGAAGATCCGCAGCGTGCCATCCAGGCTCGATACATACAATTTGTTGAAGTGACCGCCAAGAAAGAGCGCATCCTGCGCCTCCTTGATGCCGGCAAGGTGGTTGATCACCGTGCCGGCGCGCAGATCAAGGACCTCCAGGGTGCCGTTGGCAACCGCGGCCACGAACAGGCGCTTTTGTTCCAGATCCACGGCCATGTGATCGAGGCGGCCGGCGATTCCGGCCAGCGGAATCGTTTGCACCAGCCTGAGCGACTCCGGCTCTGCGGACGACGTGCTGACGGTGAAGCCGGCGAGCATGGCCGTGCAGCACACTGCAGCCAGCTTGGCCATGGATTCCTGCCGGTCTTGTTGCGGGGCTGCAGAGTATACGCACCGCGTGTCCAGCATCAGCAATGCACGAAGCCGCCGTACGAGGTCGGACTCGTGACGGCGGCGACTATTTACTTGCGCACATGAACGATCCCCGTCATGAAGGGATGCAGCGTGCAGGAGTAGCTGAAGTCGCCCACCGTCGCAAACGTGTGCTCGAACTTGTCGTCGGTATCGAGACCCTTCGAGGCGAAGCTCTTGTCGGTGCTGGTCACGGTATGGGGCGTTCCGTCGTGATTGGTCCAGATGATCCTGGTGCCGGGCGCGACGGTGATTTCTTTCGGCGCATACGCGAACTTGCTGATAGCGACCGCTGTGGCGGTCGGGGCCGCCGCCGCGCAAACCGCAGGCGGGACGAAAGCTGCGCACAAGAGCAGCACGACGGCGGCGCCGACGCGAAGCGGGTCAAGGGCGGTGCGGGTGGACGGATAGTTCACGCGGGTGTCTTTGCGGCGGCGCCGTTCAGGCATCGAGCGGCTTGTCGATCAGCGCCAGGTCGTGCTGACCGGGCACGACGCTGAGTTGGCGCGTTCCGAGCATCTTGCCGAGTTCGCCGGCCGCAACCTTGACGGGGCCCGGCTCGCCGATCCCGGCCTGTCCGGGAGTGGGCAGCGGGTAGGCCAGCGACCTCGCGGTGTGCAGCGCAATGTTGCCTTCGACCTTTTGAAGCACTTGATGGATATGGCCATTGAGCACCGTGACCGATCCGAATGGACGCAACAGCGCCATCGCCTGCGCGGAGTCGGCCGTACCCCAGCCCCACGGCTCCCAGATCGTCCACAGCGGAATATGCCCGAGCACGACGATCGGGGTCGAGTGCGAGACGGACGCGAGATCGCCTTTGAGCCAGCCGATTTGCTCGTCGCCCAGCGCGGCCATCGTGCCCATCTTGAAGTTGAGCACGTTGTTCAGACCGACGAAGTGCACGCCGCCCTGATCGAAGCTGTACCACGACTTGCCTTTGCCGTCGTGATCGAAGAACTTCAGGTACCCGGTCGCGCCTTCGTCGATCGTGTCGTGTTCGCCCGGAATCGTGTGCACGCGATCGACGCGGATTTCCTTCAGCAGGTCGCGCGCCTGCGCGAATTCCTCGGGTTTCGACAAATGGCTCACGTCGCCGGTGTGCACCACGAAGGCCGGCGTCTGTGGCAACGCATGGATATCGGCGATCGCGCGGCGCAGGCTGCCAACCACGTCGGGATTGGCTTCCTTGTGAAAGCCGATGTGCGTATCGCTGATCTGCACGAAGGTCAGGGCATTCTTGGCCGCCGCGGTCGGGGCTCCCTCGCCGGTCGCGCCGAGCGCGCGCGGCACGCCGCCGGCGACCGTCCAGACGACGGTGGCGCCGGTCCAGGCGGCCAGGCAGTTCAGTGCCTGACGGCGGGCGGGATTGTGGCCGGGGCGGGTAGGATCGTGGTCGTGTGCGCTCATTTCGAGGGTCCTTGTAGGGCCGGCCGTCAGCCCGTCATAGGCAATACCGGCCACGGCCAGGATTTATTCCCTCACAAGGTCCGCCCAGCCAAACGCACGACATCGGCGGCGTCGGCCAGCTCCTCGAGGTTCCAGCAGGCCTGCATCAGCCGGCGCGTCTGCGCTTGCGGCAAAACGCCGTCGGCCAGATCGGCAAACTTCGCCTCCAGGGCCTGGTCACTCATTGGCACATCGACACTTCCCACCGCGTGCTCGATGAACTTGTGCAGTTGGCGCCCGTCGTCCAGGACGATGGTCATATCGGCCTGCTCCGCCCGCAGTGCAGGGTCAACCGTTGCAAAGACCCTGGTGCGCAGCGCCAGCACGGCCGGTTCCTGGACGATCCGGTCGCTGAACTGCTTGGGTCCCGCCATGCCATCCAGCAGAGCGACCGCAACCGCGTGGTAGACGCTGAACTTGCCTTCCAGCCCGGTCGTCGGAGTCTTTTTGCCGGTCAGTTCGAGCACGAGCGGGTGGACGCGCAGTTCGATGCGGGAAATCCGGTCCGCCTTCAGGCCATTCGCGTTTCGCAGCTGTATGGCGGCGTCGAGCGCGGGGTGAAGGACGATTCCGCACGCAAACGGCTTGTAGGTATTGAGCGCGCTTTCGAATCGAATTCCAAGTTCGTCCGTGACTTCACTGTAGTCCTGCTTGGTCGAGATCGTATTGGCCCACCCGCGCCTGGCTTCTATCATCCCGTCCGAGCTGGTGAAATTTCTCGCTGCCAGCAGTGCCGCGAAGATACCGTCACCGGCGGCCTTACCGGGGTTGAAGCTCTTGTTCATCGAGCCGAAAGACTCCCTCAACCCGACGGGCGTCGAAGCGGCCAGGCCAAGGGCCCAGATCATCTGCCGTTGCGAAAGGGCAAGGAGTTTTCCGGCCGCCGCGGCGGCGCCGAAGACTCCGCAAGTGCCGGTGATGTGCCACCCGCGATCGTAGTGATTCGGGTAGACCGAATTGCCCAGGCGCAGCGCGACCTCGATTCCGACAACGAGCGCATTCAGAAGATCTTTGCCGCTGGTCGGGCGGTATTCCGCCGCCGCCATCGCAGCGGAGATGACGGGACTTCCCGGGTGGATGATCGTCTTCAGGTGCGTGTCGTCATAGTCGTGGACATGACTGCTGACGCCATTGACGAATGCCGCATTCATGATATCGAATCTCTCGCGCCGGCCGAGCAATCCGGCTTGAGGCGGTCCAGAGAATGGCGCCAGCGCTGTCACCGCGATATCGACCGTCTCTTCGCTGGATCCACCGACGGCACCGCCGACGTAGTTGAAGAACGTCCGGACGCCTTCCTTGCGAACCGGCGCTGGCAGATCCTCGTATCTCGCACCAACGATGTATTGGGCCAGGCGAGCGGTCACCGCGGGGGTTGCCGTCCCGGGCGGCAATGCCGTTTCGCCGGTCGCGACGGTGCTGCCGAATTCCGCTCCGGCGACAACGCCAGGAAGCGACGACACGGCCGCGGCGCCGACAGACGCGGTGCCGGTCAGCCGGATAAAGGATCTGCGATCGACGCGAGGCATCTTGGATACCCTTGTTTGATCGGCGCAGTCTAATGCTGCTCCGCGTCAGCCGAGCGGGGGCCGATACGCTATCGCACGCCCCTGGTCTGGACGTCGGAGGGGACTACAACCTCGACAAGCGCTGGTTCGTCAATGGCGACATCAAGTACATCAAGCCGCTTCAGTCCGACGTGTCGGCCGGCGGCACCAAAGTCAGCACCGTGAACCTGGATCCGTTCCTGTTCTCGCTCGGGGTGGGGTACCGCTTCTGACCCGGGGCATCAGTCGCCCCGATCGGGGATTCGAGCGGTTCGCCTCGCGCCGATCGGCCTCTGCAAGACGAGACCGCTAGACTCGGCCCCCTGGAACCGGGGGAGAGGAAGATGAGCGGTCGCACGATGACGGGTCGATTTAGGTTTTGGGCCAAGCTTGCGGGGGCGTTCGCATTGTCCTCGTCGCTTTCATGGGCCGCGGCCCCAGCCCCGGCGGACAAGAAGCCGGATGGTGACCCGGAGATGTCGGCCGAAGGGAAGTTATATCCCTTCAAGCCCGAGGAGAAAGTCAGCAACGGCACGGTCACAATCGCCGGCCAGGCGATCTCCTACCAGGCGGTCGCGGGCACCCTGGTCGTGCATCCGAAGGACTGGGACGATGTGGCGCACGATCCGAAAGCCGTACGGGCACCGGCGGCGCCCGCCGACGACGGCGCCGATGCCAAGAACCCGACCGCCGAAGCCTCGATGTTTTATGTCGCCTACTTCAAAAGCGGCGGCGGCCCCCGAGCCTTGACGTTTCTGTTCAACGGCGGTCCCGGATCGGCGTCGCTGTGGCTGCACATGGGCGCTTTCGGACCGCGCCGGATCGTTACCGCGACCGATGCGCACACGCCGGCCGCGCCGTACACCATCGTCAACAACGATTCGAGCCTGCTCGATGCGAGCGACCTCGTCTTCATCGATGCGCCGGGCGTCGGCTTCAGCCGCATCGCCGGCAAGGACCGGGAAAAGCTGTTTTACGGCGTCGATCGGGATGCCGATGCGTTCGCCGAATTCATCTCTCAGTTCCTGTCGAAATACGGCCGCTGGAACTCCCCCAAGTACCTGTTCGGCGAGAGCTACGGCACGCCGCGCTCGGCGGTGCTGATCAACGAGCTCGAGGCGGACCGCTCGATCGACTTCAACGGGGTGATCCTGCTGTCGCAGATCCTCAATTTCGACCTCAGTCCCGATCGCCCATCCGCCAATCCAGGCATCGATCTGCCCTACCAGACCGTGCTGCCCAGCTACGCCGCAACCGCCTGGTACCACCACAAACTGCCCAAGGAACACCCGGATCTGGATGCGCTGCTCGCCGAAGTCGAGCAGTTCGCCATGGGGGAGTATGCGCGCGCGCTGCAGGCCGGGTCGGACCTGGGCGCGGCGGAACGCGCCGCCATCGCCGAAAAGCTGCACCAGTACACGGGCCTGCCGGTCGAGTACATCCTGCGGGCGGACCTGCGCATCGACGGCGGTGAATTTCGACAGAACCTGCAGGGCGACGGCGGCTTGACGACCGGCCGGCTCGACAGCCGGTTTTCGGGTCCTGACATCGATCCCTTGAGCCAGCGCGCCGACTACGATCCGCAATCCGCGGCGATCAGCTCGGCCTACGTTTCCGCCTTCAACGAGTATGCGCGCAAGGACCTGCACTATGGCGAAGGCAGGGAGTTCAAGGCTCGCATGCCGCTGTTCATGACCTGGAACTTCCAGCACAAGCTGCCGGGACAGACTCAAGCGTTTCCGTCGCGCCAGGGCGCCAACGTGATGCCCGACCTGGCCAATGCGATGAAGATCAACCCCAACCTGAAGGTTCAATTGAACGCGGGCTATTTCGACCTCGCCACGCCGTTCTACCAGGGCGTGTACGAGATGCATCATTTGCCGATTCCGGCGAGCCTGCAGAGCAATATCGAGTACAAGTTCTACGACTCCGGTCACATGGTGTACGCCAAGGACGCATCGCTCAAGGCGCTGCACGAGAACGTCGCGAGGTTCATCCGCCAGACCAGCCACCTGGCCAACTGACCGGGCGCCATTCGAACTCGGCGCATAATCGCCTTCACACGAGGCGGGGCGGGGCATCTTGAGCTTTGGCGGGCCTTGATACGGTCTACACGGCCGAAACGCCGGAAGGCATCGCGCTGTCCTTGAGTCCGGCCGGCCCGGTTGCGCGCGTGCTGGCCTTGCTGATCGACACGTTCGCCAAGCTCGCGCTCTGGTTTGCTTGCGGCCTGACCGGTTCGCTGCTGGGCGGTCTGGGCACCGCGTTCGTGTTCATCAGCTTCTTTGCGATCGAATGGATCTACCCGATCGCATTCGAGCTGGCGCTGGGCGGCGCCACTCCCGGCAAGCGGGCCCTGGGGCTGCAGGTCGTGATGGACTCCGGTCTGCCGGTAACGCCGGCCGCATCGATCACGCGCAATCTGCTGCGCGCGGCCGACTTCCTGCCCGCCGCGTATGCCCTCGGAGCGGTCGCCGTGCTGGTGCGCCGTGATTTCAAGCGTCTCGGTGATCTGGCCGCCGGAACCATCGTGGTTCACGCCGCCTCGGTAACGTTGCACACGGAGCTGCCGCTCGCCAGCCCGGTGGCGCCCTCGCGGCCGCTGTCGCTGCGCGAGCAGGCCGCCATCGTGTCGTGGGCCGGTCGCGCATCCACCTTGACGCCGGAACGCCTGGAGGAACTGGCGCAACTGGCGCGGCCCGTCACGCAGGGGCGGATCGGGCAGCCAACCGCGCTGCCCGCCGGGGCGGGCGGCAGCACGGCCGCACTTCTGGGCGTGGCGCAGTGGCTGATCGGGCGGCGCGACACGGAGGCTCCGTGACATCGATCCGCTTCGAATCCGAATACGCGCCGCTGTGGAGCGAGCTGGAAACGCAGCTCGACCGGGTCGAGCGAGGCGGGCTGAAGCTGTCGCGCTACGACCCGCGCGCCGGGCAGGGCCAGCCGGCGCCCGTCGACGCGGCCCGTTTGGCCGCGCTATACCGCCGCTGCTGCGAGCATCTGGCGCTGGCGCAGGCGCGCGCCTATCCGATCGGGCTGACCCAGCGTCTGCAGTCCCTGACGTATCGAGCGCACCGCCTGATCTACCGCCGCCAGGACTACGGCCTGGCCCGGCTGCGGCGCCTGCTGCTGATCGAAATCCCGCAGGGCGTGCGCGCGCAAAGGGGCTACCTCCTTGCTGCGGCGCTGCTGTTCCTGGTGCCGGCTCTGCTCGTGGGAGGCGCCACCTATCGCGATCCGCAGTTCGCGCTGCACCTGATGGACGCCCAGCAGCTGGCGCAGTTCAGGGACATGTATGGCGACGGTCCCACGGCCCTGGGCATGCCTCGAAGCGCGCAAGCGGACTGGTCGATGTTCGGCTATTACACGATGAACAACATCGACGTCGGCTTCCAGTGCTTTGCCAGCGGCCTGTTCGCGGGGCTGGGCAGCGCGTTCTTCGTCGCCTACAACGGGGCCTTCGGCGGTGCCGTGGGCGGCTACCTGACCGGAAACGGCCAAGCGATGAATTTCTATTCGTTCATCGTGACCCACTCGGCCTTCGAGCTCACCGCCATTGCGCTGGCCGGAGCGGCCGGGTTGCGCGTCGGGTTCGCGCTGATCGCGCCGGGCCGGCGGACGCGGCTCGGATCGGTCAAGCAGGCCGCCGCCGAGGCAGTCGTGCTGATGTACGCGGTGTTCGCGTTCCTGCTGGTGGCAGCGGCGATCGAGGCATTCTGGTCTTCTGCCAGGTGGGTTGCGCCCGAAGTCAAATTCTCAGCCGGCGCCGCTGCCTGGGCCGTCGTGGTCGCCTATCTGGGCTGGCAGGGCCGGCCGTCTTCGAAGCCCGTGGCCCTTGCGGATGGGGAGCAACGTGAAGGTTGACGCGCTGACCCTCGAGCTGCGCCCGCGCTCGATGTTCGAGGCGACCGACCTGGGCGTGCGCATGGTGCAGGCGAACGCCCGATCGCTGTGGGGATGCTTCCTGCCCGTGCACGCCGTGGTCGTGCTGCTGGCGCTTTCGACCGTCGAAATTTCCCACTGGCTGCCGTGCCTGCTGATCTTCTGGCTCAAGCCCTGGCTGGATCGGAGCCTGCTCTTCGTGCTGTCGCGTGCGGTGTTCGGGCAGCGCACCGGCTGGGTCGATCTGTGGCGCGAGCGCAAGGCAGTCTGGTGGCATCGGGTGCCGGCGACGCTGACGCTGGCAAGACTGTCGCCGTGGCGTGCCTACGTCCAACCGATCGCGCAGCTGGAAGGACAGCATGGCTCGGCGCTGCGCAATCGCCGCAAGGCCATACTGAACGGACAGCGCGGACGGGCCGCAGCGGTGCAGTTCGTGTTCGCCAACATGGAGCTCGTGTTCATGGCCGGGCTGTTCGCGGCGGTGGCTTGGTTCGCTCTGCCGGGGGATCAGACGACCGCCGTGCCCTGGCTCGGGGGCGGCTCGACGGCCGCCGCGCTGCTGGTCACGTTGATGGATGCGGCCGTCGTGTTGTTCGTTGAACCGTACTACGTCGGAGCCGGCTTCGCGATGTACCTGAATCGCCGCGTGCAGCTCGAAGCGTGGGACGTCGAGCAGGAATTCCGTCGTGCTTTCGGCTGATCGGGGATGGCATTGCAGGTCATCGCGCATCCGGCGCCGGGCGGCGTCCACCGTCTTCGCCGGCCTGTTGCTCGCCCTGGCGGGCGTCGGGTCGGTACGCGGCACCGAATTGCCCCCACGAGGCGAGGTGCGCGCGCTGGTGCAAGCCCTGCGTGCCGATCCCGAGTTGAAGACCACCCAACTCACCAAGGTGCTGCGCGCAAGGAGCACTGCAAAGAAACGGCAGCCGGCTCAAACTACCGCGCCCTGGCTGATTCGACTGATCCGCTGGACCGAAGACGCTCTGCGCTGGCTCGATGCGACGGCTCGTTGGCTGATCTGGTTGCTGGGGGCGCTCACCGTAGCGATGGTGGCGGTGTCGGTGCGCCGCTGGGTTCGGGAGCAGGCAGACCCCGGGCAGGAATCGTTGGCGCCGCTGCCGAGTCACATCGGGCCGCTGGACGTGCGGCCCGCGAGCCTGCCCGATCGGATCGGACCGCACGCGCGGGGCCTGTGGCAGCAGGGGGAGCAGCGGGCCGCGCTTTCGCTGCTATATCGCGGCGCGCTGTCGCGCTTGATTCACGTGCACTCGGTTCCGATCCGGGCTGCGCACACCGAGTCCGAGTGTGTCCGCCTCGCGCAGGGCCAGTTGCAGCCGGACCGGGGTGCCTTTTTCGCGCAGCTGGTTTGCGCGTGGCAACTTGCGGTCTACGCGGGTCGTCTGCCCGAAACGGCCGGCGTACTGTCGCTGTGCGATCAGTTCGACCGGCTGCTGGAGCCCCCGGCTCCTGCAAAGGCGGTCCCTTGATCGCGGAGCGTCCGCGTCGCTTTCTGCTGAATGCGCTGGCGGCCGCCGGCGCAGTTTGCCTTCTTCTGTGGATCGCTTGGAAGACCGAGTGGGTCGAGGTCGAGGTGCCCCACCGGTTGACGGGCGAGGCGGCGTCGGATCAACTCTACGTATTGAGGAGGATCCTTCAAGGGACCGGCGTCAGCACGGTCCGCAAGGACGACCTTGCGCAACTTCCGCCGTCGGGCGCGACGCTGCTGCTGAGCGGCTGGATCTGGAACCTGCTGCCTGAACGCGACCGCGCGTTGCGCGCCTGGGTCGAGCAGGGCGGGCACCTGGTGATCGACTTTTTCCTGCTGAGCTTCGGTCCCAGCGAGGCCACGAGCTGGATTCCGGTCCAGGCCACTCGCCGCAAGGAGCGCGAAACCCCGGCCATCGAGCCGAAGCACTCCGATCGGGCCGGTGCGCCGTCGGATCCGATCGAAAGAATCTGCCACAAGGCGGTCGAACCCAACGGAGTGGCGGCAGCCTATCCGCCTGACAGCGCGCAGAACGGCGGCACGGCCGGGCTGAAGCTGTGTCTGGGCCCCGGAGCGTGGAAAATCTCGACACGGCAAGTCCCGCTGTGGGCGCTGGCCAGCGACGGTGAAATGGACCTGCTGCGCGTCGCCTATGGCGCCGGCAGCGTCACGGTCGTGGCAGGCTGGGGCACGGGACTGTTTGGGAACTTGGGTATTTTGAGGGGCGACCACGCGCTGATCTCGCTGGCGGCGCTGCAGGCGCATCCGGGCGTCGAGGTCTGGCTGGTCGCCATCCGGGGCGGGCAGCCTCTGCCGCTGTGGCTGTGGAGCCGGGCCGGCAGCGCGCTGGTTCTGGCGCTGCTCGCGCTCACCCTGTGGCTGTGGCGCGCGGCGGCGCGCTTCGGGCCGGTCGAGCCGTCCCGGCCGCTGGCGCGCCGATCGATGGGCGAACAGATCGCCGGAACGGCGCTCTTTCTGTGGCGCCGCAGTCCGAATGCGTTGCACGCGGCGCAGTCGCGTGCGCTGCACGAGGCGGCTGCGCTGCAATTGCGTCACTATGCCCGACTCGGCCCGCTGGGTCGCGCTGCCGCGATCGCCGCCGCCACCGCGGTCGACGAGGCCGCCCTCGGGCGGGCGCTCGAACCGGCCACGGCCCGGGATCCTCGTGCGCTGGCTCGGGTGCTGGGCCTGCTCGAGACGGTTCGGCGCCGTCTGTTGCGCGAGCAAGGCGCGGCCCCGCCGATTGCAGCTCGACCGGGCACCCGCGCGGCCAACGTACAAGAGGCGGATCAATGAGCATCACGTCCGAGGACCTTGCGCGCGTCACAGCGGTGCTCGGTGCGCTGCGGGGGGAGTTGGCCAAGGCGGTCGTCGGTCAAGGCGACATTGTCGAGCAGACCCTGGCGGCGTTCGTCGCCTCGGGTCACGTGCTGATCGAGGGCGTTCCCGGGCTGGGCAAGACGCTGCTGGCGCGGGCCCTTGCCAAGGCGATGACGCTCGGATTCACGCGCGTGCAGTTCACGCCCGATCTGATGCCGAGCGACATCACCGGACACGCGGTGCTGGACCGCGACGCGCGCAGCGAGACTGCGGACGGGCTGGGCGCGCTGCGGATCGTCCGCGGGCCCGTTTTTACCAACCTGCTGCTGGCCGACGAGGTCAACCGGGCGCCGGCCAAGACGCAAAGCGCGCTGCTGGAGGTGATGCAGGAGTATCAGGTCACGCTGGAGGGTCGATCCCTGCCGCTGCCGCGGCCGTTCGTCGTGATCGGCACCCAGAATCCGATCGAGACCGAGGGGACCTACCCGCTGCCCGAAGCACAACTCGACCGCTTCCTGGTCAAGATCAAGATCGGATACCCGACCGCGGAGGAAGAAGGCGACATCGTCCGCAGAACGACCGACCGGGCGACCGGGGACGAGTTGCCCCTGGCTCAGGTGAGCGCGCAGGTCGACGAGCGTTCGGCGCTCGCCCTGCAGAAAGTGGCCGCATTCGTGCGGGTTGACGCGCACGTGGCCGACTACGCAGTGCGCATCACGCGGGCGACGCGCGACTGGCCGGGACTGGCCACAGGCGCCAGTCCCCGCGGCGCGATCGCGCTGGTGCGGCTGGCGCGTGCCAGGGCCTTGCTGGAAGGCCGCGATTATGCGACGCCGGACGATGTGAAGCGCTTCGCGCTGCCGACTCTGCGGCACCGGGTTTCGCTCGCGCCCGACGCGCAGCTCGACGGGCGCGATGTCGACACGCTGCTGGCCGGCGCGGTCGACAGCGTCGACGCACCCAGGCTGTGACCGCCACCGGCCGGCACCGATGCGTCCCGGGGTGATACCCAGCAGCCGGGCGCTGATCATCGTGCTCGCCCTGGCGCTCGCCTGCGCCGCAACCCTGCTGGCCCAGGCCCCGGCCCGGGCGGTTGCGATGGCGGCGGCCGCGCTGGCCACGCTGGCGGCGGCCTTCTCGGCTGCCGATCTGTGGCTCAGCCTGCGGGCCTGGCAAGCCTGCCCGCTGCGCATCGAGCGGCACTGGCCCGCCGCGCTGGCGCTCGGGGTGCCGCGACTGCTGACGGCGACCATCGTGAATGAGGGCGGCACATCCTGGCAGGTTGCGCTGTTCGACGCGGTCGATCCTGGACTGGCATTCGACGGCCTGCCGCAGTCGCTCGCGGTTCCGGCCGGCCGGCGCGTGGAGTTCACCTATTCGATCGTTCCGCATCGGCGCGGACGCGTTCGCTTCGGTGCAACGCAGTTGCGCATCCGATCGCTGGGCGGTGCGCTCGAGCTGCAGCGCGAGATCGGGACCGGCCAGGAGCTGCGGGTGTACCCGAATTTCGCGGCCGTGGCACGCTACGCTTGGCTGTCCGGCGACCGCCGCCTGACTCAGATGGGCATCAAGTCCTATGTGCGACGCGGCGCCGGGACGGATTTCAAGCAGTTGAGCGAGTACCAGTCGGGCGATCCGATCCGCCACATCGACTGGAAAGCCACGTTGCGCACGGGCCGGCCGATCGTGCGCGAGTTCGAAGATTCACGTGACCAGTGCGTATTTTTCCTGCTCGACTGCGGCCGGCGCATGCGGGCCGACGAGGCCGGCGTGCGCGCCCACGGCAGCCACTTCGACCAGGCGCTGAACGCACTGATGCTGCTCGGCTACGTCGCGTTGAAGGAGGGCGACGAGGTAGGCGCACTGACGTTCGGCACCCCGACCGATGCAGAGCGCCACTTTCTGCCGCGCAAGGGAATCCATACGCTCAATGGTCTGATGGCTCGCCTGTACGACATCGAGCCGGGCACGTCGCACTCCGACTATCAGCTGGCGGCCGAGAAGCTGATGCGGGCGCAGGCCAAGCGTGCCCTCGTCATCGTGCTGACCAACTTTCGCGACGAAGACGTACCGGAGCTGCAGCCGGCCTTGAAGCTGATGCGCACCCGCCACCTCGTGGTGCTGGCCAGCCTGCGCGAGCGGATCCAGCGCGAGTTGATCGAGCAGCCGCAGCGGCATTCGATGGACGCCATCGTGACGGCAGCGGCGCACCTGTTCGAGCAAGCGCGACGCGATGCGTTCCGGCGCGCGGTCGGGTCCGATCCATTGGCGATCGACGTGGAGCCTGAGCGACTTGCGGTCTCGCTGGTCAATCACTATCACGCGGTCAAGCGTGCGCGCCTGCTCTGATGCAGGTCGCCGCAGCGGCGCGTCACCTCTTGGGGTACTCCGTGAAAACGAAGTCCCGATTTTTCACTATCGTGTGGCACGCGAACCCGCACTTGGCGTCGCTCCCCTGCGGCGGTTGATCGGCCAGCGTGCCGGGCCGGAACGTATCGGACGCGGCTTCATACTCAAACTCGGCATATCCCCATCCACCGCTGTCCGCGAACCTCTTGCCATCCTTCACCATGAAATCAATGTCATGGAGCGTACTGGGCACCAGCGGCGGACCTGGCGCTGTCTCGTTCTTTTTCGGGTTCCAATGGATCTTCGCCATTTTGGCGCCGTCGGGGAAGGGTTTGCCGTTACCGGGAACACCGGCCTTATACGCGTCGATCATCGCGGGGTTCCCGAGGATCACAGCAAGCAGCCCCCCGTTATAACTGATAGAAATGGTCTGCCAGCCTTCGTATCCCCTGAACTCGGAGAACGCGAGCCCATTCGGCACTTTGAGCGTGTACTTGTCCTGAGCGGAAATCGCAACCCCGGTGGCCAGGAGAGCGATCGTCACCGTGACCCCCGCATTGACCAGCATGCTTTTGCCCTTCATCGCCGCAGCTCCTTTATCCGGTCAACGACATGGCTCACCTCTGGACCGACATGCCTTACTATGATTTAAGGAGAACGTTTAGACAAGTCCCCCGCCCGAGCTTGCGCCGACGCGTCCCTTCCGGCACCCGATCGGTGCAGAATGCGGCCGCGCCGAGCGCGCTGGAGCCCACCATGACCGTTCGACCGAGCATTTCCGACAAGCGGCAAACGTTTTTCCAAATGCACCAGAGCGGGTGCTTCGTGATTCCCAATCCGTGGGATGCCGGCAGCGCGCGCTTCCTTCAGTCGCTCGGCTTCAAGGCGCTGGCCACGACCAGTTCGGGTTTTGCCTGGTCGCAGGGCTGCCGCGACGGCGGCGTCTCGCTCGAGACGATGCTCGCGCATGTGCGCCAGATGGTGGCTGCCACGGACGTTCCGGTCAATGCGGACTTCCTGAACGGCTTTGCACACGAACCGCGGGGCGTCGCCGACAACGTGCGTGCGGCCGTCCAGACAGGCGTTGCCGGGCTGTCGATCGAGGATTCGACCGGCGATGCGGCCAAGCCTTTGTACGACCTGGACGCGGCGGCGGCGCGGATGCGCGCCGCGCGCAACGCGATCGACGAGGCCGGCGGCGATGTGCTGCTGGTGGGCCGCGCCGAGTGCTTCCTGGTGGGCCGGCCCGACCTGGAAGAGACGCTGGCCAGGCTGAAGGCCTACGCGCAGGCCGGTGCCGACTGCCTGTACGCGCCGGGCATCCGCACGCGCGATCACATCCGCGCCCTGGTGGCGGCGGTTGCGCCCAAGCCGGTCAATCTGCTGGTCGGGTCGCCGAGCGAATTCTCGGTGGAGCAGATCGCCGCGCTCGGGGTGCGGCGCATCAGCGTGGGCGGGGCGCTGGCGCGCTCAGCGTGGGGCGCGTTCGTCGGCGCGGCCCGGCGCATCGCAGAGCAGGGAAGCTTCGACGCGTTCCAGGGCGCGCCCAGCCACGATCAGATCGATTCGTTCTTTCGCGAGCGAGGCTGATCAGCGCTGCAGGCTCTTGAGCACCACCGGGGTGGAGTGCTCCTCCGGTGTGAGCAGAAGGCCTCTGGCCAGCAACCGCTCGCCCAGAGCGGAGCGGCTGGTCAATACTGCCAGCGGCACCGCCAGCAGCAGCGGCATGCTGGTGGGCAGCAGCAGCACGATCGCGTGTGGCTGCACCAGGGCGCACCAGCCGGCCACGGCACCGGCCGCCACGCCGATCAGGCCGAACCGGCGCGCAGCGTCGCTCCAGGCGATATCCTGGGCTTGCCGCGGTGGCGATTTCCAGTCGAGCTTCAGGCCCGTCAGCGCGGCCAAGACGAACAGCGTGTGCGCCATCATCCGTACCGGCGCCTGCAGCATCGAAAGGGCCCCCTCCAGCAGCGTGCCGCGCATCAGAGGACCGAAGCCGCCGTAGGCCGGGTGCTCGCCCCGGACCAGGATCGCCAGCACGCCCATCCCGCGCGGAAGCACGAGCATCGAGATCGTCGCCAGCCATATGGCTGCCAGTTCGCGCGGCACATCGCTGAGCGACACGAACGGCGCGTCGTGGCCGATCAGCCAGGTGCCGGCACCCAGCAGCACGAAAGCGAGCCACAGCGGCGCCGAAAGGTAGGCGAAGGCCCCCGTCAGCAACATCGCGCGGTGCACGCCGTGCAGACCCGGCTCGGCCATCAGCCGGGCATTTTGCAGATTGCCCTGGCACCAGCGGCGGTCGCGACGCAGCTCCTCGAACAGGTTGGGCGGCTGCTGCTCGTAGCTGCCGTGCAGATCGTGGACCAGCCAGACGTGATAGCCGGCGCGGCGCATCAGCGCCGCCTCGACGAAATCGTGCGACATGATCTCTCCGCTCAGACCGCCGCGGCCCGGCAACGGCGCCAGCGCGCAGTGCTGCATGAACGGCGCGACCCGGATGATGGCGTTGTGGCCCCAGTAGTGCGACTCGCCCAGCTGCCAGTACTGCATGCCGGCCGTGAACAGCCGCCCGGCCACGCGCCCGGCGAACTGCTGCGAACGCGCATGCACGGTGCTCAGGCCGCACGTTAACGGTGCCGTCTGCAAGATGCCGGTGCGCGGATTGGCTTCCATCAGTCGGACCAGCTGCACCAGGCAATGCCCGCTCATCACGCTGTCAGCGTCCAGAACCACCATGTAGCGGTAATTGCGGCCCCAGCGGCGGCAGAAGTCGGCCACGTTGCCCGATTTGCGCTTGGTGCGGCGGCGGCGCCAGCGGTAATAGATGCGCCCATCGGCGCCGATCCGATCGCGCAGCTCGGCCAACGCAGCAACCTCCTCGGCGCGGACGGCGGCGTCGGTGCTGTCGGACAGTATGTACACGTCGAACAGCCGTACCGATCCGGTCGCCGCCAGCGACTCGCAGGTTGCGCGCAATCCGCCGATCACCGCCGACACCTGCTCGTTGCAGATCGGCATCACGATCGCGGTGCGCGCGGCCGGATCGATCGGCCGCGCACCGGCACGGCCCGACGACATCGCATGCGGGTCGCCGCGCCACAGCACCCAGAAGCCCATCATCGCGGTGAAAAATCCCGCCGAGACCCAGGCAAACAACAGCGCAAAGACACCGATCTGCAAAAAGCGCAGCCCCGCGTGATGAAGCGGCGGCAAACCGTGCGCGAGCAGGGCCGTGGCGCAGCCGGCCGTCAGCACCACCAGAGCCAGCAGCGCCGCGCGGCGCCGCGAGGCGGCGCGTTGCCAGGCGGGTCTGGCGAGCGCGGCCGCGCCGCGTCGTGGCGCCGCGCGGCGCAACAACGCCGCCAGCGCGCTCAGCGCGGCATCGCCCAGGCTGAGGGCAAAGCCGCGCCAGGGGCGGGCCACCATCGAGCCGCGCCGGATCGGCGGCGCGCTCGCCGCAGGCCTCGCGCAGCGACCGCCGGCGGCGCCGGCCTCGGCGGAGGCAGCCTTCAGCCGGCTGGGATGATCGCGGTCCATGTTTCGGTCAGGGCCGTGTTGCCGTGTTGCAGAAAGGCCCGCAGCTCCACGGGCTGCGAAGACTGCAGGCGATTGACGCGCACCGTCATGCGCCAGGCGCCGGTGGCGTCGTTGTGGTAAGCGTTGCGCTCGACGATGGTGGCGTTGGCGCCGGAACTCACCACGGCCTCGACGGACGCGTCGGCGGGGAGCCTGCGCAGCGCCGGCCCGTCGAAGTCGACCACGTACTGCAGTTCGCGCGGGTCCTGCCGGTCGTTGACGATGCCGTGACCCAACCTCGACTGAACGGTCCAGCCGGACGGTGGGCGCTGCTGCCGGTCCCCCTGCCAGTGCATCCGGTAGGCAATGTCGAGCGGCTGGCCGGCCGCAGGAACGTGTTGCGGCGCCCAGTAGGCAACGACGTTGTCGTTGGCCTCGTTGGGCGCCGGCAGCAGGACCAGCTCGACCCGGCCCGGTCCCCAGCGGCCTTGCGGAGCGATCCAGCAGCTGGGCCGAAGCTCGTAACGCGCCTCGGTGTCCTCGTAGCTCGCGAAGCGGCGCTCGCGCTGCATCAGGCCGAAGCCCTTCAGCTCGCCCGCGGTAAAGGAGGTCACCAGCGGCTGCGCCGGGTTGACCAGCGGCCGCCACAACCACTCGGCCCCGGAGCCGTTGCCGATCGCGATCATCAGGCCGTCGGAGTCGTGCACCTGCGGGCGAAAATCGCCGGCGCGCGGCTGATTGGCGCCGTGCAGATACATGCTGGTGAGCGGCGCCAGGCCCAGCGTGTTCACGGCGGCGCGCAGGTACAGCCGTGCCTTGACGTCGACCACGGTGTCCTCACCAGGTTCAAACGTGAACCGGTAGGCACCGGCTGCGCGGGGCGAATCGAGCAGTGCGTGGATGATCAGCGACCTGGCGGCCGGCGCCGGACGCTGCACCCAGAACTCCACAAAGCGCGGAAATTCCTCGCCCTGGGCCCCAACGGTGTCGATGGCCAGGGCGCGCGCGGACAGGCCGTAACGCTGGCCCTGGCCGAGCGCGCGGAAATAGCTCGCGTCCAGGAATGCCACCAGCTCGTCCTTGTAGGACGGCCGGTTCAGTGCGTAGTGCACGCGAAAGCCGGCAAACCCGATGTCGCCCCACGGTTGCGGCGAAAGGCCGGTGGTGCCGTAGTCGAACTCGCGCGGGTCGAACGCGATGTGGCGCACGCGGTCGCCGGAGACTTCGTTGATGGCCACCCACTGCGCGTGCAGGTTGGCGCGGTGGAAGAACTGCAGCTCGAAGGGCAGGGCGCGCTCGCGCCAGAAGCCCTTGTCCGGCCGGAACCGGATACCGCGGTAACCGTCGTAACCGAGGTCCTTCAGTGCCGGCGGCAACGCCGGGGTCGGGTCCGCATAAGGACGGCCTGCCAGCACGCGGGCCTGCTCGGCGAGTTCGCCGAAGTCGAATGCGCTGGCGTACGCGAGCGGCGCCAGCAGCAACGCCGCGCAGGCAAATAGCGCCCCCTTCGCCAGGGCGCGACCGAAGGAACCGGCAGGGTGGCGCAGAAGGGGCGGCAAGACGGGAAGCCTCTGTCGCCGTGGAGCGGGCGATCGATGAGCGATACAGAGATAACAAGCAAGCCGCGTGCCGACCCAAAAATCCTGGAAAAATGTTTATTAATCAATTTGTTACTGAGATAGGAGGGGGCCGGACCCCGCAAGAGCCCGAAAAGCGGGTTGAACCCGGCTCTTTTTGTCGCCTGGCGGCGACAAGCGGGTCCGTCTTCAAAGACAACTGATTGATTTATAAAACTTTTTACGCTGTCTCTAATCAGCGACAGGCGGTGGCTCTGAGCGGAACTGACCCGGGGTCAGCCCGTGCTTCTGGAGCAACCGGTAGAACTCGGTGCGGTTGCGCTCGGCCAGGCGGGCGGCGTCGGCCGCGTTGCCATCGGTGAGCTTCAACAGACCCACCAGGTAGTCGCGCTCGAAACGCTCGCGCGCCTGCGCGTAGCTCAGCACTTCCATCGTGGGCACACGCAGCGCGCGTTGCACCAGCGCGAGCGAAATCAGCGGCGTCGTGGTCAGCGCGCACACCTGCTCGATCACGTTGTGCAGCTGGCGCACATTGCCGGGCCAGCTCGCCGTGGTCAGGGCTTTCATCGCGTCCGGCGCAAACCCGTTGAAGCGCTTGCCGTACTTGCCGCTCAGCTGCGCCAGGAAATGGTTGGCCAGCAGCGGAATGTCTTCGCGCCGCTCACCCAGCGAAGGCAGCCGCAGCGACACCACGTTGAGCCGGTAGTACAGGTCGCCGCGGAACTGCCCTTCGGCCATGGCCGAGTCCAGGTCGCGGTGCGTGGCCGACAGGATCCGTATGTCCACCGGAACCGACTGCGCCGCTCCGACCGGACGCACCGACCGCTCCTGCAGCACGCGCAGCAGCTTGACCTGCAGCGCCGGCGGCATGTCGCCGATCTCGTCCAGAAACAGAGTCCCTCCGGCCGCGGTCACCAGGAGTCCTCGATGGTTGGCCACGGCGCCGGTGAATGAACCTTTCACGTGTCCGAACAGCTCCGACTCCAGCAGGGACTCCGGGATGGCGCCGCAGTTCACCGCCACGAACGGCTTGGTCGCACGCGGGCTGGCGCGGTGGATTGCCTGCGCCAGCAGCTCCTTGCCGGTGCCGCTTTCGCCGTTGATCAGCACGCTGGCGTCGGAGGCGGCGACCATCTTGGCTTCGGCCAGCAGGTCGGCCATGCCGTTGGAACGGCTGACGATGGCGGCCCGCCAGGATTCGTCGCCGGCCGGCATGTGCGCCACCTGCGCCGGTAGCGCCAGCGCCTGGTTGACCTTGTCGAGCAGCGCCTTGCCGTCGAACGGCTTGGTGAGATAGCTGAACACGCCGCGCGCGGTCGCCTCGACCGCATCGGGGATCGTGCCGTGCGCGGTCAGCAGGATCACCGGCAGCGCCGGGTAGCGGGCCCGGATCTCGTCGTACAGCGCCAGGCCGTCGCGTCCCGGCAGCCGCACGTCGCTCACCACCAGTTGCGGCCGCGCCACCGCGAGCTCGGTGAGCGCCGCTTCGGCCGATTCGACCGACGTGACGCGGTGGCCGGCCGCGCTCAGCCGCATCGACAGCAGCTTCAGCAGATCCGCGTCGTCGTCGACCAGCAGCAGGTTCGCCATCGCTTCGTCGCCTTCCCGTCGATGCCCGCCCACCCGTCCGTCAGGGCGTCTTCGGCGCCGGCGCCGGGTCGGCGCCGTTTCCGGGGGTGGACGCCGACGGCGGGCGCGCGGTCATGCTGCGTTCGATCGCCTTCAACGCTTCCAGTTTCTCGGTCAGCTGCTGGAGCGTGCGCTGCGTGTCTCGGCGCTGCGTGGTCATCCGGTCCAGCTGGTCCTCCAGGCGCCTTTGCTCGGCGACCCGGTCTGCGAGCAGATTCGCGATCGGCTGCCAGGGCCTGCGTGCCGGCGAGGCGTCCTGCGTGATCGACTCCAGCAGGCTGGAAGCGTGGGCCAGGTCGCCCGGGTTGTGCTGCTCGGCCAGGGCAAGAGCGAGCGCCAGTACATCGTCCGGGGAGGTCGGATCGGGTGACGACACCGCCGCGCTCAGCCGCGCGACCTCGGCGGCCACATCGGCAGCGGACATCTGCCGCAGGCGCTCGTGGTACGCGAGCAGGCGCCGCGCGGCCAGATCGGACGCGCTGGCAGGATCCGGCGCAAGCAGCGCCGCCGGTTGGGGCGCCGGCGGTGGGGGTGGGCTTGGCGCGATGGCGACCGGCGCCGTGGCCGCCGACGCCGTCGGCGCGGTCTGCGGCGGCCGCTGCAGCGAAGCGCAGGCGGCCAGGCACGCGGCCAGGAATGCGAGCGAGGCCGACCGCGGCCGGCGCGTCGTCGAGCGCGCAGAGCTCCTAGCTGGCATGAGGCAATTCGATGTGAAAGTGGGCACCGGGCCCGTCATCGAGCAGCCCGACCTGGCCGCCGTGCGCCGTGATGTATTCGTGCACGATGGACAGGCCGATGCCGCTGCCGCGGGCTGCATCGGTGGGCTGCCGCTCCCCGCGATAGAACGGCTCGAACACGCGGGCGCGGTCAGCCTGCGCCACACCGACTCCTTCGTCTACGATGTCGATGCAGGCCCGGCCCGGCTGGCGCGCCACCGAAAAACGGATCGTCGCTCCCACGGGGCTGAAGCGTATGGCATTGGACAGCAGGTTGCCGAGCGCCGCGCGCAGCTTATCGGCATCGACCTCGGCCTTCAGCGGCTCACCGTGCACCTCCACGCGCAGCTGGCGCGCCATCCACTGCAGGCGCTGCTGAGCCACCAGGTCCTTCACCAGGGCGGTGAGCTCCGTGTTCCGGCGCACCAGCTGGCGCGCCTCGAAAGCGGCCGCGTTGAAGCGCAGCAAGTCCTCGATCTGCCCCTGCAATGCGGCCGTGTTCTGACGCAGGATGCGCGCCACCTCGCGCTGGCTGCCGCTTAACGTGCCCGCGACACCGTCTTCCAGCAGCGATACGCCCTCGCGCAATGCCGCCAGTGGTGTTTTCAACTCGTGCGATATGTGGCGCAGAAACCGGGCTTTGTCCGAATCCAGCTCGGCCAGCCTCAGCCGCAGCCACTCCAGGCGACGGCCCAGCAGCCGCACGTCGGTCGGGCCCCGAATGTCGATCGGCTGATCGAGCCGGTTCTCCCCCAGCCCGACCACCGCCTCCTCCAGCCGCTTCAGCGGCCGCGCCAGCCACAAGCCGAAGGCGAAGGCCAGCACGATCGTCAGCGCGATCGCCGCCAGGATCTGCCGCCACAGCTGGGCGCGCCCGGCCTCCAGCTCGTTCATCAACACCTGGTTGCGCATCTCCGTGGCCAGGCGCACCTGCTCCGCGATGGCGGCGTTGACGCCTTCGAGCTCGCGAAAGGCGGCCGTCACGTCGGCCTCCTGCGCGCGCAACGGCGGATCCGGCCCGTGCAGCTGCACTTCGATCGTCGCTTCGGTGGAGCGCCAGTCCTGCGCCAGGGTGGCCGGTATGCCTTCGTCGGCCAAGCGGGCCAGCGCAGCGGCGCCATCGCGCGCGGTCTCGTCGAAACGCTGCCGCAACGCCGGGTCCTCCAGCACCAGGTACTGGCGCGCTGCCCGCTCCATCGCGACCGTTCGCTCGGCCAGCATTTGCGCATCGGCCGTGCGCGCCACCGCCTGGTGCGCCCCTTCGCTGCTCTGTCTGAGCAGCCCCTGCAGCAGATACAGCCCCCGCAACGACGCCGCCCCGAGCAGCGCGGCAATCAGCATGAAAGCCACGAGCAACAGCTGCCGGAACGAGTATCGGAACGAGGTGAGCTGCGAGGAAACCATGCAAGCAGAATTGTGCCCGACGGCGGCCTGATGGCTATCCGGACGGGGGCAGTAAGGTGGCTAAGCCGGACAGCGGCAGCAAGGTGGGTGAGCCAGCTCCGGTGGCCGCTCACCCCTCTCCCCTCCGAACGGTGGCAGTAAGGTGGGTAAGCCGGCCTCGGTCGTCACTCACCCCTCTCCCCTTGGGGAGAGGGGCCGGTGGTGAGGGGCCCATAGGGTCACTTCCACCAAACTTCTGCGACCGGCGGGACTCGAACCCGCACACCCGAAGGTCAGGGATTTTCATCCGGACGACGGCTTTCGCCGCCGGGCGCGTGCGACTGCGCACTCGCCCGTTCGCCGGCTGGACTTTGCCTTGACCATAGCGCCGTCCGTCGTGGCCCGGACGCCTTAGGCCCCCGTCGTCAAGTCTCTGCACGTTCCCCGTCTCGGGGCTTCGCTCAGCGTTGCCTCGCGTCGGGCGCAGGGGGTTCGCTGACTTTGGCGGGATTCACCCGGAAGCTTTCGCAGCCGGTGCTCAATTCATCAAGTCCCTTGCGGCTACCAGTTACGCCACGGTCGCGAGCGGGATTCTCGCACGGGCAACCCGCGAGGCGCCCGGGCGGTCGACTCTGAAAACGTCCGCGACTTGCGCATGGGTAACGCGGTACGATGGTGCTTTGGCTTCCTTCAGCAGACCAGCCCGTGGCAGCCACGGTTCCGCCCGCATCTGTGAGCGACACGGTGGCTCGTCTGCGGCTCGTTCCCGGCCTGGACGTGGACGCCGGCCTCGCGTTCCTGGGCAACAGTGCAGACGTGTTCGTCAGACTGCTGACGCGCTTCGTGAAGCTGCACGAGGCCGATGTGCAACAGATGGTCAGCCAGGCCGAACGCGCCGACGCAGCCTCGTTGCTGCGGCTGGCTCACTCGATCAAGGGTGGCGCCGCCACGCTTGGGCTGACGGGCCTGGCGGGGCTGGCACAGCAGCTCGAGCAGGCCGCCTGCGCGGGCAACTCCGGCGCCCGCGTGATCGAACTGGCACGGGCGCTGCAGGCCGCACACGCGGTGTTAAGCGAACAACTGACGCAGGCGTCGGCCGCGCGGCCCGACGACTCGCGCGCCTGAATCCCAGGTCGATCCGTGAAGGTGTTCGATCTTTCCTGCGACGCCGACCACCTCTTCGAGGGCTGGTTTGCCTCGCAACAGCAATTCGACGAGCAGCTGCTGGCCGAACAGATCAGCTGCCCGTTGTGCGGTTCCACCCAGGTGCGCCGCCGGCCATCGGCGCCGCGCCTGAACCTGGGAGCGGAGCAGCCGGTCCCGGCGGCGATGCCCCGGCCGGAGCAGCTGCAGTCCGCGCTGGTGCGAGCGGCGCTGCAGGTGATCGCCACCACCGAGGACGTGGGCGAACGATTCCCCGAAGAGGCGCGCCGGATCCACTACAAGGAAGCGCCGGAGCGGGGAATCCGGGGCGTGGCGTCGCGTACCGAGGCGCAGGCGCTGGCTCAGGAAGGCGTGCGGATCATGGCCTTGCCATTCCCGGAGCTGGCCAAAGAGACGCTGCAATGACCGGGCCGGCTCAGCGCCGGGCCGTCTGCGTCGAGCCGAACAGCACGTCGCGGCTGCGGTCATCCAGCAGCGCGCGGCGGCGATCCTTCAGCAGCTCCAGGCCGCGGCGTACCGCGGGGCGATCCGAAACTGCGGAGTGCCAGCGCTGCACGTTCGGAAACTGCGCCAGGTCGATCCCCTGGTTCTCGTGCGAACGGGTCCACGGATAGATCGCGATGTCCGCGATCGAGTACTCCCCGGCGAAGTAGTCGACATCGGCCAGATGCCGATCCATCACCCCGTACAACCGTGCCGCCTCGCGCGTATAGCGATCGACCGCATACTCGATCCGCTCGGGCGCGTACTGCCGGAAATGGTGCGCTTGCCCGAGCATCGGTCCGACATGGCCGACCTGGAACATCACCCACTGCAGCGCCGCGTAGCGATCGCGAAGCGGCACCGGCAGCAGGCGCCCGACTTTGGCGGCCAGGTAGATCAGGATCGCGCCCGACTCGAACAGCGAAATGGCGCGGCCGTCGGGGCCGTCCGTATCGACGATCGCGGGAATCTTGTTGTTCGGACTGATCGCCAGAAACTCTTTGGCGAACTGATCGCCGGCCCCGATGTCGATCGGGTGGACGCGGTAGGGCAGGGCGCACTCTTCCAGCATGATGTGCACCTTGTGCCCGTTCGGGGTGGGCCAGGAGTACAAGTCGATCATCGGATTCGCAGTGCAAGAGTTGGCTGGGGCACCGCATTATCGCAATGTGGGTTTCGAAAATCCGAGGGGCAGGCATAGCTCTTCGAGCCGGCGCGGATCTGCCACCCATTTACGCGGTCCGTTGAATCTGGTAAACCTGCCCCCCAATCAAAATCGGGGAATCGTCCTACCTGGGGAACCACTGAGTTCAGTACGATAATCAACCACACCACTGAAAGGTTTTGCATCTCGGAGCACGACCGAGCCGCGCAGTGCGGGGCAGGCCGTGGGCCCGACGGGGTTGATTGGATGGGTATCTTCGAATCTGATTCAGCCGGGCCTCGCGGGCTGCGCCTGGTCGCGTGCGTCGGCGCTCTGTCCCTGAGTTCGAACGCGTTCGCCCTTGGGCTGGGCGATCCGAGCGTGGCAAGCGTGCTGGGCCAGCCGCTGCAGCTGACGGTGCCGCTGGTGGCCGATCCAGGCACCGAGCTTGGGCCCGAGTGCGTCCGCATCGTTCCCGGCCCGCGCGACTCGATTCCGTCCCTGAACAGCGGGCGAATCACGATCGATCCCGAGCACGGCCAATTGCGCATCGAGAGCCTGCTGCCGATCACCGAGCCCGCATTGCGCCTGATCGTCGAGGCCGGCTGCAACCAACGGATTCGACGCGAATACGCGCTGCTGGTGGATCCGCCGGTGATAACGGTGCCGCAGTCCGGTTCTGCACCGGGCCGGCCCGAGCCGCGGATTGGGCTTGGAATGGCGCAGATCACCGCGGTACTCGGCCAGCGCCTCTCGATCCGGGTGCCGGCCGTGGGCGCCGACGCGAGCAACCTTACGGCCGACTGCGTGCACCTGGCCGACCCGATTTCGAGCGAGGGAGCACCGGTTCTGCGCCAAGCCACGATCCGCGTGTTGCCGCAGCCCGGAGGCGCCGTGATCGAGGTTGCAACGCCCGATCCGGTGACTGAGCCGGCGGTGCGGCTCGCGCTGGATGTGGGTTGTCGCGACCCGCTGCGGCGCGAGTACGCGATCCTGCTCGGGCTTCCGACGCTGGCGGCCTCCAATGCCGGCGCCGGCGAGGGCGCCAGCGAACCGGCGTTGCCGCAGCGTGAGACCAGACCGCCTGCCAAGGCTGCAGTCAAGCCACCCAAGGTGGCCACTGCGACAGCGCCGGCACCGGTGCGTGCGGTGCCGGTGCGGCCGATCGAGACAGCCGCCAAGACAGCGCCCCCGCCCCGCGCAGCCGGATCGGATCGACTGGTGCTGGGTTCGGCGCAGGACAGCATCCGGCCCGCCCCGAGCGGCGATGCAGCCGGCACGGCGCTCGATGCGAACGCGGAGATGCTCAAGCGGATCGAGACGATGTCGCGGCAGATCGAAGCGCTCGAAACGCAGCTGGCCGTATCGCGACAGCGACAACAGGAACTGGAGCGACAGGCGTCCGAAACGCGTGAGCGGTGGACCTGGTCGATGGGCGCGCTGGGCGCCTTGCTGCTCGTGGGCGCACTGACGCTGGTGTTGTGGCGTCAGCGGCCGGCAGCGCGACCGTCGACCTGGGAGGCGGTGGTCGACGAGCCGGCGCCGGTCACCGAACGCAGGCCGAAGGCCGTTGCCGCGAAGGCGCAGACGGATTTCGAGGCCCCGGGAATCGGCGGGCGCGCGACCATGCCTGCCGCGCGCACCATCATCGGCGCAACGACTGAGCCGTCGATCCACGACGAGCGGAACACGAACATCACCGTCACCGAGCTGCACGATACGGTCCAGGTCATCAAGGAGCTGTACGCGACGGTGCTCGAACGCAACACGTCCAGCTCGGCCGGCGGGCAAAAGCAACGGCCGCTGGACCTGGACCTCAGGACGCCGACCGGTGCCGGGCGCGCGGACGCATCGTCCACGCCATCGGGTCACCCGGCTTCGGCCGACAGTTCGCAGTCGGGTTCGACCGGACCGGCCACGCGCGCTGCGGCCGAACAACGGTTCAGCGAGCTGCCAACGGAGGCGGGGCTGGATCTGGACCTGAGCTCGGCGTTGATTCCGATGCAGGCGGCGCCCTTCGACTTGCTCGAGGAAACGGGCAGTGGCACGGCGGAGTCGCCGGCGCCTGCGCCGGCCGCTTTCGCCGGGGCTTCCGCCGCCGCTCAAGCGGCCAGGGCCACCGAAGCCCT
>DASZFP010000050.1:0-4289 GCA_035939615.1 Burkholderiaceae bacterium | reverse complement strand
CGGAAGGCAGCGTCCGGTACATAGCTCGCAGTAGCCATGCAACCTCGAGCGACCGCAATGCCCAGCGCTGCGGTCAGACGTAGCTCGGCTCCGATGCCCGGCGCTCTTTCGCGCAACCGACCCACTCCGGACATCAGCGATTCAGAAAAACCGACGTGCAGGACCCCCGGAAGCGGACCACCCCTATTTTTCCGGCAGCAGGTCCGGCGGTGCCTGCCACGTATAGATGCCGAAGAAATACCACCGACCGGGACTAACAGACGACGAAGATCCACCAATCGACATCATGCACTGGCTGCCGACCGGCAGACTCTGCTTCGGCATAGTCCAGATGTCATATTGTTCTCCGCAGTTACTTTTGGCAGTTGAGTGTATTAATGCTACGTCCCGCCCGTTGCAAGTGAGTGTGGCGTTTCCTACTGTTGAAACGGCAGCCACGATTAATGATGACGCTGGGTCAGAGCAGGTGTGTTGACCACTCAGTGTGAATGTTTCATCCAGCGGTGCGTGTCGATTCATTACGTCTATTGAAAATGAGAACGTGTCGGACCATGAGGTTGGTAACGGTTCAGAATGAAAAACCTGCGGGTCGACACCCCCTTCATTGTTCGTAGCCCAAGCTACTGAACACAGGAAGAAAACAAGTACTGCTAAGGTTCGTTTCATGATTCCAGCGGTAGTTCGCGGTCCGCGCGCGGAACTTAGATTCCCGCGGAGCCTCGTCCGCGCCTGAAACGCTGCAGCTGTGGCGATTGAGGGCGTAATCGACCGTACGCTGGCCTGCGTGGTTTGCGGGCTGCGCACCAAAAATGATACACTCGCGCCGGTCGCCTAAGCTCCCCAAGCTGTCGGTTCGCTTCTATTCGGAGGTGTCTGGCACCGAGCCGGTACGAGAATGGCTCAAGGCCTTGCCCGAAAATGAGCGGCGCGAAATTGGCACCGATATCAAGACGGTCCAATTCGGATGGCCGCTGGGAATGCCTGTTGTCGACCACATCGGCGGCGGTATGTGGGAAGTTCGAACGCGGCTCGCAACGCGGGTGGCGAGACTTCTGTTTGTGCTGGTGGGCGATGAAATGGTCTTGCTGCATGGATTCATCAAGAAGGAGCGCAAGACGCCGAAGGCCGATCGGAAGCTGGCGCAGGAGCGGCTGAAGAGGTTACGGAGTGCATCATGAAGCGCAATCCCTACGTTGGATCGGATTTCGACGACTTCCTGAAGAGCGAAGGCATCTTCGATGACGTCCAAGCCGTCGCGGTCAAGCGAGTTCTCGCGCATCAGCTGCAACAGAGCATGAGGGCGAAGCGCCTCACCAAGACAGCGATGGCCAAGCGGATGGGAACTACACGAGCTCAGCTTGATCGCCTGCTCGATCCGGAAAACCCTTCGGCGACGTTGGCGAGCGTTGTGAAGGCCGCCAACGCGGTCGGAAAACGCGTGAAGATTTCTCTCGTGAACGCTTGACCGCTGTCCGTGCCTTCGATCGAGAGTATTTGGAGTGGCTCCACGGTCCTATCACTACATCGACGCGGTACGGCTGCGAAGAGCCTCCGTGATCACTCGCCGCCGAAGTAGCTCCGGCACCACTCGAACATCGGCGGCAGCCCGGCCTCGATCGTGGTCGTCGGGCGCCAGTTCAGGTCACGCGTGGTCGCCTCGATATCGGCCGAGGTGGCCCGCACGTCTCCCGGCTGCATCGGGCGCATCTGCAGCACCGGGTTGCGCCCCGCCACCCGAGCCAGAACCTGGATGAAACGCATCAGCGGCTCCGGGTGGCTGTTGCCCAGGTTATACAGGCGGTGCGGCACCTCGCCGAAGTGCGTGGTGTCATCCAGCGCGGCCAGCGTACCCGCCACGGCGTCGTCGATATAGGTGAAGTCGCGCTGCATGTCGCCGTGGCCGTAGACCTCGATCGGGCGGTCCTGCAGCAGCGCCCGCGCGAACTTCACCGGCGCCATATCCGGCCGGCCCCACGGACCGTACACGGTGAAATAGCGCAGTCCGGTCAGCTTCAGCCCGAACTGCAGCGCGTAGACCCGTGCGATCAGCTCGCCGGCGCGCTTGGTCGCCGCGTACAGGCTGATCGGCTGATCGACCGCATCGTCGACCGAGAACGGCTGCCGGGTGTTGCCGCCGTACACGCTGGAGGACGAGGCGTATACGAGGTGCCCGATCGAGCCATCGTGGCGGGCCGCTTCCAGCAGGTTGACGAACCCGACCAGGTTGCTGCGGACATAGGCGTCCGGATGATCGAAGGAGTAGCGCACGCCGGCCTGTGCCGCCAGGTGAACGATCCGGCGCGGTTTGAAGCGGGTGAAGAGCGCGTCCAGCGCCGGTCGGTCCGCCAGCTCGGCCTCAACCTGCACAAAGCGCGCCTGCGCCGCCAGCTGCGCCACGCGGTCGCGCTTCAGTTTCGGGTCGTAGTAATCGTTGAAATTGTCCAGGCCCACCACGTGCTCGCCACGCGCGAGCAGCGCCGTGCACACCGCCTGCCCGATGAAGCCGGCGCTGCCGGTGACCAATGTCATCATGAGATCGGACGACGCGCCGCCGTGCGTGCGACGCTCAGCGGGCCGGCCCCCGGCCGATCCCGTAGTACTGCAACCCGGCCGCTCGCGCCAGACGCGGGTCGTACAGGTTGCGGCCGTCGATCAGCACCCGTGCACGCAGCGTGCGCGCCAGAAATGCGAAGTCGGGACTGCGGAATTCCAGCCACTCGGTGACCACCACCAGCGCGTCGGCCCCTTCACAGGCTTGCTGGGCCGAATCGCAGAATTCGATGCGGCGTTTCAGTTCGCCCAGCGCAGCGGCCGCGGTCGGGCGGGCCTGCGGGTCGTAGGCGCGCACCCGCGCCCCGGAATCGACCACGTCGCGGATCAGCACCAGGCTGGGGGCTTCGCGCACGTCGTCGGTGTTCGGCTTGAATGCCAGACCCCACACGGCCACCACCTTGCCGTGCAGATCGGTGCCGAGCGCCTCGCGCAGCCGGGTCGCGATCAGGTGCTTCTGCTCCTCGTTGACGTCGTGCACCGCCGACAGCACGCGCGCGGGCAGCAGGTTTTCGCGCGCCATCGCCAGCAGCGCCCGCACGTCCTTCGGGAAGCACGAGCCGCCGTAGCCGGCGCCGGCATACAGGAAGCTCGGTCCGATACGCGGATCGGCCCCGATCGCGTGGCGGACGCGCTCGATATCCGCGCCCAGCTTCTCGGCGATGCGCGCCAGCTCGTTCATGAACGAGATCCGGGTCGCCAGCATCGCATTGGCTGCATACTTGGCCAGCTCCGCCGAACGCGTGTCCAGCACGACCAGCCGCTCGCGGTTGCGATTGAACGGCGCGTACAGCTCGGTTAGAACGTCGATCGCGTACCGTTCCTCGGTCCCGATCACGATACGATCCGGATGCATGAAGTCCTGCATCGCGGCGCCTTCCTTCAGGAATTCCGGGTTCGATGCCACCGAGAACGGCACCTTGGCGCCGCGGGCGGCGAGCTCCTCGTCCACCGCGCGGCGCACGCGGTCCGAAGTGCCGACCGGCACGGTCGACTTGACCACCAGCAGGGCCTGGCGCGCAATGCGGCGTCCGAGCTCGCGGGCCGCCGCCTCGACGTGCCGCACGTCGGCCGAGCCGTCCTCGTCGGTGGGCGTGCCGACCGCGATGAAGAAGACGTCCGAGTGGGCGACCGCGCGGCCGTAGTCCGACGAAAAATGCAGGCGGCCAGCGTGAACGTTACGCGCCGCCACCTCGTCCAGGCCCGGTTCGTGAATCGGCATCTCGCCGCGCAGCAGGCGCTGGACCTTGGCCTCGTCGATGTCGATGCACAGCACGTCGTTGCCGACGTCGGCGAAGCAAACCCCGGTGACCAGCCCGACGTATCCGGTTCCGATGACGGTGAGTTTCATCTGGAGTCCTTCGACAGCACTGCGCGGCAGCGATTTGCAGCGCGGGCCGATTTTACGCGAGGGCTCTCGCGCGACACGTTCCGCAGCGCCTATCATTGGCCCCGGATGACCTCGGCTGACCTGCGTCAGTTCTTCAGTCCAGCGTGAAACGAACGATGACGATCGCCAGTGTGGATCGCGGCAACCCGGCGCCGGCAGGCGAGCACGGCACCGGCGCCAGTGCGCGGGCCGCGGACTCGACCGCGGCGCTGGCCATGGTGTCGATCGTGATTCCCGTCTTCAACGAGGGCGAGAATCTGCGCGAGCTGGTTGCCCGGATCGAGGCGGCGATGACGTCCGCGGGGCGGCCGTTCGAGCTGATTCTGGTCGACGACGGCTCGACCGATGA
>DASZFP010000049.1:0-1693 GCA_035939615.1 Burkholderiaceae bacterium | reverse complement strand
GGATGCCCCGCGGTCGCAGCATGGAAGCGACATGCGTGACGATGAGTTGTAGTCTCACCGCGCCCCATGCTTCGCCTGCCGGAACAACCCGCTGTGCTCATGCGGCGGCGCGCGCCAGTACGAAGGGGGCGCGTCGTCGATGGTGGCGCCGAGTTCCGCTGCGGCGTGCCAGCCCCAGCGGGGGTCGTAGAGCATGGCGCGGGCCAACGCGACCTGGTCCGCCTGGCCGCTGGCGAGCACCTGTTCGGCCTGCTGCGCCCGGGTGATCAGACCGACGGCAACGGTATTGACCCCTGTCGCCTCCTTCACCGCCTGCGCGAACGGGACCTGGTAGCCCGGTCCCAGGGTGATTTTTTGCAGCGGCGAGATGCCGCCCGAGGACACGCTGATCCAGTCCACGCCACGCTGCTTCAGCTCCCGGGCGAAGGCGATGGTCTGCTCCGCGTCCCAGCCGCCCTCGATCCAGTCGGTCGCGGAAACCTTGACGCCGACGGGCTTGTCCGCCGGTACCTCGGCGCGGATGACGTCGAACACCTCGAGCGGAAAGCGCATGCGGTTTTCGAGCGATCCGCCGTACTGGTCAGTGCGCTGGTTGGAGATCGGCGAGAGAAACTCGTGCAGCAGATAACCGTGCGCACCGTGGATTTCGATCCCGTCCAGTCCCAGGCGCATCGCCCGCCTGGCAGATGCCGCAAACGCGTCGCGGATACGCTTCATCCCGGCGGCGTCGAGCGCGGCGGGCGCCGGCTCGCCTTCCTTGTGCGGCAGCGCCGAGGGCGCCACCGGCACCCACCCGCCGGCGGACACCGGAACCAGCTGCCCGCCCTCCCAGGGCACCTTGCTGGATGCTTTGCGCCCGGCGTGGGCCAGCTGCATGATCACGCCGATTTTCGAGTACTGGTGGATCGCCGCTAGCACCGGCTGCAGCGCAGCCTCGGTCGCGTCGTTCCACAGGCCGAGATCCCCGGCGGTGATGCGGCCTTCCGCCTCGACCGCGGTGGCTTCGATACCCAGCAAGCCTGCGCCCGACAGCGCCATGCTGCCCAGGTGGATCAGGTGCCAGGCCGTCGCCCTGCCCTCTTCGGCGACGTACTGGCACATCGGCGAGACGACGATGCGGTTGGGCAGGGTCAAGCTGCGTAGGCTGATCGGGGAAAACAGGACGCTCATGAACGTGCTCCAACGGGGGATGGTGAACGCTTCAGCAACCGCTATCAGCTGGCCGTCTTGCCCCCGTTGACCCGAATGACCTGCCCGGTGATGTAGGCCGCCTTGCCGGACGCGACGAAAGCGACCGCGTCGGCGATCTCGGTGGGAGACGCACCCCGCTTCAACGGAACGGCCGCGAAGAATGCCGCTTTCTTCTCGGCTGACCCGGTAAGACGATCGAGCATTGCCGTTTCGGTCGGCCCCGGAGCTACGGCATTGACGCGAACGCCGTAAGCGGCTCCCTCGAGCGCCGCGGACTTCGTGATCCCTTCGACGGCATGCTTGCTTCCGGTGTAGAGCGAGAGGTTCGCGGCGCCGCGCTCGCCCATCGTCGAGGAAATATTGACGATGCTGCCGCTACCCTGCGCCTGCATCACTCGGAGCTCGTGCTTCAGGCTGAGGACGACGCCCAGGACGTTGGTATCAAACATCGCGCTGTATGCTTCCGCGGAAACGTCGGTCAGGGGGCCCGGCCTGCCTTCCG
>DASZFP010000048.1:0-36359 GCA_035939615.1 Burkholderiaceae bacterium | reverse complement strand
CCGCCCAAGTTTCCAGTCACACGGGCACCGCGAAAGTCTGCCATCGAGAGATCCCTAAGGAAGACTCCGGAGCCTGCATTGCCGGTGATGATCGCCGCCCCTAGGCGAGCATAGGATCCGGATGTCAACGAGACACCGTTGCCTCCATTCTTCGAAAACGAGCAGCTGTTCACATTCAACAACGCGTTCCCACTCACGGATGCGCCATCTCCGGAGTTATTCTCGACGGTGCAGTCGCCGATGTTCGCTTGTCCTCTTGTAACGAGGATGCCAGTCGCGTTGTTTCGCGAGATGAAGTTGTTGGCCTGCACCTCGCTCGTCGTGGCGACACCTATGCCGCTGTCATTTCCTTGGAAAATGTCGCCATTTACCCGTGCAATAGCTTCAAAGCTCACTATTAGACCGAATGCATCGAGTGCACCTTGTATGGTGTTTCCACTCAATCGGCATATGGACGCATCGTCGCAATTGATGCCGCTGGACCCGCTAACACCATCTGCTCCAGCGTTAATGGTGAATCCATTGATGCTAACGTCCCGTGAATCTATGACATGCAGCACGTCGAGTTTCCCGCCTGAGGCGTCCGTGATCGATGCACCGTTGAGGGCGTTCAATGTCAGTCGATCCATGCCCTGGATAAGGACATTTTCGTGGCAAGCGCCGGACACGTTGATGGTGCTCGGCCCATGGGACTCAAAACTTTGAAGAGCTTTGATTGCGGCCCCGATGCTATGAAAGCCTGTCTTTGATCCACAATTGACCGAAAGCGTGGCAGCGTTTGCCGTCCACCCGATCGGCAGCAGAATGGCTGCTACAAACGCGTATCTAGGGAGTAGTTTCGGTCGCATGACTCCTCCTTGTATGTCGGAGCAGAGCGTTCCAGCAGAGCGTTTCCTTTCGTAAGTCGGGAAGTGCGGCAGCCTCCAACGAGGTTGGCCTTTTGCCTGTATTCGCGGTTCCTTCAGGCTGCACGCATATCCTAGGGACCGCATCGAAAGCCTAGGCGCTTCAGGCGAAACAGAGAATCGGAGGGCTCCTATACTGGCGGCGAGAACGCGTGAGCCCGCTAGCATAGGCACTGTCGGGTTTCGGGCAATTTTTTCGTCTGTGTAGTTTGGCCGTGGCCGTGGCCGCGACCGTGGCGGAAGTCGACCGGATGCTCGCTTGAAGCGCTCCCACTGCGCGCAAATCTAGAGCGGCAATCGCAGAGACCGCATCCCGGGTCTCCTGAGGCGACGCTGTGTCTGCTTCGCCGACGGTTTCGACGCGAAGCTGAACGGCAGGTAGTGGCCGTCAGTCGAATTTCGCGACCGCCAGCTTTCACCTGAGGCCTAAGGGCGGTCTCAATCCTGTAGTAGACATCCAACGGCGAACGACCGCAATACCTATCACTGCGGCCGGCTGCGCAGTGGCCCGATACCCGACGCCTTCTGGCGCACACGACCCGTACCGGAAGTTCGGCATAGAGAACTCGCAGCCGCAAAGGAGAGACGGTCAGGTTGATCGGTCGGGCACCGCGATTGGCGCACGTTTCGCGGACACGGCTGCGTACGCTAGTTTGATGGGTGCCCCTTGGCGAGGTTTGGAACCGGGTCGTAGCCGCCCCCGCGCTGCTCGGCGCTCAAATCCTCAGTGCTACGTAGCGTCGAAATGCTCGGGGACCGTGGACCAGCTTGCGTGCGCAGATACCGGTCACCACGCTTGCCGATGTGACCAAGATGGCTTCTTGCGCCACTCGCGCGGCCCAGCACGATCGCATGCGCGGCAACGACGAGGGGATTGCCGCCCAGCCGGATGCGCGACTTGCAGTGGCAGCTTGCGCAAGTTGGCGAGCTCAAGCAGCAGACGGCAGAAGTCAAACGGAGGATGGGGCCGGCCGAGGTTTCACGTGAGGCCCTCGCCGGACTTCCTTGCAGGCAATAGCCGTTTCTGAGTCACCCTTCCCGAGGCGGCACGCGTAGGTCTGGTTCGCTGCATCGTGAATGAACTTGACGAAGCCGCCGCGGATAGAGCAGGTGAAATCCGTGCGCTGCTTCATGGCGCCGCCACACAGGTCCCGACTGCGGTAGTACCGAGCCACGGTTGGAACGCCAATCGCCTTAACGTCTCCGCCAGTGCGCCTGCATGCATGCGGAGTGGCCGGCAATCGCGCCAAGCGTAACGGGTGCCAACGACGGCCGCTCGGCGTCGTCGTCCAGGCGTGCCATGAAAAAGGCCCACCGCGCAGCAGCGCAGGGTCGGAAGCGCAGACAAAGTTAGTATGTTCCCGTCCGAGCCGTTGTGGTTCAACACCGCAGCGAAAGTATTGTGGCGGCACTCTGGGTATTGCCGTCAGGGTCTTTCGATCGCAATGGTCGACCTTCCTACCTTACCCCAGGAAGAGCTTCCGGCGGGACGCCCTTGACGAAGAGCACCTTGAAGAAACTAGGAAGACTAGAAAGGCAAAGTTCGATGCGACTGCCGTAGCGGGCAAACGTGCGCATGTCGGAGCGACGATAGCCGTCATTGCGTGCTATGCAGGTGAAGCAGGAAGCCGCAGGCTTCCCCCTCCTACCACAAACCGGGGGAATGCTGAACCGTTGTGAATTTCAACCAGCCACAAAGGGGTGCGACATGAAAAAGGCTAGGAGCAACTGCGCCATGCGCCCGCTAATTTTGTTGGTGATTTTCTCGGCCGTTGCAATGACGGCGGCGGGCCAGAATGTGAATTGGCTTTCGTACGGCAACGACCTCGCCAACACACGTTTCCAGAACCTCGACCAAATCAACCCCAAGAACGTGCAGAACCTCAAGGTAGCTTGGGTATTCCACACGGGTGTCTTGGATCCTTTGGCAGAACTTCAAGCATCTCCGATCGTCCACAACGGTACGATGTACATCGTGGATGGACACAGCAATGTGTTTGCCCTTGACGCAGCGACGGGGAAGCAGATCTGGGCATACAAGCCAACCGAGATTCCCGGGGAAATGCCGCCGCTGACGGATATCAAAGTCTGCTGCGGCCGCGTTAGCCGCGGGGTGGGATTCGCTCCAGGCAGAGTGTACCTAGGCAGGCTTGACGGCTATCTCGTCGCCCTGAATGCCGAAACCGGCCGCGTAGCCTGGAAAACAAAGGTGATCGATTATCACGAGCGCTTCGCTTTGACCATGGCTCCGGTGGTCGTCCATGGCTTGGTCATCGTGGGCTCGTCCGGGGGTGAGTATGAAGTCCGCGGTCAGGTGGCCGCCTTCGACGCCCACACGGGCGACGAGGTATGGAGGTTCCGCACCACGTCAGGAGGCGGTTGGGCCGGGGACTCATTCCTCACCGGTGGGGCAGCGGTTTGGAACTCGCCCGCGATCGATCCCTCACTGAAGTTGCTCTACATCAATACCGGCAACGCAGGTCCCGACATCAACGGTATCGACCGAATGGGAGACAACTTCTATGCGACCTCCATCGTTGCCCTTGATATCGCCACGGGACAGCCTCGCTGGCATTTCCAGGAAACGCATCATGACCTCTGGGATTACGACAGTGCGCAAACCATCGTGCTTTTTCCAGTCAACAAGAAGGGAGAAGACGGAGAGCAAGCCACCGTTCCCGCGCTCGGCCACTGCAGCAAGAACGGAAACTATTACATTCTCGATCGCAGGAACGGCACGCCGATATTTCCAGTGACTGAGGTTGCCGTACCGACACAGCCGAGTTGGCAAAATGCTTCCACCACGCAGCCGGTATCGTCGGTAGAGCCGTTGACGCCGTTAGACTTCGTGCCAGGAACGATTGATACGGCCAAGCTGACTGCGGCGTTCCCCGGGATACAACTGGCGCCGGAGTGGACCGTGCCTCAGGAACAGCTCTACCTCATCGTTCCCGGGGATGATGGCGGATGCGAATGGAGCCCGGCCGGGTACAGCCCGCGCACCGGCTACGTGTATTACGGCACGCGTTATGAACCCACGACGTTCCAGACGAATCCCTCCAACATCGGGCCGGACGCCAACGGGCTTTTCCTCGGCTCCACGTTCGACGAAGTCACTCCGCAAGAGGGTGTTATCAACTTCGGTTTGTATGGAGCCACTGATACCAACACCGGGAAGGTAAAGTGGAAGATCCGGATTGACCAGCCGGCAAAATCGGGGGTGCTGGTTGCCGGTGACTTGGTCTTTTTTGGCGAAGGCAATGGCAAGTTTCACGCCGTGGATGCGCGCACGGGCCAGATGTTGTGGACCTTCGACGGACCCGCCGATCCCAGCCTTCACTTCGTAGGCGGAGCGGAGTCCAATCCGGTGGCTTACATGGTGAAGGGACGCGAGTACATTGTGAACGCATTCGGCGGTAACGTGCCCGATAGAAACAACTTCCCGCCCAACCCGGTTGGGGATGCGTTCATTGCGTTCACGCTTCCCGGCGATGAATGAAGAGGCCTGCAAACGGCCAAGATGGCGAAACGTCAGCTGCCTTCAATTCTGAAGGATCGGTGCCTGATCAAGACCAGGCAGTACGCGGCTCGGCCCGGTGGCAACCGCGAGAGCCGCTGCTGCCGGGTCGCGTGCACCCGACCGGCCTAGTCAACAAATCCTGGCTTCGAGCGAAGCCGTGGAACGCGCCGGAGTCACGCTCGGCGCAGGCGTCGTCGGCGGAGGCTCGCGTTCAAGCGCCTGGCAGAAAATCTCGACGTCGAGCCCCGTGCACGCACCTGCACTGGTGGTCAATCTATGCTCGATGCCCGCGCAACCGAAAGAAGAAGGAATCCTCTACCCTTGAAGCCGGGTCTCCGAACCGCCTGACGGCACAGCCGCAGGGAGCAGATTCCTACTCCTCATCGTCGGCGCATAACCTCCCGGACTTATTGAGTGTATTGGCAAAGCCACATCTCCCTTTAGGGTGCCGCCCTCAACGGGGGCCATGCCTTCATAAATTTGCTTCTTTCCAATTCTTGGTGATATAGATTTTTGCACGCCACCACCACTGGGCGTGCACTGTTCTCGGGGATACGTCCCTTTAGAAACCTTTCCTGGTTCGAGCCCGTGATCGGCAGCAGTCTTCGGAGTTTAGAAGTCTAGAAAGACCTCTTTTCGCAAGCGACCAGTGAAACCATCTTCATCGGTCCGCGTCTGAGGGCCGACGATAGGTGTCCACAAAAAAATTAGTGGACACGTGTACATCAAGCCAGGAATGCCCGGGCGGCGTCGGCGCCGAAATTCACTTGGATGGTAAGGGGTGTGTGATGAGTTGTGATTTCCCGTGCTCGGTCGATGTAATATCGGATAGAGGAGCGTCAAGGAATTACATGCGGAGTGTCAGTGCGGGGCTTGATAAACCTTGGGACGGCTGGGTTGTAGGGTGCGGACCTACCAGGCCCGCGGCGGCTTGCGAAGTATGGTGATGCGCCTTCCCTCGATCTTCACGTAGCCGCCGGCCTTCAGGTCCTTGAGGATGCGGCTGACCATTTCGCGAGACGCACCGATGCGCTCGCCCATTTCCTGCTGGGTCAGCCGCTCCTCGATGATCAGGCGGCCGTCGACCTCGCGCGCGAGGGACAGCAGCAGCTTGGCCACGCGGCCGCAGACGTCCAGCACTGACAGATCGCGGAGCCGGTCGTTCATCGACCGAGTCCGGTGAATCAGGTTCTTGATCAGAGCCAAGGCCGTGTCGGGATGATGGGCCAGGAAGTCGCGGAAGACATCCCTCGACAGGGCGGCCAGCTTGCAAGCCTCGAGCGTCATTACCGAAGCTGAGCGCACGCCGTCGTCCAGCATCATGTCTCCGAAATACGTGCCGGGCCCCTGGGTGTTCAGGACGATCTCGCGGCCGTCGCTGCTGGTAACGAACACCCTGACCCGGCCGGATAGCACGAAATAAAGGGTGTCGGCGCGGTCACCCTCGTTGACGACGATCAGATTGCGCGGATAGCTGCGTGTGACGGCCAGGGCGGCCAGCGGCGCGAGCTCCGTACGGTTCAGGCCGGCAAAGAGAGGGACGTCGGCCAGCGCGTCGATCATCGATCCACCCTTTTCGCGGATGCGGCAGGCAAATGTGAACGAGTTCACAGAATTATTGCGCGCCCGTTTGTACATTGGCCGCGTGTTGAAAAGCCCACCAGCGAGGTCCCAAATGAACGTCAACCGTACCAGCCGCCGTGACGATTTGCCGGGCATCCGCCGCGGCCCGACCCGTCAGGAGTCCGCCGGGCGCTCGATACCCCGGGCGAACACGGAGGCGCTCGAGCCGTTCGAGTCCGGCGGCGCGGACCCTATCGACTCCTACCAGCGGGGCAGCCGTGCCGGGCCCGGAGTTGCCAACAGCGAGCCGGCCCAGGTGGTCGGCCGGATCCCGGAGAAGAAGCTGTTTTGCCGGTTACCCCGGCCAATGCAACAGGCGCTGATGGCGCATTTGACCTGCGGCGAACAATCGCCGGACGGCTGAACCTGTTCAAGCAAGGTTCGAAGCGACAGGAGCGTGACAAATGGGGCTGTCGGTCACCGAGATCGTGGCGATGAGTCGCCTGCTGGAAGACGCGCTGCCGCTGACGACCGCGGCAAGGCACCGCTGGCTGGAGCAGATCGCGCCGGAGCACCGGGTGCTGGCGCCGGTGTTGCGGCGCGCGCTGCTGTCGCAAGACGACACCCATTCCGCCTCGGTCTTCCTGGACACGCTGCCGAAGATGACAGTCGGCCCCGAGGAGCAGCCGCCCGTGGCGAGCGGCCTGAACCCGGGCGAGCGCCTCGGCTCGTACCGGCTGTTGCGCCTTCTGGGCGCAGGCGGCATGGCTGAGGTGTGGCTGGCACAGCGCGACGACGGCACCTTCCAGCGCGAGGTGGCGTTGAAGCTGCCCAAGTTGTCGCGGCGGCGGCCGGACCTGGCGCGGCGCTTTGCGCACGAGCGCGACATCCTCGCGAAGCTGGAGCACGTCAACATCGCGCGCCTGTACGACGCCGGGGTCTGCGCCGATGGCCTGCCGTATCTGGCGATGGAGTACGTGCGCGGCGAGCCGCTGACCGACTGGTGCGACGCGCATCACCTGGGGTTGAGGGAGCGCATAAAGCTGTTCCAACAGGTGCTGGATGCGGTGCAATATGCGCATGCGCGCCACGTGGTCCATCGCGACCTGAAGCCGTCGAACATCCTGGTCACCGAAGCCGGGCAGGTGCGGCTGCTCGATTTCGGGGCGGCCAAGCTGCTGGGCAGGCAGGGTGCGCAACATACGCAGATCACGCTGGTGTATGGGCCGGCACTGACGCCGGAGTACGCGAGCCCCGAGCTGTTGCGCGGCGGCTCGCTCGACGCCGCGAGCGACATCTACTCGCTGGGGGTGCTGCTGTACGAGCTGCTAACCGGCCGTCGCCCGTACTGCATCGAGGCGTGCGCAACCGCCGCGCGGCTGGAGCAGGCGATCGCGACAGCGCGCATCGAGCGACCCAGCACGCAGGTGGATCTGAAAGCCGGGCCCGCCCGGGCCACTACGCAGCACAGGCTGGCGCAGCGGTTGCGCGGAGACCTGGACGCGATCGTGCTCAGGGCGCTGTCCAAGGCGCCGCAGCAGCGCTATGACTCGGCCTCAGCGCTGGCCGACGACCTGCAGCGTCACCTGCGCGGCGAGCCGGTGCAAGCGCGACCGGACCGCCTGCTGTACCGGGCGGACAGATTCGTGCTGCGGCACCGCACCGCCGTCGCGGGTGTCGCCGCCGTGGCCATGCTGGCGGTCCTGGCGGCCGTTGGACCTTGGGTGACTCGACCGCGCACAGCCATGCCGCTGGAGGTGAGCTCGACCGACCGCTCGTTCGGCGACGAATCAGCGCGCTTCAGGCAGCCTTTTGCAGGGCCTCGCGCAGAGCCATCGCTCCTTTGACGATGAAGTAGATCGCCAGCGCGTGGAATGCGACCGGCATCCAGTCCTGGATCCGGACATAAATGAGCGCGTCGAGTACGTAAGCCGCAAGGCCGACGTAAAAGGCGGCGAGCTTGCCCTGCGAGGCGAGCCAGCCCACCAGGACGAAGAAGCCGAGCGCCACGGCATCGATCAGGAAGCCCGTCGCTTTGGCACTGACGAACAGCACATCCGACAGCGTCGTGATGCCAAGGCCGATGACGAAGCTGGTCTTGCTGCCGCTCTGGAACATCACGATGTTGACGAGCGACAGGCCGGCAATCCACCAGAACCAGCGCGCGCCCGACCGGACCATGGGGCTGGCCGCGGCCAGGTCGCCCGCGGTGGGTTTGCCGGCTGCGGGCGCGGGCGTAGCGCCTGAATCGCTCATTCGGTACCCCCTCGGCGTTTTGATGTGGTTTGCCGCAGGATACTGAGGTGTCGGAGCGCGCGCCTCCGATCCGCGTCCTGATTACCGCTTTCGAGCGGCCGACCCCGTCACTTCTTCGAAAACAGCTTGTTGGCGGTCTCCGCGATTAGCCGACCCTGGAAGCGCGCCCCCTCCAGCTCGATGGCGCTGGGCTGGCGCTGACCCTTGCCGCCGGCGATGGTCGTGGCTCCATAAGGGCTGCCGCCGACGATTTCATCCACCGTCATCTGCCCCTGGTGGCTGTACGGCAGGCCGACCACCGTCATGCCGAAGTGCAACAGGTTCGCAATGATCGAAAACAGCGTGGCTTCCTGGCCGCCGTGCTGGGTTGCGGTGGACGTGAAGGCGCCGCCCACCTTGCCGTTCAGCACGCCGCTCAGCCACAGGCCGCCGGCCTGATCCAGGAAGCTCGCCATCTGCGAGGAGATGCGCCCGAAGCGGGTCGGCGTACCGATGATGATTGCGTCGTAGTTCGCCAGGTCATCGACGACGGCGACCGGCGCGGCCTGGTCCAGTTTGAAGTGGGCCGCCTTTGCCACTTCCAGCGGCGCCGTCTCGGGGACCCGCTTCAGGTCGACCGTGGCGCCCGTCGCCCGAGCTCCCTCGGCCACGGCGTGGGCCAGCTTTTCGACGTGTCCATAGGACGAGTAGTAAAGGACCAGAACCTTGGACATGGGCGGCCTCCGTCAGGCAAATGGATTGCAATAGCGAGCCTGACTGAATACTGCCGCCCAGCCCTTTTGGTCAAGGCGGTCATTACTACCGTGCGGCGACCTCGCACAGCCCACCGGCCAGGGCCAGCACGGAGGAGGGCGTCAGCCCGAAGGATTGCCCAAAACCGTTGCCCCAGACATCCGTGGAGCCGGTGCCGCAGACGGTCGGAAGCCCCGCGTCCGCTTGGCTCGGCCCGAAGGATTGGGTAAATCCGTTGCCCCAGAGATCCGTGGGTCCGTTCCAGCGGGCGCCCAGCCCGACCGTGTTGTTCGTTGCGGTCGGCACGCCGAACGATTGACCGAACGTGTTGCTGTAGATATCGGTCGATCCACCGCTGGCGGCTGCGTGGCCGGCCAGAGCAACAAAGCCGAGGCTGATCAGTGCTCGCGTTGCCGTCGTGAGGACATTCATTTGAGGCTCCTTTTCGGAAACAGAAAGTTTGATGAGATGAGTGTAGCTACACCTAACTTGCCTGTCAAGTACCCGGCGGCGGCGCCCGCTACGGGAGCCCGTTGACAGTTCAGATACGTGTGGATACACTCATGACATGGTCAATGATGCAGCCAACAAAGGTGTCGCGATGGCGCGCAAGGCCACGCGTGAGTGCATGTGCGCGAATCTGCGCCGGGCCACGCGCGTGATGACCAAGCTGTACGACGAGATACTCAAACCGTCCGGTTTGAAGGTGACCCAGTTCGGTCTTCTGAGCAACCTGATGGCGCTGGGGTCGTCGACCCTGAGTGAGCTGGCGCACGAGATGCTGGTCGACCGGACCACGTTGACGCGCAACCTCGAAGTCCTCGAGACCAAGGGGCTGGTCGTGAGTGAAGAGGGCGAAGACCGGCGCGAGCGGCAGCTGCGGCTCAGCGACAAGGGAATTGCGGCGGTGAGCGCCGCGTATCCGCTGTGGCAGGCGGCGCAGGCGCGCGCAATGGACATGGTGGGACGGCCCAACTGGAGCGCGGGCGCGCCTTTGCTGCACCAGTTGGCCACCCACGCGAGGCCGGAAGAGGATTCGGCGGGCTGACGCTTTTCCGGTGCGGCTACGGAGCCTGGGTGAACATTTGGCCCCATTTGTATTAAATTATCGGTTCCGAGGGGACCCAAGAATGCACGGTGCCATGCGCGCCGACGCCAAGCCCGATGCGATGATCGATCCGGTCTGCGGAGCCGTGGTCGCATTGGAGTCGCTGTTCCGCCGCGCCCACGGCGGAGCGCTGTACTGTTTCTGCAGCGCCCGTTGCCTGGACTCCTTTGCGGTCGATCCGCTGCGGTACATCATGCTGGCCGCCGCCCGCGACAGCAGTTCGGTACCGGCCCGGGCGGGCAGCCTGGACGCCGAGGTCCTGGTTCCCGCGCGCGCCTCCCAGAGCGGCGCCTCGACGCTGATGCCCGACACGTTTCCTGCGATGGCCGACGAGGCCGACCGCTCGGAGCCGCCGACCACGCGCAGGTCCGGGCAGGTTCTCAAATTTCCCGCCGGGCCGTCACCCGCCAGCGCTGCGCGCTTGTCGCGGGTGCCCGATGCTTCGGCGGGTGTGCTGGCCGAGACGGAGCGGTTCAACCTCCTGGCAGGCCTGTTCCCGTGGCGGGAGCGGCGCTTTGCGCGGCGCGTCAGCCGGGAACTGTTGAAGCTGTACCGGATCGTCTCGGCCGCGCAACCCGATCTGCGCGGGCGCGACCTTTACCGCAGAATCATCATCGCCCGCAGCCAGGCCGATCCGGCGGCGGCCGATACCTTGATCGATCAGGCCGAAGAAAGCTTCGCGAGCTGGCCGGTGCCGCGGGAGGTGAAGTTCTGCGACGTGGTGCATTTCGTCGTCGTGTCCGAATTTCTGGCCTCGCACGGAAATTCCCGGTGGATTCACGCCAACGTCGGGCGCGAGGTCGCCTCCGAGATACCCGCCGATCTGTGAAGGAGCGCGGCGCGCGGATGGCCGCCTCCAAACGTGCGACGGGACGGCGCGCGCAGCTCTACGGGAGCACGCGCGGCGTCGGCACCCGGATCGGCGGCGCATCGGTGCGGAAGTGGCCGAAATCGAACAGCGGCGTCAGGTCGCCGATCGCCGGGCTGTTCTGGGGGCGGTAGCTGCCGTTATTCTGCACGGGGTTCGGCAGAGCGTCCCGGCTGCGGGACGTGAGCGGCTGCAGCTTCCAGTTGTGCTCGATGAACTTCAGGATCGATGCGTGATCGTAGTAGGTGTGGTCGATGAAGCCTTCGCGCGCATACGGCGACACCACCAGCAGCGGAATGCGGGTGCCGTCGCCAAAAAAATCGACCGTCTGCACGTAGCCCGAATCGAAGTAGCCGCCGCCCTCGTCGGTCGTGATCACGATCGCGACCGAGCGCCACAGCTGCGGATTGGCATGCACCAGGTCGACCAGGTCGGCGGCGTAGTTCTCGTAGGCGGCGATATTCGAGTTGGCCGGGTGGCCTGCCATCGTCTCGGGCGGCCGCACGAACGACACCGCGGGCAGCGTACCGGCGGCGATGTCGCCGTACAGCGAAGCGGTGTCCTGCAGGTTGGACTTCAGTGACGTCGTCATCACCGACGTAAAGGCGGTGAGCGGGTCGCAGATGCCGCAGTAATCGGACGTGGTGCTGGTGCCGTTGCCGCGCCCGCCCGAGTACCACTTCCAGCTCACGCCGGCCGCCGTCAAGGCATCGGCGATGTTCGGCAGGCTGGCCGGCAGCGGCGGCAGCGTGAACGGCCTGGCGCTGCGGTCCACCGGGGTGCCGTCGGCCTGGTAGCCGAGCGTGTAGTTGTTCACCAGGTAGTAATGATTGGACTCGCATTTCGGATCGATCTTGATCTTGGCCAGATATTCGCGAATCGCCTTGGCACCCGGTTGCGAACCGTCTGCGCAGTTGACGTACGAGCCGCCGTTGTAGCCGTCCTCGGTGTACCAGTTGGGGTTGCCGGCAACCGCCTGCGGGTTGGGGTTCTCGATCTGGCTGACGCTGATCGATGCGCCGTTGACGGTCGTGGTCACGGCCGTCGGCGGCACGGCCGGGGCGCCGGTCGCATCGGTGTAGAAGCCGGCGTGGCCGGTGACGATCGCGAGGAAGTTGGCGCCAGTGCCGCCCATGACCGGCTGGTGGTAGTTGTCGCCGATCGCGTAGCTGTGGGCCATCGCAGCGAACAGCGGCGCATCGCCCGTGCTCATGTTGTAAAACCCCATCGCAACGCCGCCCTGGTGCGTGTTGTCGACGAAGTTGCCCGAGGTGTGGTCACCGGCACCGGCGCTGCGCGCAACCCACACGAACAAGTCGGTGTTGTGGGTGGTGCCGATCTGCTGCCACATCTGAAAAAAGCGGTGCACCGGATCGCCCTCGAAGGCGCTGAATGTCGTATAGCGGGTCAGCTGAAACGGACCGTTGGGCAGCTCGGCCGGAATTCGCAGGTCCGGAACGTGGGCCGGCTGGCCTTGCGCCGTGGTGGTATCGGGCCGGGGCAGGCGCGGGTAGGGGGCTGCGCGGGTCGGCTCCAGCAAATACAAGCCATTCTGAGTCGCCTGATTCTGCACGGCGAGGGCGAAATTCGGTCCCGGCCGGCCGTCCGGGTCGATGATGCCCCGCGACAACAGGTTCCAGATGGTCTGCCCTTTGGGCGGCCGGTAGCCGGCGAACACGTTGTCGAAGGTATGGTTCTCGCCGATCACGACGATCAGATGCTGAATCGGCGTGGTGGTCTGCGCCAGTGCCGGCTTGAACGCGCCCATCAGGCCGGCGGCAACGCAGGCCAGCAGTGCGGCCCGCGCGGATCTGCGGCAATGTCTCATCGTTGTTGCTTCTTCCTCCTGCCCCAACGGGGGCATTGTTCCGGGGCGCCGTTACGCAAGGACTTCGTACCAACGGCTGAGAGCCATACCCAATTTCCGGCTGCGCGAGGCACAATCGGATACAGCTTTTTCCAAACCGGCACAATCCCGCCGGGGCAGGCCTGGACGCGCCGAGGTACCATCGCAGTGTTGCACGTGGGGCTCGCATGAAGCTCTTGTCTGCTGTACGAATCCGGGCAGGCTGGCGCATTGCGCTGCTCGGCGCCGGCTGCGCGCTGGTGTCGTCCTGCGGCGGCGACAACGACAACGAGAATTTTCCCCCGTTCTGGCAGGACTCCGGTGTGGTCGTGGCCGATTTCGACGGCGACGGAACCCCCGACATCGCGGTGGCGCAGACCTATATCAGCGGACCGCCGCCGCACCAGGGCTACGTCACGATCTATCTGCAAACCGCCCCCGGCACGTTCACCGCGCCGGTGCGCTACCCGGTGGGACCCGATCCGTGGGCGTTGGCGGCCGGCGACCTGGACGGCACCGGTCATGTGGACCTGGTCGTCACGAGTCCGAGCACTTCGCCTGGCGTGCCGGATTCCGGCGAGATTTCGATCCTGCATCACGATCCCAGCCACCCGGGCTCCTTCCTGGCGGCGCAGATGCTGCCCACCGGCGGCGGAGGCGACGCGGTTGCGATCGGCGATGTAACCAACGATGGTCACGCGGACATCGTGGTCGCCGACGGCAGCATCAGCGATGCGCATGTGATCGTGTTCGCGCAAAGCGCCACCAGCCCCGGCACGTTCGCGGCCCCGCTGTCATTGAGCCTGGGCACGAACCGCGGCGCCAACGACGTGGCCGTGCACGACATCGACGGGGACGGACGAAACGACATCGTGCTGGCGGCCAGCGACAATAACGTGGCGATCCTGTACGACAACGGCGCCGGGGGCTTCAACTCGCCGGTGCTGGTGCCGGCGGGGATCAATCCGCAGGGCATCGCGGTGGCGGATGTGGACGGCGACGGCCGGTTCGACATCGTGGTGGCCAATGCCGGCTACGCTCCATTCGGAGGCACGGGCGGCTCCAGCGTCACGGTGCTGCGCCAGGTCGTGGCCGGAAGCTTCGCGGCCTCCAGCATCACCGCGCCCGACGGCGCCGTGCAGGTGGCGATCGCCGACCTGGACCACGACAACCTGCCCGATATTGCCGTTCTGTCGTTCTCCTTCAAGAGTTTCAACGTGCCCTCGCAGCTGTCGATCCTGCGGCAATCGGCGGGCAGCCCGGGCAACTTCACCCTGACGGCCAGCTACAACGCGACGGCATCGACCAGCTTCCTGGCGACCGGCGACATGAACGCCGACGGCTACACGGACCTGGTCATCAACAACCCGCTCAGCATCCTGCTGCAGCAGACGGCGATGCCGGGCACGTTCGGTCCTGCCAAAGCGCTTTAGCCCTGCTTCGCGCTGCGGGCTTCCACCGGCAGCCCCAGGTCGTGCCAGGCGAGCATGCCGCCTTTCAGATTGGACACGTACTCGAAGCCCAGGCTGGTCAGAATCGCCGCTGCGGTCGTGCTGCGCACACCGGAGCGGCACACGACCACCAGCGGGCTGTCCTTGCTGCCGCTGAGTTCGCCGGCGCGCGCGGCCAGCGTGCGCAGCGGAATGGCGGCGGCTCCGGGAATATGGCCGAGCTCGCCGTCGAACTCGCTTTGCTCGCGCACGTCGATCACGCGCGGCGGCGGGCTCAGGCGGGCCAGCATCTCGCTGAGCGCCCGGGCCGGAATCTGGCGCACTTCGCTCAGCTGGGCCAGCGTCGGAAAACTCAACGCATCGTCGTCCAGCGCCGACTGATTCGGCTGCAGCACCTCCTGCACCCGGTCCGGCAGCGGCAGTTGCAGCGCGGCCATCAGCGCCACGTAGCTCTCGCGCGTCTGCCCGGCCAGGCGCGGATTCAGGCGCCGCTCCTCTGCGATCGTTGAGGCCGTGTTGCCTCGATAGTCGTGGGCCGGCAGCACGACCGTCTGATCGGGCAGCGTGAAGAGCTTGCCCACGATGCTGTCGTACTGGGCCGCCGCATCCCCGCCCGAAAAATCGGCCCGCCCGGTGCCCCGTATCAGCAGCGTGTCGCCGGTGAACACCGTATCGCCCACGACGATGCTGACGCCGTCCGGCGTGTGCCCCGGCGTGGCCAGGAACCGCAGCGTCAGCGCACCCAGCGGCAGCGTGTCGCCATCGGAGACGTGGCGGTCGACCCGGGGTGCGGGAGCGTTGCGGTGCATCACCACCGTTGCGCCGGTCAGGTCGCCCAGTTCGAAGCAACCGGTGCGATGGTCGGCGTGCGTATGCGTGTCGATGACAGCCTGCAGCTTCAATTGCAGGTACGCGAGCAGCGCCAGGTAGCGGTCGATATGGTCGCGCAGCGGATCGATCAGGACGGCGACCCGGTCGCGCTCGCACGCGACCAGATAGGTCTTGCACTTACCCCGGTTCAGTTCCCTGAGCAGCATTGGAAGATCGATCCGGGCCCGTTGCCGAAGCGCGGCGGGGAAAGGTTAATCGATAATCGGTGCCGGAGCACCCATGACCTTGCTGAGCGTTACCGGCGCCGAACTGGCCTTTGGCCTGACCCCGCTGCTCGATCAAGCCGCGCTGTCGGTCAGCGCCGGCGAGCGCATCGGACTGATCGGGCGCAACGGCAGCGGCAAGTCCTCGCTGCTCGCGGCGATCGCGGGCGGCCTGGCGCTGGACGACGGCCAGATCCGAAAGCGCGACGGGCTGCGCATCGTGGCGGTCGAGCAGGAGCCCCGGATCGCCGAGGCCGCGTCGCTGCGCGCCGCGCTGGTGCTGCACGCGGACCTGACCGATCTGCACGACGAGCGCGAGCGCTGGCGCATCGAAGCGCGGCTGATCGAACAGCTGCACCGCTTCGGGCTGTCGGAGTCGCTCGATGTGGCGTCCCTTTCCGGCGGGGAGCGCAAGCGCGCGGCCCTGGCGCTGGCTTTTGCGCTCGAACCGGAGCTGCTGCTGCTGGATGAGCCGACCAATCATCTGGACATCGACGGCATCGAGCAACTGGAGCTGCTGCTGATCGAGGGCCAGCGCGGCAGCCGCGCCGCGGTGGTGATCACCCACGACCGCCGCTTCCTCGATCGGGTCGCCACCCGCATCGTCGAGCTGGACCGGGGCGTGCTGCGCTCGTACCCGGGCAACTTCTCCACCTACGAAGCGCGCCGGGCCGATCAGCTGGCGGCCGAGGAGCTGGCGCAGCGCCGCTTCGACCGCTTCTGGGCGCAGGAGGAAACGTGGATCCGCAAGGGCGTGGAGGCGCGCCGCACGCGCAACGCGGGCCGCGTGACGCGGCTGGAGCGGCTGCGGCGTGAACGCGGCGACCGGCGTGCCCGGCTGGGCGACGTGCGCCTGCAAATCGATGCGGGTGAGCGCTCGGGGCGCCTGGTGGCGGAGCTGGACGATGTGAGCAAGCGGTTCGGCGAGCGCACGGTGGTCGATCGCCTGTCGCTGCGGCTGATGCGGGGCGACCGGCTGGCGTTGATCGGTCCCAACGGCGCCGGCAAGAGCACCCTGGCGCGGCTGCTGCTGGGGACGCTGGCCCCCGACCAGGGCAGCGTGCGGCTGGGCACGAACCTGCAGATCGCGTATTTCGACCAGCTGCGCGAGCAACTCGACCCGGACCTGTCATTGGCGGAAACGATTGCGCCGGGATCCGACTGGGTGCAGGTCGCCGGAGTTCGCAAGCACGTGAGTGCCTACCTGGCCGATTTCCTGTTTCCGCCGCAGCGGGCGCAGGCGCCGGTACGCACCCTGTCCGGCGGCGAACGCAATCGCCTGCTGCTGGCGCGCCTGTTCGCCCGCCCGTCCAATTTACTGGTGCTCGATGAGCCGACCAACGATCTGGACATCGACTCGCTCGAGCTGCTGGAGGCATCGCTGGCCGACTACCCGGGCACGCTGATCCTGGTCACCCACGACCGCGCCTTCATGGACAACGTGGTCACGCAGTCACTGGTGGCGCAAGGCGAGGGTACCTGGAAGGAATACGCGGGCGGATATTCGGACTGGCTGGTGCAGCGCACAGCGGCGGACGAGGCTGCCACCGCCCTTCGGGCCGCCGCGGACTTGCCCGCCGTAGCGCCGTCAGGCGCGCAGGCGGGCGCGCCGGCGCCGAGGACGTCGAAGACCGCCCGGCAGCGCCTGTCGTACATGGAGAGACGGGAGCTGGATGCACTGCCGGCCCGGATCGAATCGCTCGAAAGGGCGCAGAACGAACTGCAAGCCAGCATGGCCACGGCCGACTATCACCGGCGCGGCGGCGCGCAAATCCAGCAGGATCGCGCGCGCCTGCAGCAGATCGAAGCGGAGCTGGCGAGCTGCTTCGAGCGCTGGGCCGAGCTGGAGTCGCGCGGCGGCGGGGCCGGCGGCTGACGCAGGCCGCGTCTTTCGCATACGGGATCGCGCTGCCCGCCTCTGCGCGGGACCGGTTTGCGTTCCCTGCGATCACGGACCATGATGCTCGCCCGGGGGCGGCGGCCGTGACAAGCCGACGACCGCCGGAACGATTCTCGCGAACCGAATGAAAATGGCGCTCGAGCCAATGGGACGCTGGATGCGGGCCGCCCTGCTCGCACTGGGCGGCTGCCTGGTTTTTTGCGGTGCGGCGAGCGCGGATCCGCCGCGCGTGGTGGTGCTGGTGCTGGACGGCATGATCAGTCCGGCCACCGCGGAGTTCTTCTCGCGCGGGCTGGCGCAGGCGCAGACGCAGAACGCCTCCCTGGTCGTGCTCGAGCTGGACACCCCCGGGGGCCTGGATACGTCGATGCGGGCGATGATCAAGGACATCCTGAGCTCGACCGTGCCGGTGGCGACCTGGGTCGGGCCGGCCGGGGCGCGTGCGGCCAGCGCGGGGACCTACATCCTGTATGCGAGCCACATCGCCGCGATGTCGCCGGCCTCGAACCTGGGGGCGGCCACGCCGATCGCGATCGGCGCCCCGGGGCCGGACTCGGTGCCGCAATCGCCCGCATCCGATCGCCACGGCGCTCCCACCAATCCGGTCGATACGCTGCACGAAAAAGCCGTCAACGACGCCGCCGCTTTCATCCGCAGCCTGGCTCAGCTGCGTGGGCGCAACACCGAGTTCGCCGAGCAGGCGGTGCGCCATGCGCACAGCATGTCGGCCAAGGACGCCCTGCAGGCGGGCGTGATCGACCTCATCGCAACCGATGTGGACGACCTGGTGCGGCAGCTCGATGGCCGCACGATCACGCTGGGCGCCTCCAAGGTGCGGCTGGCGCTGGCCGGCGCCCAGGTCCAGACGGTGCAGCCGGACTGGCGCACCGGGCTGCTGGCGGTGCTGTCGAACCCGACCGTGGCCCTGGTGCTGATGATGCTGGGCATCTATGGCCTGTTCATCGAGGTGATTCACCCGGGCGCGGCGGTGCCGGGGGTGTTCGGGGGGATCTGCCTGCTGCTGGGCCTGTATGCGCTGCACCTGCTGCCGGTGAACTGGGCCGGCGTCGGGCTGATCCTGCTGGGCGTGGCCTTGATGATCGCTGAGGTGTTCCTGCCCACCTTCGGCGTGATCGGAGTGGGCGGCATCGTGGCGCTGGTGGTGGGCGGAATGATGCTGATCAATTCGGACGCGGGGCAGGTGGCCATCCCGTTGCCGTTCCTGCTCGGCGTGGCCGCGGTCAGCGCGGCGGTCATCTTCGGGTTCGGCTCGTTGGCGCTGCGTGCGCGCCGCCGGCCGGTGGTCAGCGGCCAGGAGGGGCTGGTCGGGGCCCGCGGCGTCGTGACCGTGGTGGACGAGGAGGGCACCTGGGCCCGCGTGCAGGGGGCTTCCTGGCGTGTGCGCAGCCGCGAACCGCTGGCGCCGGGAGCGGACGTGCGCGTCGAAAAAGTTGACGGACTGACACTCGAGGTGAGTGCCGCCGGACAAGCGCGGAGTTGACGATGTTCGAACTGCAATTCCTTTTCGGCCTGGGTGTGGTGCTGGTGGTCGTGCTGGTTTTTTCGTCGTGGCGCGTACTGCGCGAATACGAGCGCGGGGTCGTGTTCCAGCTGGGGCGGTTCTGGCGGGTCAAGGGCCCCGGCCTGGTACTGATCTTTCCCTACGTGCAGCAGATGGTGCGGGTCGATTTGCGCGTGGTGACGCTGGACGTGCCGCCGCAGGACGTGATCTCGCGCGACAACGTGTCGGTGAAAGTGAGCGCGGTGGTCTACTTCCGGGTGGTGGACCCGCAGAAGGCCATTATCCAGGTGGAAAGGTACCTGACCGCCACCAGCCAGCTGGCGCAGACCACGCTGCGCGCGGTGCTCGGCAAGCACGAGCTCGACGAGATGCTGGCCGAGCGCGAGCGGCTGAACCTGGCCGTTCAGCGCATCCTGGACTCGCAGACCGACGCCTGGGGCATCAAGGTGACCAACGTCGAGATCAAGCAGGTGGACCTGAACGAATCGATGGTGCGGGCCATCGCCCGCCAGGCCGAGGCCGAGCGCGAGCGCCGCGCCAAGATAATCCACGCCGAAGGCGAAAAGCAGGCGTCCCAGACGCTGCTGGAGGCCGCCCAGATGCTGGCCCAGCAGCCCGAAGCGATGCAGCTGCGCTACCTGCAGACGCTCACGCAGATCGCCGGCGACCGCGGCTCGACCATCGTGCTGCCGGTGCCGCTGCTGCAGGCGATGATGGGGCGAAGGGAGTCCTGACCGGTACTTAAGAAACCGCCTGGCGCTTGACGCGGAGCCGTGTACGTGAAGTTCATCGGGACGCATCGCGAGTACGACCGAATCGATGCCGATACCGTGGAGATGCCGTGATGCGAATTCGACCGATCCGCACCAAGGTCGACTATCGAGCTGCGCTGGCTGAAGTCTCGCCGATGTTCGATAAAGAGCCGGAGCCTGGCACACCGCAGGGCGACCGGTTCGATGTACTCGTGACGCTCATTGAAGCATATGAGCGCGAGCACTTTCCGATTCAGGCGCCGGATCCGATCGAAGCGATCAAATTCCGAATGGAACAGCAAGGACTGACGCCGCGGGATCTGGAGCCGATGATCGGCAGACTCAATCGAGTCTACGAGGTGCTGGCGCGCCGGCGGCCGTTGACGATGGCGATGGTGCGCCGTCTCCACAAGCAACTTCAGATTCCCGCCGAAAGCTTGCTGGGCCCTTGAGTTTCGTGTGCTCGGCCGCCAGCGTCAGACAGCGATGTCGAGGTACTTGACCTGGCTTGACGCCTGCGGCGCCGGCACGCCGTCTGCTCGAAGCCCTTCGAGGTGAAAGCCGATCGCCCCCAGCATTTCAGCCTCGACTTCCTCCACCGTGGCCGCCGTGGCGACGCATCCGGGCAGATCGGGTGCATACGCCGAGTAGCTGTCACCGGCTTTCTCGATGACGATCGCATAGCGCATGGTCGAGTCCGCTTACCTGCGGCCGGCTTGTCTGCGGAGGCTGTCCAGCATGCCCAGGGCCACATCGTCGCCCGGCTTACCGGCGATCGTGACTCGACCCTGCCTGGCCGGGTGCTTGTACTGCCGGCGGCTGCCCTCTCTTGCGACCAGGGCCCAGCCCTCCCTCTGCAATTGGCGCAGGATCTGAGCGACTTTCGTTGGCACCTTGTGGTGATTGCCTGGCGGGGCAGCAGTTGCCAGGTTAATCGGAGCCGGGTTGCCGGACGCTACCGTCGGCGGCAGTCACCGATGGTGTGATCGTCAGCGGGTCAGGTCCGCGCTGGCGCGCTGCCGGGTGGCGCCGTCGGCACAGGCAAGACCGGCGTCGACGCCGGGCAACTTTCGCAGGGTGCGAATCACCGGCTGGCGCCACGCGACCGCCGCCATCAGCAGCGTGCAGGCCCCGCTGAAAAGGAGGGTCGCGCGCAGGCCGAACAGCTCGCCCACCCAGCCGCCGAACACGGCTCCCGGTCCGGCCGGCAGCAGGATCAGCCAGCGCATCGTGCTGGTCATCCGCCCCAGCAGCGGCGCGGGCGTCACGGCCTGACGCAGCGCCAGAAAGTTGATGAAGATGAACACGGCTCCGACGCCGTACAGGAACAGCATCACCGCGAAGGCGGCTATGCCCAGCTGTCCCAGCGGCGCCACCGCCAGGATCAACCAGCCCGCCGCGCACACCAAAAAGCCCAGCACCAGTGCCGGCCCCGGGCCGATGTGCCGCACGATGCGGTTGCCAAAGGCGCTGGCCAGGATCGTTCCGCCGCCCAGGGCCACGTAACTCAAGCCCACCGCGCGCTCCGACAGACCCAGCATGCGCGTGGCAAACAGGATCTGCACCGCGAGCGTTGCCTGATAGCAGAACTGCCACAAGCCCACCGCGACCGCCATCGTGGTGAGCAGCCGCCGCTGCGCCACGAAGTCCAGCCCGCTGCGCATCGACCGCCAGAAGGGCGCGCGCGCCTGGCGTTCCTCCCGCGGCACGTGGATGCCGCGCAGGATCGCGGCCGAGGCCACCATCAGCGCCGCGTTGGCCAGCAGCGCCAGCGGGGCCCCGGTGAAACGGATCAGCAGGCCCGCCGCGCCCGGGCCCACGACCTCGGCGGTCGAGGAGGCCAGTGCGTTGCGGGCATGTCCCTCCACCAGCCGTTCGCGTTCGACCAGTTGCGTCAGCACGATTTGCGAGGCGGTTCCGGCGGTCGTGTTGACGGCGCCGATCACGAACGCGACCACGTACATGAACGGCATCGACAGCGCCCCCAGCCACCAGGCGAGCGGCACGCAGGCCACGACGGCCGCAGTCGTCAGCTCGCCCACCACGTACACCGGCAGCTTTCTGACCCGATCGAGCCAGACCCCGGTGGGCAGCGAAAACAGGGCGAACGGCACGATCTCCATGGCCGTGAGCAGGCCCATCTGCGTGGGCGATGCCTGCAGCAAAATGGCCGCCGTCAACGGCAAGGCGAGCAGCGACACCTGGGAACCGAACGAGCTGATCAAGGTCGAGGACCACAGCCGCCGATAGGTGCGGTCGCGCAGCAGGTCGTCGGGCCGCAGCGCAAAGGCCGACAGCCGGCGCCCGAGGCGTCGGGACAGTTCGGACACGGGGCTGCGTCGGGGCGCCAGCAAGGCTACTTCAGCGGCTCCAGGATGCTGACGTAGTTGGCCACCGCGGCGCCGCCCATGTTGAAAACCCCTGCCAGGCGCGCGTTGCGCACCTGCATCTCGCCCGCGTTGCCGGTGAGCTGCATTGCGCACAGCGCGTGCATCGACACGCCGGTCGCGCCGATCGGATGTCCCTTCGCCTTCAGGCCGCCGGAAACGTTCACCGGGAGGCGGCCTTCGGGGTACACGGTCCCATCGTCCACCACCCGCGCGCCGGCGCCGTGATCGGCCAGTCCCATCGCTTCGTACGACAAGAGCTCGGCGATCGTGAAGCAGTCATGCACCTCGGCGAGCGACAGGTCCTGGATGCGGCAGCCGGCCGCAGCCAGCGCAGCGCTCCAGGCGCGGCGCGGACCCTCGAACGAGCTGGCGTCCCGGCTCGACATCGCCAGCCAGTCGTTGACCTGCGAGCGCGCGCGGAAACGCACCGCGCGGGCCAGGCTGCGGGCGGTTTTCTCGTCGGCCAGCACCAGCGCCGCCGCCCCGTCCGATACCAGCGAGCAGTCCGTCTTGCGCAGCGGGTCGGCGACCAGCGGGTTCTTGTCCGACACCGTGTTGCAGAATTCGAAGCCCAGATCCTTGCGCACCTGGGCCCAGGGATTGTGCACGCCGTTGCGATGATTCTTGGCCGCAATCCGCGCCAGCGTGTCGCGGTGATCCCCGTAGCGGGCAAAGTACTGGCGCGCCATCTGGGCGAAGATGCCCGGAAACGTCATGCCGGCGGCCGCCTCCTCCTTCACATAGGAGGCGTTGGCCAGTACGCGGGTGACTTCCTCGCCGCTCACGGCCGTCATCTTCTCGGCGCCGACCACCAGGGCCACCCGCGCACGCCCCGCTTCGATCGCATCGCACGCTGAGTAGATCGCGGCCGATCCGGACGCGCAGGCGTTTTCCACGCGCGTGGCCGGTTTCCAGCGCAGCGCCGGATCCGCGTTCAGCACGAAGGAGGAGCAGAAGTTGTCCGGCACGAAGCCGCCGTTCAGATTGCCCAGCCAGGTCGCATCGACGTCCTGGGCGGCCATGCCGGCGTGCTCGATGGCCTGGCGGCCTACCGAGTCGATCAGGCCTTCCAAGTCCATGTCCTCGTGCCGGCCGAAGCGGCCGTGAGCCCAACCGACGATGCAAACGGCCATCGCGCCTCCTGCCAGAAACTGATGCGGTATCGAAGCTTACCGAATTCGGTCGCCCTGACCGGTCGGCCGAAATGGCAAGATGCGCTAATCCCGTCCAACTTGAAGGCGCAGCCCGGCTGCGCCCCTTCCGATGTCAACCGAATTGCTGAAGATACAAGCCCTGGGCGCCCTGATGGCGCTGCTCGCGGCGGCCGCCGTGCAAGCCGAACCCGTCCGCGCCGAGCGGCTCGAGGCGCTGGCGCGCGAGGTGTCCAGCGCCGAACGCGACTTCGCCCGCACCCTGTCCGACCGTGATCTGACGGCGTTTGCCGGATTCGTTGCCCAGGACGCGGTGTTCCGCAGCGGTCACGACGTTCTGATCGGGCGCGACGCGGTAGTGGACGGCTGGCGCGACTACTTCAAGTCGGGCCCGGCGCCTTTCAGCTGGGAACCGGACCGGGTGACGGTCGCCGATTCGGCCAACACCGCCGTGTCCAGCGGGCCGATCAGAGATCCGGCGGGCAAGGTGATCGGACGCTTCACGACCATCTGGCACCGGGACGGCGCGCCGGACGGCGCCGGCCGCTGGCGCGTGATCGTCGACCAGGGCGTGCCGCTGCTCGAGTGCACCGCGCCGGGCGGCCGATGATGGGCTGCGGCCGATGACGTCGAATGAATCGCAATCCTGTGCCGGCAAGGTCTTCCTGGTCGGCGCCGGACCGGGCGATCCCGAGTTGCTGACGCGCAAAGGCGAGCGCATTCTGGCCTCGGCCGACACGGTGGTGTTCGACCACCTGGTGGGCGAGGCCGTGCTGGACCTCGCGCCGGCCGGCGCCGAGCGCATCTACGTCGGCAAGCAGCCCGGCCACCACGAGCTGCCGCAATCGGACATCAACCGGCTGCTGATCGAGCGGGCACGAGCGGGACGGTGCGTGGTGCGCCTTAAGGGCGGCGATCCATTCGTGTTCGGCCGCGGCGGCGAGGAAATCATCGACCTGGCAGCCGCCGGCGTGCCGTTCGAAGTCGTCCCCGGCGTCACGGCCGCCTGCGCAGCCTCCGCCTACTCGGGCATTCCGCTGACGCACCGGGGCATCGTGCGGGCGTGCACGCTGGTGTCCGGCCACTTGATCGACGGCCGCTGCGATCTGGATTGGCCGGCGCTGGCCCGGCCAGGGCAGACCATCGTCGTCTACATGGGGGTGGCGGCCATTGCCATCATTTGCGCCCAGCTGGTTGCGCACGGTCTGGACGCCGGCACTCCAGCGGCTGCGATCCGAAACGCCACGATCGGATCGCAGCAGACCATCGTGGGCACGCTGGCCGATCTACCCGACCGGCTGGCCGCGGCGCAGCTCGCCCCGCCGGTCATCGTGATCATCGGGGAAGTCGTCAAAATGAGGCAGCGGCTGGACTGGTTCGGCCGCTGAGCCCTGATCCTCTGGCCCATACCCCCTTAAGGTAGACTTTTGACAGAAGAGGGTTTCATTAACGCGCATCAAGCGCGGGCCCGGTCCGGGCGGCGCAAAATCATCGCAAATCCGATCGTCGGGAGCACCGCGCCATGAGCAACATCGAGTCGGTTTCGCACGAAACACGCGTCTTCAAGCCCAGTGCCGAGTCCTCGCGCAACGCCGCCATTGCAAGCATGGAGGCCTACCACGCGCTGTGCGACGAAGCGCAAAAGGACCCGGACCGGTTCTGGAGCCGCCTGGCCAACGAGAACGTGCTGTGGCACAAGCCGTTCACGCGAGTGCTCGACGACAGCAACGCGCCGTTTTATCGGTGGTTCGAGGATGGCGAACTGAATGCCTCCTACAACTGTCTGGACCGCAACCTGACCAACGGCAACGCCGACAAGGTCGCGATCATCTTCGAGGCCGACGACGGCGCCGTGACCCGGATCACGTACCGCGATCTGCACGCTCGCGTGTGCCAGCTGGCCAACGGCCTGAAGTCGCTCGGCTACCGCAAGGGCGACCGGGCCATCATCTACATGCCGATGTCCATCGAGGCGGTGGTCGCGATGCAGGCCTGCGCGCGCCTGGGCGTGATCCATTCGGTCGTGTTCGGAGGCTTTTCGGCCAAGTCGGTGCACGAGCGCATCGTCGACGTCGGCGCCTCGCTGGTGATCTGCGCCGATGAGCAGATGCGCGGCGGCAAGCCGATCGCGCTGAAACCGGCCATCGACGAGGCGCTCTCCGAGGGCGGCTGCGAAGCGGTGCGCAAGGTGATTACCTACAAGCGCACCGGCGGCAAGGTCGCGTGGAATGCGGGCCGGGACCTGTGGATGCACGAGCTGATGGCGAACCAGCCGGCGCAGTGCGAGCCCGAGTGGGTCGGCGCGGAACACCCGCTGTTCGTGCTGTACACGTCCGGCTCGACCGGCAAGCCCAAGGGCGTACAGCATTCCACCGGCGGCTACTTGCTGTGGGCGATGCTGACGATGAAGTGGACGTTCGACATCAAGCCGACGGACGTATTCTGGTGTACGGCCGACGTGGGTTGGGTCACGGGCCACACCTACGTGTGCTACGGCCCGCTGGCAACGGGCGCGACCGAGATCATCTTCGAAGGCGTGCCGGTCTATCCCGATGCCGGCCGCTTCTGGCGGATGTGCCAGGACCACAAGGTGAGCGTCTTTTACACGGCGCCTACCGCGATCCGCTCGCTGGTCAAGTCCAACGAGGCCGCGCCGGCCACCCACCCGACCAAGTACGACCTGCGCAGCCTGAGGATCCTGGGGACCGTGGGCGAGCCGATCAATCCGGAAGCCTGGATGTGGTACTACAAGAACGTGGGCGACTCGCGCTGCCCGGTCGTCGATACGTTCTGGCAGACGGAAACCGGCGGTCACATGATCACGCCGCTGCCGGGAGCCACGCCGCTGGTGCCCGGATCGTGCACGCTGCCGCTGCCCGGCATCGAGGCAGCGATCGTCGACGAGACCGGTCACGACGTCCCGAACGGGCAGGGCGGCCTGCTGGTCGTGAAAGCGCCCTGGCCGGCGATGATCCGCACGATCTGGGGCGACCCCGAGCGGTTCAAGAAGTCGTACTACCCGGACGAGCTGGGCGGGCGCCTGTACCTGGCCGGGGACGGCTCGATCCGCGACAAGACCACGGGGTACTTCACCATCATTGGCCGGATCGATGACGTGTTGAACGTGTCGGGACACCGGATGGGAACGATGGAGATCGAGTCGGCGCTGGTCGCGAACCCGCTGGTGGCCGAGGCGGCCGTGGTCGGTCGCCCGGATGATATGACCGGCGAGGCCGTGTGCGCCTTCGTCGTTCTGAAGCAGGCGCGGCCGTCCGACGAGCAGGCCCCGGCGATCGCCAAGCAGCTGCGCGACTGGGTCGCCAAGGAGATCGGCCCGATCGCCAAGCCCAAGGACATCCGTTTCGGCGACAACCTGCCGAAGACCCGATCGGGCAAGATCATGCGGCGCCTGTTGCGCTCGATCGCCAAGGGCGAGGAGATCAAACAGGACATCTCGACGCTGGAAAATCCGGCCATCCTGGAGCAGCTGAAGATCGTGCAGTAGGGCGTCCCGACCGGCCCGGGGCGCGGCCGACACCCGCTAAACTTGCGCCCCGTTCGAGAAGGAGAGATGGCCGAGCGGTTGAAGGCGCACGCCTGGAACGCGTGTATGGGTGAATAACCCATCGTGGGTTCGAATCCCACTCTCTCCGCCAGCCTTCGCTGCTTCGCAGCTACGGCTGGCAAGCCAGCCGGAGTTGCGAAGCAGCGAAGGCTGCCCGCCGAAGCGCGTCAGCGCGTAGGCGGGCCGGTTGAGTTAGAGCTACTGCTGATGGGTGAGCCTTGGACAGATCCGCCAGCGTAGCGTCTCGGAATGCGGTACGTCTACCTGCTGGAGAGCGTCGATTGCCCCGACCAGAGGTATGTCGGGCTGACCACCGATCTCAGAAAACGCCTTGCCGCCCACAACTCCGGCCAGTCGATCCATACGGCGAGGCACAAGCCGTGGCGGCTAGTTGCCTACGTTGCGTTCGCAGATGCGGCAAAGGCAGTCAAGTTCGAGTGCTACCTCAAATCACCATCGGGCCGGGCATTCGCGAATAAGCGATTGCGATGAGGGGAGGCTACATGGCAATCCAGTACACAAGGGCTGCTGCACCCAAAAAATATGCGGCTCCCTGCATCACGTTAGCCACCCGCGGAAGCGGCTGCGGCCAACCACGTCGGTTTTGCTCGAACTGCTCGCGGATCGTCATACGAAATCTGTTTCGTCCCGCGATCCAATCCGAAATGCCAAGCCAAATAGCAGCTAGTACCAGACAGATGGACGGCACACTGTTGTGCGTACTTACGGCAAGCACAAGCCACAACGCCGAAAGCACGACACCAGCCGTAAGACCTTTCGCAGTTTTGCTCATTGCCGATGTCCATGGGCAGAGCCAATATTTTGCTCCTCCGTGGGAGAACTCCGCGAGCGCGGCGTCCCGTTCGACACAATCGAGGCCACGGAAGGAAGGAAGCGATGAAACAGGTGAAGATTCAAAGCCATGCGTCTCTGCGGGAAGAGATGAAGGCAGTTGCACGCGGAAAGAAGTCTGCGCCGAAAGACGCAAGCGGCATCTCATTCGACTCCCTGGAAGTGTTACTTCGTCTGCTGACACCGCAGAATCGAGAGCTCCTCGCTGTCATTCGGGACAAGAAGCCGCTGTCGATCGCGGAATTGGCGGAACTGACAGGTCGCGCACAGCCGAACCTGACCCGTACCCTCGGAAAGCTCGAGGCCATAGGTTTTGTGCGATTGAAGACCGTGAACCGTCGCAAGGTGCCAACGACCGCGGTCCGTTCGTTGCGAATCAACATTGATCCATTTTCGCGAAACGATCGGCTGGAAGTGGCCTGAATGACACGATCTCGGGTTACGATCGACTAATGCCCGTCTCTGTCAACTTACAGACTGTTCACCCCCGCAAGTTGGCCGCGGTGCGGCGTGAGGTCGCGGTGGGCGCGGTGGGCTCAGCGTGGGGGCCGGGCATCGAAGCTCGCTCCCGCCTGCCAGTCAGGCGGCTGCGCCGGAGCGTTTGCCCGGGAGCCTCCCCGAACGCTGCGCGGTAGCGCGCGCTAAATCGAGCCAGGTGGAAGAAACCGTTTTGCAGTGCCACCGAGGTCACGGTCGTGGACTCCGATGGGGATCGCAATTCCTGTCGCGCAGCCTCGAGGCGGATCCTGCGCAGGAAGCAGGTTGGCGTGCAGTGGAACCAGTCGCGGAACCCCACCTCCAGGGCGCGCAGGCTGACGCCAACTCTCGCCGCGATCTCAGTGACGCTCAGTTCGGGGCCGCCGCAGCGCATCCAGTGTTCCGCCTCACGCATGGCCCGCGGTGGGGCTGCGTGGGTCGCACGCGCGAGTTCGGCGCTGTAGTTGTGCGGGTGGCCGCTCAGCACCAACGACAGCAGGAATTCATCGAAGCTTGCCACGGCCGCGGGCGGCAAGATAATGTTCATCCGCTCGTACATCAGCAGCAGCGCAACAGCCTCCGTCCAAGCTCCCTCTAGCTCCGCGCGGAAGGGACGCAGCTCGAACCTCAGCGGCGCGGTCGCAGGGACGTTGAGCCACCGGACGCAGAGCTTCTCCAGGCGCTCGATGTCCACTCGTATCGATCTGTGCGCGAAGCTTCGGTCGAATTCGAGGCGAGTCGGGATGTCGGGAGACAGGGGGAGCGTCTGCTGCCGGTGCCAGGTCGTCTGCGCACTTGCTTGCGATGCGCTAGCGGAGCCGTTCAGGCAGGTCATCATCAGCATCAGGTTCGGGAAATTGCCTAGGTCGATGCCGACCGCCGTCGAGTACCTCAGTCCGACAATCGGCTGAGCCGTGCGACGGATCACGTCCAGAGTCACCGAAACGTCTCGAGCGCCTCCACGAATCTCGACCTCATGAGAGCAGTAAACGCGACTCACCGCGTCGATCGCCTCGGTCAGGTTGGACGTTTGCAGGAACACGTTCTGCACGGCCAAGCTGGATCGGGTCGGTTCTAGCGGGATTCGCAGCGGCGCTCGCCCTGGATGAAAGCGAGCAGGTCCGCGCTGATCCGGGTGATCCCGCCCGCGCCAGTCGAATTCCCGACGTAGATGGCATTCTTCAGGTGCAGGGTCTCAACCAGCGTTGCCAGATCGTCGGCGTATGTATTCATGTCGTTGCCTGCCCATGGCTGGCTCGAGCGGCCGTCCCGTGTCGTAATCGTGTTCATCGAACGCCAGCATGCGCGCGCGCCCGAGTCGAGACCAGTGAAATCTTGGGAATCGTTGGGAATGCGGGTGACGCCGCAGGCGTGCAGTGAGGCGATCCGAACCGACAGCGACGACGGAAGCTCTAAGCCAATTCGTTCAACAGGGCTTCGGCGGCCTTCAGGTCAGCTGTCGCATGCCCCTCGGCAAAACGCCGAAGGACGTGGCCGAGCAATCGTCGGACCTCGTTGTGGCGTTCGCCGCCACGGCAAATTCGAGCAAGCGAGGTCGCCGCGCGCAACTGCCATGAGAGGGCGTTTTGCTTGCGAGCGACGTCTAGAGACCGCCGCGCCAAGCGCTCGGCCTCCCGCCTGTCACTCTTACCGCCTTCCCGGAACACCGTGACGGCCTTGATGCGAAGCAGTTCCGCCAGACACCAGCCCTCCTCCCTGCGTTGCGCGCGTCGGATGGCGCCGTCGACGACGGAACGTCCGGCGTCGTGCTGCCCCGCCTTCGATAGGCCTTCCGCGAGCGCGCCTAGAAACCCCGTATGGAATGGCGCAAACCGCACCTCGCGGAGATCCTCGAGGGCCGCGCGCAGCAACGCCAGTCCGGCCGCGAGGTCGCCGTATCGGACGAGTAGTTCCCCTTGCAGGCAGCGGCCGAGGACATGCCAGGATTCCAGCGAGCTTTCGCCCGCCCGATCCAAGAGCATCGAAACGGACTGCCCGGCCAACGCGCGGTCGCCGACGAGCAGGGCGACCGGGCCGGCCGCCTGCGCGAGCGCGTCGCAAATGGAGATTGCGTGGCTTGTCGCTATGGCTTCCTCCACGGCCTTTCGCGCGGTCTGGACGGCCTGATCGGGAAAACCCTGCAACCAGAGCATATGGGCGAGAACCGCACGACCGGCGACAGGCTGGTCAAACCGTGCACGAATGCTGGGCGAACGAGGCAGCGCTGCAGCCTCCCTCTGCAACATGCGTTCGACATAACGCCGCGCCCGAACGTGCTCACCGAGGTAATGCAGGGGAGCGCCGAGCATCCGATCACCGATCGGAAGGTCGCCTGTGGAGCCGGTGCGGCGCGCCAGTGCGGCAAACTTCGCGGCGACGGCGAGCGCGGCGCGAAAGTCCCCGGTGCCCAATCGGCACGCCCAAAGGCCCCAGAGGGCTCCCAGCTGATGCTCGCTGTCGTTGAGCTCCTCGGCCACTTCGAGCGCCTTTGTCCAGGCGACGGCCGCTTCGGGCGCAAGCCCCTTTGTGAACGTGCGCGATAACCCGAGCATCGCGTACAACCCCATCACCTGCCGGGATCTTGCTTCGCGATCGGGTCCGGGCCGAAGACTTGCCAGGGCCTGTTCGACGCCGCTGCGACACTCGTCGGTCAGTGAAAGATGGAACCACAGCGGAATAACGCCGAGCGTTAGATCCGCGCCGATACCGCTGTCCCCGGCGGACGAAAAAGCCCACCGCAAAGATGCGCGCACGTTGTCGATCTCGCGGCCGTACAACGACACCCATTCGTCGGGCGGCCGCGTTTGCCATTCCTCCGTGGCGCGCTCGAAGACGTTGCGGTAATGAATCGCGTGACGCTGTGCGATCTCGTCCGATTCGCCGCTCTCCGAGAGCTTGGCAAGCGCATATGCGCGTGTGGTGTCCAAGAAGCGAAACCGGCTGCCGCTGCGATCGTCGGTCTCTGCAATGACCAAGGATTTGGCGACGAGGTCCGCGATCAGATCTGGCACGTCGGAAGCGCTCACAGCCGCACTGGTTACGACGGCGCTCGCCGCTTCCAGGGTGAAACCGCCCACGAACACGGCTAGACGCCTAAGAACCATGCGCTCGGGATCCGTCAGAGACTCGCAGCTCCAATCAAGCGTGGCCCCAAGGGTCTGGTGCCGCTTCAGCGCCGTGCGGGAACCGCGCGTCAATAGGCGCATCCGATCGTCCAACCGCTTGGCAACTCCGTACACACCAAATGCGTTGACCCGGCCAGCGGCCAGTTCGATTGCCAGTGCGACGCCATCGAGGCGGCGGCAGATATCCGCGACGGCGGGGGTGTTGGCATCAGTCAATTCGAATTCATCGACGCTGGCCGCGGTGCGCTCAACGAAAAGCTCCACGGCAGGGTAGGTGACCGCGACGGCGGGGGTCAATCGGTCGGACGAGGAGGGAACAGCCAGTGGCGGAAGGTGGACGAGCCGTTCGCCATCGGCGCGCAGGGCCTCGCGCGATGTCGCGAGGATCCGTACACCGGGACACGCCGTCAGGAGTCCCTCCGCCAAGCGCGCAGCGGCCTCAACGACGTGCTCGCAGCTGTCGAGCACGATCAGCAAGCGCCGATCGCGCAGGAAGGCGATCAATGCGGGCACTGGATCGTTCGTGACCAGAGGCAGGCTGAGCGCGGACGCAAGCGCGCAAGCGACGAGCCCAGGCTCGGCGATCGGCGCCAGATCGATGAAGCAAACCGGGTCCGCGAAGGTTTCGACCAGCTGCCGCGCGACTGCGAGCGCAACGGTAGTCTTGCCGACTCCTCCGCATCCGACAATCGTGAAGAAGCGCGAACGCTGCAACCGCTCGCAAAGTGAAGCGACCGCTGCGGCCCTGCCGATCACCCGCGTAAGGCGGTTGGGCAGATGGTTGGAAGGCGGAGCGCGGATGAAGGATGCAGCGTCTCCGTTTCGGCGAGAGACAGCACCTATGAAGCGATAACCGCGGCCTGGAACCGTGGCGACGTAGGCAGGGCGCCCAGGGCCGTCCGCGAGTGCTTTGCGCAGGGCGGCGATTTGAACCCTTAGATTGGACTCCTCGACGACGGCGTCAGGCCACGCGCAAGCAATGAGTTCGTCCTTGGTAATCACCTCGCCAGGGCGGGTCGCTAGAACGGTGAGCAGATTCAGAGCACGGCTGCTCAGGCAGACCGGATCGTCAGCCCTGAGCAGGACGTGTCGATTGGTATCGAGTCGGAACGGGCCGAACAGGAACTCGGCGTGCATAGAACGACGAACCTAGCACCGTCCCCCATGCGGGAAAAGGCAGTCGCCGAGATATCTACACCGCGAACAAGGGCATTTCGATAATGCGGGACTGCGGGGACCGCCTGCCCTACCTGACCGACGGCGAATCTACCGCAAAGAGGCAATGGGTCCTGCGTACGTGAACGGTGTGTCCCGACCAAGGAGACAACGCCTCCTTCCAACCAGAGGCGAACGCATGCGGCCGAAGAACTGGTTGCTGCAGGACACCGGTCGCTTCTCATCGGGAGTTCGTGATCTCGCGGAACTCCGATTTTGGAATGAAGCCGTCCCGATTAGGCATCATGATCTTCGGCAGGCTCTCCTTGTCCAGCGTCGCGTCGTCCGGCAGGATGCCATTCAGGTTCAGGATGTAGGCGGCCACCGCATAGGTGTCATCGACGCTGAGAGCCGGGCCCCTACCGTAGGGCTAGGGTAGCGGCGGGGTCCGGGAGCGATAGCCGCTTTTCGTCGCACTATCCAATTGACGACATTGACTGTCCGCTCGCAGAGAAGCGGATAGTCCTTCGGAAATTGGATAGCGTCGTATTCCGTCGGCGGTACATTGAGTCGATCCAACATTGTCGCCACCTCAGGTCTGCCGTCGGCCACGATGCCTGCTGATGCGCAACAAGCAAGCACGCCGATGTTTTCAAATGCAACGAAAGGAAGGTCCACAATGAACATGATTACCGCCAAGGATGGCACGCAGATCTATTACAACGACTGGGGCAGCGGACAGCCGGTGGTCTTCAGCCATGGATGGCCGCTTTCCGCCGATGCGTTCGAAGATCAGATGTTCTTTCTCGCTTCGCGCGGCTACCGTTGCGTTGCTCACGACCGCCGCGGTCATGGCCGCTCCAGCCAACCGTGGAACGGCAATGATCTCGACACGTATGCCGACGATCTGGCAACGCTGATCGAAACGCTCGATCTGAAAGACGCCATCCACGTCGGCCATTCGACGGGCGGGGGCGAAGTGGCAAGGTATATCGGCCGTCATGGCACCAAACGCGTTGCGAAGGCGGTACTGATCGGCGCGATTCCGCCCCTGATGTTGAAAACACCCGCAAATCCGACGGGAACCCCCATCGAGGTATTCGATCAGTTGCGTGCCGCTGTGCAGGCGGATCGTTCCAAGTTCTGGAAAGACCTCAGCCTTGCGTTCTACGGATACAACCGTCCAGGTGCGAAGGTCTCCGAGGGCGTGCGCGAGTCGTTCTGGCTGCAAGGAATGATGTGTGGCTTTCCGGGTGCGTACTTCTGCATCAAGGCATTTTCCGAAACGGACCTGACCGAGGATCTGAAGCGGTTCGATGTGCCGACGCTCATTCTCCACGGTGACGACGATCAGATCGTACCGATCGAGGCGTCCGCGATGCGATCCTCCAAGCTGATCAAGAACGCCAAGCTGCTCGTTTATAAAGGCGCCCCGCACGGAATGTGTACCACGCTCAAGGACAGAGTCAACGAAGAGTTGCTTGCGTTCATAAAGTCCTAGGAGAAATCGAATGGGGCAAAGCCGAACGTTCGATTCTCCATGGAGACGACAATGACCTTGAAATTGAACTCGGCGCGGCTGGTTCGGCAGGCTCTCGCGGTTACGGTGCTCGCCGTGGGCGGCGCCTCATGGCTTGGCGGCCAAGCGCTTGCGCAAGCCGACAGTCCCGTGACGAGGATCAATGCCGAAGCGGCGACCTCCGACATTACCGTCCAGCCAGTTCGCGGCAACATCAGCGTCGTGATGGGCTCTGGCGGCAACATTACCGTCCTTAAAGGTGATGACGGAAAGCTGATGGTCGACACAGGCATCGTGTTGTCACGGGTAAAGCTCTCGGCCGCGCTCGATAGCATCAGCGCGGCGCCTCCCAAGTACGCCATCAACACGCACTGGCATTGGGATCACACCAGCGGCAACGAATGGATCCATCAGGCGGGCGCAACGATCATCGCTCACGAAAACACGGCGAAGCATCTCGCGGCCAGGGTACGAGTGGAGGACTGGCAATACACATTCGATCCGTCGCCGGAGGGCGCGCTTCCAACCCTGATCATCAGGAGTGACTTGACGCTGAACTTCGGTCATGAGACCGTCTTGATCCGCTCCTATTCGCCGTCTCACACGGATGGCGATCTGTACGTTTACTTCGCCAAGGCCGACGTCCTGGCGACGGGCGACACGTACTGGAACGGGCTCTATCCATTCATCGATACTGGCGTCGGAGGCGGTATCGACGGCATGATCCAAGCGGCGAATGCGAACATTGCCCTTGCCACAGACAAGACGGTCGTTGTGCCAGGCCACGGACCGGTATCAGGCCGGGCGCAGCTCATCGAGTATCGCGACATGCTTGTTGGCATTCGTGACAACGTAGCGGCCTTGAAGAAGCAGGGCAAGTCGCTCGGCGAGGTCATCGCGGCAAAGCCATCCGCGGCGTACGACGCAAAATGGGGTGGCTTCGTCATCGATCCAGCCTTCTTCACGCGCCTTGTCTATAACAGTCTATGAGCCGTTACGCGTTCGCGACGCCTTTCAACCCGCGCGCCGATACACCGGATTCACCGCACTGGCCGACGAGTGCGCCGCCTCCCGGGTGTGGGCGGGCGTGCATTTCCGCCCTGTTGCTGGTTTGCGCCATCGTGGTGCTTGTGTATGGGTTGATTAAAGCGAACTAAAGGTGGATGCCGTCCTCGGGATAAGTGGGGATATTGAACTGACTCGAAAGTTCGAGCAACAGCGTGCCGCTGGCGCTGATTGAACCCCTCGGGGGTAGCTCCACGACCTGCCATGCACGTGCATGCACCCACCTGCGCCGGACTGCAGGAATGGCTCGATGGTCCTCGGGGGAGAGTGCAGATACGTGCAGCCGACCGCCCTGGTGCCGGGGAAAAACGGGGTTAGCGGCGCGAGCCGCCTGGAGAACGAGTACTGGCGCGGAGTATTGTCTCGTCCGTCCCCGCCACCCTCCGAAGCGCGAAGCGCGAAGGAGGGCTGCACAATTCTCGGAATCCCTTCATTTCGTTTCGGAGACGCCGCAGCGACTGGTGGGTTGGAGTCCCAAGCAGAAGCCATTTCGCCGAATCCGTAAATCGCTGATCTTCCTGATGATTCACCGATTCACCGCTGCCCGCCGCAGTCCAGCGCGCGCGTCGACGATACAGCGTCGGCGGCCGCAATCGGCGGGTGAGTAGGTGGGCCGCGGGCGCGATCGCCGGTAGACCTGCGCCGGCATATGTAGCACGGAGGCTCTCCGGGCCGCCAGCATGTCAGCGAAGGGTCAGAAAGCGATCGTTCGACTGAAACGAAACAGAGCCGGAATCGACCCGAAGCAGCCAGTCGCTCACGTCGGCTTTCGGCCGACCCAGGCGAATCACCACGAGAGACCGTCCGCGGCTATTCGCATATCAGCCTGCGAAAACCACGTCAGCTCGTGAGCGCGCAGCCGCACAGCCGGGCATGACCTCTGCATGAACGCAAAGCCAACTGGCGCAGTCGGCGCGCGTCATTTCTCGCTGGAATAACAGATAGTCGTGCAAGCTCGCTACCGCGCCCGAGGTCAGAAACGCACAATCTTGTGCACGCAACCTGCCATGAGACATTCAATCCTTCGGATTCGCGGGCCAATCAATCACCGTCGCGTGGTCCCGCTGCCGATAAGGGTCACGCCCTAGACTTGAAGGAGATCACAGGTGACAGACAAGACCAACATCGAACGTCGTACCTTAATTACTGCAGCCTCGGGCGCCGCTCTATCGTTAGCACTGATGTCGAAACGCGCTGGCGCGCGCACGGCAGAAGGGAATGAAAAAATTGTTCAAGCACAATTCGAACGTGAACGCGGAATGTCTAGTGAACTGTGGCGCCTCTCAGCAAGCGAAGTCGCTCGCCTCGTAAGGACGCGCAAAGTGTCGGCCCGTGAGGTAGCAGACGCAGCGCTGCAACGGCTCGACTCTGTCAACCCGCGGATCACCGCGATCGTTGACTACCGACCGGATCTGGTGCGAGAGCAGGCAGACCGGGTGGACAGTCTGTTGGCCCGCGGAAACGACCCGGGTCCCCTGGCCGGCGTGCCGGTCACTGTCAAGATAAACATCGACCAGGCAGGGTTCGCCACGACCGATGGCAG
>DASZFP010000047.1:0-16396 GCA_035939615.1 Burkholderiaceae bacterium | reverse complement strand
CTATTCACCAGAAGCCGAATTCAGCATGCGATCGACCCAACAATTCAGCATTACTTTGCCCAACGAGCTGGCAGACCTCGTGAAGGCCAAAGTCGCCGCCGGCGAGTACGCCACTGAAAGCGAAGTGTTTCGCGATGGGCTCCGTGCGTTGATTGCGCGGGACCGCGCCGTCGAAGGCTGGCTCCGCCGAGACGTATCGGCAGCTTTCGATGCGCTTAAGGCCGACCCTTCGCGGGCGCTGAGCATCGATCAGGTGCGCTCCAGGCTTGCTTCCAAACATAAGAAATCCGCCTCTAAGGCGTGAGCACGTACGTCGTCGCCTTTTCGCCGGAGGCCCTGGAACAACTCGCGGAGATCGTCGACTACATCGCCGGCAAAGCGGCGCCTGATATCGCCGACCGCTATGCGAGCGCCATCATCTCCCACTGTGAAGGTCTGCAGAATTTTCCTCATGGCCGCGGCACCCGCCGCGACGACATCCGACCTGGGCTGCGAACCACGAACTACAAGGGCAGAACAGTGATCGCCTTCAACGTGGACGACGCGGCTGGGACGGTCTCAATCATCGGCATTTTCTACGGCGGCCGTGACTACGAAACGTCTCTGAAGTCGGATTTCTAGGCAAACTCACGAGCGCTATCCGAACAGATCCTCCAGCGTTATGGCGATGTCCGTTAGGCAGCAAGGGCTGACGGCTCCTTCGCGGATCTGGACCGAGGACAGGTAGCCGTCCTGCCCCGGATCGCGGAACACCGTGACGGTCCGATGCTCCAGGTCGACGAGCCACGATTCGAAGACACCGTGGCGCCCATAGATGGGGATCTTCACGTCGCGATCCCACTCGAGGCTTGAGTCGGCCACCTCGACCAGCAGCAGCACGTCGGACGGCCGCGGCAGCGACCCGTAATAGCCGTCGGCGCGGGGCCGCAGCAGCACGATGTCCGGCTGCGGCTCGCTGTGGGGCGGGATTTGGAGCGGGTTTTGCGGCGAGATCAGGTAGCGGTCGGCGGCCAGGGCGCCGAAGCGCGAATTCAGCCTGATTACGATCGCCGCGTGCGGGCTCCCAATCGGGGCCATCTGGAACAGTTCGCCATCGATCAGCTCGACCCGATCATCCTCATGGAAGATGCCGGCGTCGCCCATCCGGTGGTAGTCGGCGACGGTGAAGCGGTGCCGCGGCGCGCGGGCGCGCGCCTGTTCGGGGGTCACGGCTACGTCGGTGTTCATTTCCGGGTCCTGCGGGCATCCGGCAATCGATCGGGAACGTTCCTTCGGTCGGTCGGTTGGGCCGCCCTGAGCGGAAACGCAGCCGGGTTCCTGATCGATTCAACCGAAAGGTCGATATCGAGAAGCGGCCAATACAGGTGGTCAGCGGTGGGCCATTCAATCTTGCTCACCTGCTCGATCGTCGCTTTCTCAAACCAGGGAAATTCGCTGTACGGCAGATGAAGCTCTTCGTCGCCGAGCAGGATCCGCAGTCCGTACTTCGATACGTCAGTTACCTTAACCGGAGAAATACTTGTGCCAGGCATCAGTAATCTCCACCACGTGCGCATCTACGATGCGCTGCGCTTCCCCGATCTGTCGCGCGGACAGCTCACTGTGTTTCGCGGGGGGGTAGAAGCGAACGCCCTCACCCCCGCCCCTCTCCCACTGGCGTGGGAGAGGGGAGAAGACTGTGAGCGGTGTTACGCCTCGACACTCACCACTTCAATGGTGGAGCTGGGGTTGGGAACCGCCAAGCCATTTTCCCTCAGCCCCTCGATGTGAAACTCGATCGCCTGCCGAATCAGGGTTAAGACTTCTTGGCGCGTTTCTCCCACGGCGACGCATCCGGGAAGATCGGGCACATAGGCACCAAACGAGGTTGGACCGCGCTCTACGACAACCACGTACTCCATATTCACTCCGTGACCTTCAGCCCGGCCTGCTTCAACGCATTATTGAGCGTTCCGGGCGGGATATCAACGCTCGGCCGGCCCGCCACTGTTACCGTTCCCCGCTTGGTTGGATGACGGTACTGTCGGTGACTCCCCTTTCTTCGCACGAGGCGCCATCCGTCGCGTTCGATAAGCGCAATGAGGTCCCTGACCTTCATCGGCATGGGTCGTCCTTGCCTTCCCCGGCAGTTGCAGCTGGTCTCTAAGAATCTGCCAGCGAATTGCTCGGGAGTACCTACCCGCGGCGGTAGCCGGCCATCTCAAAACGCCGGCTTGTCCTTCGCGGCCTGGTAGCTCGCGACCGCCTCGGCGAGCAGCGCGCGGGCGCGGTCCGGGCCTTCCCAGCCGATGATCTTGACCCACTTGCCGGGCTCCAGGTCCTTGTAGTGCTCGAAAAAATGCAGGATCTGGGCCAGCCGCTCGGGGGCGATGTCCTGGGGCGAGCGCCAGTGCTTGTACCAGGGCAGGATCTTGTCGATCGGCACGGCCAGCAGCTTCTGGTCGGCTCCGGCCTCGTCCTTCATGTCCAGCACGCCCAGCGGGCGGCAGCGCACCACCACGCCCGGCTGCAGCGCGAACGGCGTGATCACCAGCACGTCGATCGGGTCGCCGTCGTCCGACAGCGTGCGCGGCACGTAGCCGTAGTTGCACGGGTAGTGCATCGCGGTGCCGATGAAACGGTCCACGAAGATAGCGCCCGACTCCTTGTCGACCTCGTACTTGATCGGGTCGGCGTTCATCGGGATCTCGATCACGACGTTGAAGTCGTCGGGCAGGGCCCGTCCGGAATTGACTCGATCCAGGCCCATCGGCTCAGCTCCCTGCTCCGCCTGATGATGTGAACCTCGGCATTGTACGGACCGCTACAGATGAACTCACCCGCGCGTCCTAGAGCCAGTCCAGCGTAGCGCTGCGGCCAAGGTATTACGCTTTACGTATAACGCGTAGCGTAATATGCTGCTCGTTCAGTCCACTATCACTGAAGGACAAAATGAACCGCCCCACGAACGGAATGCGGCCAGTCCACCCGGGCGAAGTCCTGCGGGCGGACTATCTTGTGCCGCTGGCACTGAGCGTCAATGCGCTGGCCCTCGCTCTGGGGGTGCCCGCGACGCGGATTCATGAAATCGTCAAGGAACGCCGGTCTGTGACCGCGGACACGGCCGAACGACTGGCGCGTTATTTCGGGGGAGATGCCGCGTCGTGGCTGAATCTGCAGGCCACTTACGACCTGAAGACTCTGGCCACGCGAAAGGAGATTCTCAGACGCGTTGAACCCAGACTATCGAAGCAGTAGTCGCCCAGCCCGCCTACCAGGTCGCCTCGCGCCGGATCGTGCGCGGACGCGTGCGCGAAAGCGGTTCTTCCGGGGCCCGCTGCGCCAGGCCCAGCGCGGCATCGCGGTAGTGGCGCGCCGCCGTTTCCGCATCGCCCACGGCTTCGGCGAGCTCGGCCAGCGCGAGCGACGTTTCGGCGTCCTCGCCCAGCTCGCGGCACACCTGCAGGTAGGCGCGCGCCTTGCCCCAGAGGTTTTCGCGCAGGCAGATGCGCGCCAGGCACCGCAGCAGCGTCTGGCTGCGCGGGTGGTCCTTGAGCCAGGCTTCGGCCCGCTCGATGGTGGCGCGCGAGCCGGGCACCTCGCAGCGCGCGTACTCGTCCAGCAGCCGCTCGTCCCATTGGCGCTCCAGCACCGCCTCCAGCGCCAGCGCGGCCGCCTTGCCGCGTCCGGCCGCGTTCAGGCGGCGCGCCGCATCCAGCGCGACGTCGGGCGTTTGCCGGTCGGTGGAGTCCACGGCGTTCCAGGTTCGCTCCAGCGCTTCCGGATCGTCGGCCGCATCCGTCAGCAGTCCCCGCACGGCGATCTTGCGCACGCGTGCGGCCGCTTCCCCCGGCAGCGCGCGGCGTTTTTCGAGCACGCGCACCAGGCGCATCACGTCGCGCCAGTGACCCGCCTGCACGTGGGCGCTTAACGCGATGCGCATCGCGTGCAGATGGCGCGCCCCGGACGATTGCAGCGCGTCGATGGCGCGCAGCGCGCGCACCGTGTCGCGCTGCTCGGCCCACAGCTCGGCGCTGACCACGCGGCGCGCGGTGGACAGCTCCGGATCGGCCTCGGCCTGCTGCAGCCAGCGATCGCGCCGGTCGTATTCCTGCATCCGGTGCGCGGCGCGCGCCCCGATCAGCGCGGCCATCGCCGCCACCGCGGGCGCGCCTTGCGCATCCTGGGCGGCGCGCTCGGCCCGCACGAAGCGGCCCTCCAGCAGCGCCCGCAGCGCCTCGTACAGGCCCCGGTGGGCGCCCAGCTCGCTGCGCCGTTCCCGGTACAGCCGCACCCGCTCCGGGAAAGCCGAGAAACGCTGCAGCGCCCGCCCGAACCAGAAGCACAGCCACAGCGCCGCCAGCGCGACCAGCATGAAAAATCCCACCGACAGGTCGACCCGGGCCGGCGGCACCAGGAACACGACGGTGCCCACGCTCTCCTTGAGCAGCATGGCCGCCAGCACCGCCAGCAGCGCCAGCAACACCAGTCCGATCAGCGACTTCATGGCGTCATGGGCCGCGCCGCGCGCAGCGCCCCCAGGCTGTCGTCCAGCGTCGGCATCGCCACATCGACGGCGGCGGCCTCCAGCGCCTTGATCTGCGCCAGGGCGGCGCTCACCAAGGGATCGGTCGGATCGAAATAGCGATTGATCAGCACCAGGCCGTCGGTCAGGTCGGAGCGGAACAGCACCTGGCTGCGCATCATCATCGCCTGGCGGGCCATCAGCAGCCGCACGCGCAGGTGCTCGCGCACCAGCGCCTGCTGATCGGGCGGCAGCAGAAGCGCGTCCGGGGCATCGACCGTGCGGATTCGCACCAGATCGCGCAAGGTGTCGCCCAGCTCCCGGCCGATCCAGCCCAGACGGTTGGGCGTCGCGTTGTCGGCGCGCGGCCGCGGCGGCGGCAGCTCCAGGCGGCGGCTCGCGTCGGCCAGCATGTGCCAGGAGTCCACGCCCTGCACCAGGCGGTCCAGGCGAATGGCTGCGCCCGCGACGTCCGTGGTGGGCGCCTTGCGCAGGCGCTCGATGTCGCGGGCGAGCGCCTCGCGCAGCGGGAAAAACTGCGGCCGCGGCACCCGGGCGAGGCGCGCATCGGCGCTGGTGAGCGCCGAGATGGCGGCGCCCGGATCGTGCAACACCTGCAGCTGGCTGCCAGCCAGCGTCAGCAGCTCGTCGACCTCGGCCAGCACGTGCTCTTCGCGCAGGCGCTTGAGCTCGGCGTCGGCCGTGGTGTCGCGGCCCGCCAGCACGGTGAGCTGCTGCTCGAGCTGCTCGGTGCGCTGCGCAGCCGCCTCGATCCGATCGATCTGCGCCTGCCGCTCGGCCCGATCGTTCACGTGCAGCGCGGAAAGCTGCTCGTTGCGCAGTTGCACGTTGTGCAGGTCGCGCTGCAGCGCCGCCAGGCGCAGCGAGATCAGGGCGCCGGCGGCGGCCAGCGCCGCAATCGACAGCAGCCAGATCCACAGGGTCGATGCGGGCCGCGCCGGGGCGGGCGCGGCTGCCGCGGGCGGCTCCTCGATGGGCGGCGCAGCACTGTCGGGCAGGGTCTCGTTCACGGCACCCTCGCTTCGGCCCGCGTCGGGCCGGGTTCGCCGTGCGCCGCGCCGCAGATCGCATCGAGCACGGCCTGCCGCGAAGGCTCGCAATCGACCACGCGGGTGTAGCCGGCGGCGCGCGCCGCCTGCGCCACGCGCGGATGCGAGCACAGCGCCAGGCCCTGGCGCAGCCAGACTCTGGCCTCCGCAGCGCGCTCGAGCTGGCGATCCAGCGCCGCCACCGACTCGGAGCTGGTCAGCACGCACACGGCCCGATCGCCGGCGCCGCGGCAGGCGGTGAGCGCCGCGAGCTGCGCGTGGCCCGGCGCGTGCACGACCCGGCGATACACGCTGGCGTACTCGACCCGGCTGCCGGCCTCGCGCAGCCGCTCGCCCAGCCACTCGCGGCCCGACTCGGCCCGCACGATCAGCACCCGGGGCGGCAGCGGCGCCTCGCGTTGCAGCGCCTCCCACAGCGCTTCCGAGCCCGACTGGCGGGAGCCCGCGGCCAGTCCGGCGTTGCGCGCGGCGGCCGCTCCCGGCAGCAGGCTGCGGGCGAGCGCCAGCGTGCTGGGGCCGGCCGCCGCGATGGCAGTGCCGGCGGGCCAGTTGCTGCACAGATGGAGCGCGGCCAGCCCGCGCACTGCGGCCGGGCTGACGAACACGGCCAGGTCGAACTGGGCGAGCTCACCCAGCAACGTCTGCAGCGGCTCCAGGTCCTCGGGCGCCAGCAAGTCGAAGGCCGGCCACCACAGCGCGCGCTGGCCGCGGTCGCGCAAAGCGCCGCTCAAGCGCTGGCCCGCCTCGCCGGGACGCGTCACCAGCACCGCAGAGCGCTGCGCGCGCGCGCCTGCCGCCATCAGAGCACCTCCGCATCGGCGGCCAGCAGCTGCTGCACGCCCTTGGCCTGCATCTGACCGACCACCGAGCGGCCCAGCGCCTCGGCCTGTTCAAACGGACCCGATGCGTCGGCCTCGACGGCCTGCACGCGCTTCAGGCTCCCCGCCCAGGCCCGCAGATAGAGCTGGCCGCGGTCGGACTCGGCGTAGGCCGCCAGCGGCACCTGGCAGCTTCCGCCCAGCGCGCGCGACACGGTCCGCTCGGCGAGCGTTGCCGCGCGCGTGGCCGGGTGCTCCAGCGGTGCGATGAGCTCGCGCGTGCGCGCGTCGCCCGCGCGGATCTCGATCGCCAATGCCCCCTGCCCGGGCGCCGGCAGAAACTGCGCGGTGGGCAGCACGCGGCGGATCCGCTCGGCCAGCCCCAGGCGCTTCAGTCCCGCCGCCGCCATGATCAGCGCATCGAACTCGCCGCGGTCCAGCTTGGCCAGCCGCGTGCCGACGTTGCCGCGGATCGAGCCGATAGCGAGCTGCGGAAACAGGATCCGCACCATCAGCTCGCGCCGCAGGCTGGAGGTGCCCACGCGCGCTCCCGCCGGCAGCTCCTCCAGGCCGGCCCCGTGCGCGCTCACCAGGCAGTCGCGCGGATCCTCGCGCTGCAGCACCGCCCCGATCTCGAACTGCGGCTCCAGCTGCATCGGCACGTCCTTGAACGAATGCACCGCCAGGTCGGCGCGACCGTCCAGCAGCGCCACCTCCAGCTCCTTGATGAAAAGCCCCTTGCCGCCGATCTTGGCGAGCGAGCGGTCCAGCACCTGGTCGCCCCGCGTAGACAGCTTCAGCAGCTCCACCGTGAGCTGCGGATGCGCACGCTGCAGGATCTTGCAGACGTGTTCGGCCTGCCACAGGGCGAGCGGGCTGGCGCGGGTGGCGATCACGACACGCTGCATAGCCAGGCCAGTCTAACCCGCCCCGGTCCGACGCTCCGGGGACAGGCCACGGGGCCGGCTCGCCTTACAACGGCCTGTCTTAGACGCCGGTGGCCGACTTCACGGTAGGCCATTGCCGCCGGCTGATCGGCAACCGCTCGGCGATGGCCTTGAGCACGACCTCCCAGTGGCCTTCGCCGGCCTCGACCTCTCGATCGGGGCGCGCCTTGACGCGCTGGAAGCCCTGGATGGCGGAGCGCGCCACCAGCGCGTTGCGGTGGATGCGCACGAAGCGGGGGCCGAACTCCTGCTCCAGCGCGGTGAGCGATTCTTCGGTCAGGTGCTCCTTGTGCTCGGTGCGGATGGTCACGTACTTCAGTTCGGCGCGCAGGTAGATGATTTCCTCGATCGGCACCAGCACCATGCGGCCGCGCTCCGACACGGTCAGGTGATGGCGCGTGGAGCCCAGCGTGCGCGCCAGCTCCTCGATGCGCGGCTCGTTGCGCTTGAGGCGCTGGGCCCGCTGCAGCGCATCGAGCAGCCGCTCGATGCGCACCGGCTTGAGCAGGTAATCGAGCGCCTGTACCTCGAAGGCCGGCAGCGCGTGCTCGTCGAAAGCGGTCACGAAGATGATGGCCGGGGGCGTTTCGCGCGCCACCAGGTGGCGCGCCACTTCGATGCCGCCCATGTCCGGCATCATGATGTCCAGCAGCACCGCATCCGGGTGCAGCTGATCCACCGCTTCCAGCGCCGCCAGCCCACCTTCCACCGTTCCGACCAGCTGCAGGTCGAGCTGGCGGCCGCACTCGGCCAGCTGCTGGCTCAGACGCGAGCGCGCCAGCGGTTCGTCGTCGACAATCAGAACCGACAGCATGCTCAGCCCGCCTTGTTCTCAACCGGTATCGTCATCGTCAGCTCGAAGCGCCCGCGCCGCACCCGCGTTTCCAGGCGCGCCTCCAGATCGTAAATCAGGGCCAGCCGTCCGCGGATGTTATTCAGTCCGATCTGGTTGCCTTCGCGCTGCACCGGCTCGCGCGCGATCGGATTGCTCACGCCGATTTCGAGCTGAAAGCCGCGCTGGCGCACTTTGACGTCGATGTCGCACTGTCCCGCCAGGCGCTCGGCCCCGTAGCGCACCGCATTCTCGATGATCGGCTGCAGCAGCAGCTGCGGCACGCGGGCGCGCGGATGCACCGCCGAGACCTGCCAGTTCACCTGCAGCCGCTCGCCCAGCCGGGTCTGCTCGATCTCCACGTAGCGGCGGCACAGGTCCAATTCGTGCTCCAGCGACACGAGCTGGCGCACGTCTCCCATCACCGCGCGAAACAGCTCGGCCAGATTCTCCAGCATGCGTTCGGCTCGAGCCGGGTCCGACTGGACGACAGCCAGCACCGCGTTCAGGCTATTGAACAGGAAATGCGGGCGGATGCGCGACTGCAGCGCCTGCAGCTTGGCCTCGGACACCGCCGGCGAGAAGGCCCGCGCCCGCAGCTCCAGGTAGTGCTGCACCGCCATGCCCCCGGTGAGCGCCACCAGCGCGCCCACCAGCACCGTCGTGCTGGAGGGCTGGCCCGGACCCAGTAGGAGCCTGAGCACGGCGAGCGCGAGGGCCGCCGGTACGGCCCAGGCAAGCGCCCGCTGAGCGACCGGTTGCGTCGGCGGCAGGAAGCGGCGCAGCGCGCACCAGGCGAGCAGCGTGAGCAGCGTCACCGGCTCGACCACGGCAGCGGTCGACAGGAACGCCGCGCTGAACTGGCCCGCATCCGACGTGGAGGCGAGCGACCCGATCAACGCGGCCGCGTTCACGCCGACGGTGACGCGCAGCAGCGTGCCCAGGTTGCAGCCATCCGGTATCACCAGCGGGGGCGGCTCCACCGGCGCTCGGGCGCGCACCGCCTCGACCGGGCCCAGCGGCGGGCCTGGCTTCAGGACCGACAGTCCCCGCATGAGGCGACCGGATGGGAGGCAATCAGAGGCTGGGGCACGTCGTTACACTTGGGCCTGAACCTGCATGGCACCGAAGTCTTGCATAGGCCGCGCCGAAATGACAGACAAGAAAACGCCCCGGCTCGCGGGCCAGACCGAGGCTTCACCGTTGCACGCCAAGGAGCACGCCTGGTCGGGGCGGTTTTCCGAGCCGGTGGCCCAGTTCGTGCTCGATTACACGGCCAGCGTCGGTTTCGACCGGCGGCTGGCCCCGGCTGATATACAAGCCTCGCTGGCGCACGCCTCGATGCTGGCCGCGGCCGGCGTGCTCGGCGCCGAGGACCTGACGCAGATCCGCCAGGGGCTGGCGCAGGTGCTGTCCGAGATCGAATCGGGCGCGTTTCACTGGCAACTGGCGCTGGAAGACGTGCACCTGAACGTGGAGCGGCGCCTGACCGAGATCGCCGGGGATGCGGGCAAGCGGCTGCACACGGCGCGCTCGCGCAACGACCAGGTCGCAACCGACCTGCGCCTGTACCTGCGCGGCGAGATCGACCGGCTGGCCGCGCAGATCGATGCGCTGCAGCGCGCGCTGGTGGAGCTGGCCGCGCAGCACACCGACACGATCATGCCCGGCTACACCCACCTGCAGGTGGCCCAGCCCGTCACCTTCGGGCACCACCTGCTGGCCTACGTCGAGATGCTGCAGCGGGATCGCGAGCGTCTGCTCGACGCGCGCGCTCGGATGAACCAGCTGCCGCTGGGCGCGGCGGCGCTGGCCGGCACCACGTTTCCGATTGACCGGGAGCGGGTGGCGCGCGACCTGAACTTCGAGGCGGTGTGCCAGAACTCGATCGATGCGGTGTCGGACCGCGATTTCGCGGTCGAGCTGTGCGCGGCCGGGGCGCTGATGATGGTGCACCTGTCGCGCCTGGCCGAGGAGCTCGTGCTGTGGCTCAGCCCCGGGTTCGGCTTCATCCGGCTGCCCGACCGCTTCACCACCGGCTCCTCGATCATGCCGCAGAAGCGCAACCCGGACGTGGCCGAGCTGGCGCGCGGAAAAAGCGGACGCGTCGCCGGGCATCTGGTGGCGCTGCTCATGATGATCAAGGGGCAGCCGCTCGCGTACAACAAGGACAACCAGGAAGACAAGGAGCCGCTGTTCGATACGGTCGACACGCTGCACGCGACACTGCGCGCGTTCGCGGCGATGGTGCCGGGCATCGAAGTGGACCGCGAAGCGATGCGTCGGGCTGCGCTGCAGGGACACGCCACCGCAACGGACCTGGCCGACTACCTGGTGCGCCGGGGCGTGGCGTTTCGCGACGCGCACGAGGCGGTGGCGCGCGCGGTGCGGCGGGCCGATGAGCGCGGCTGCGCGCTGCCGCAGCTGCCGCTGGCGGAGCTGCAGGCGCTGGCCCCGCAGATCGGCGCCGACGTGCTGGACGCGCTCACCCTCGAAGGGTCGGTGGCAGCGCGCAATCACGTGGGCGGCACCGCGCCGACGCAGGTAGCGGCGCAGGTGGCAAGGTGGCGGCAGACGCTGGAGCAACGCGCCCTCACCCCCGGCCCCTCTCCCGCAAGCGGGAGAGGGGAGTAACGCGGCTCTTTCCTGCAGGCGGAAGATGCACTCAGCAGGTCCCTTCTCCCGCGTGGTACGCCAATCGCTGGCGCCTGCTACCGTCGGCTCAGCAGCGGCAGCAGGCGCAAACGGTCGCGAGCCGTGTCGATGGTTAGCAAGGCGCCGGCCTGCAATTCGACTTCTACCTGTCGAAGCGCTGCGACAACACGCAGTCCGATCACGTCTGGACCGACATCGTCTGCGCGGATCTGTACAACGCTGGGCTTGTTTCCCTGTGTCGCGGCGAGGATCGCGCCAAGATCCAGATCGTGCGTTAGCACTATGTGCCCGCTGGCGCGCGCGAAGGCCATGATCTCGGCATCGCTCGCATTCCTGGCGCCGATGGCGCTCCAGTGAACCGCTTCTATGCCCGCGTTGGTCAATAGGTCGACCCATCGCGGCGACAGATTCATGTCCACGAGCAGCTTCATCGATCCGCGAGGTGAACCTCTCGTTCGTCCGCGCGCCAAGCCGCATAGCGTAGAGCCTGCATGACGTCCTCACGCTCGAGGTAGGGATAATCGGCCAGTACTTGATCCACGGTGTGTCCCGCGCCGATCTGCCCAACGACGGTACCCACGGTCACGCGCATGCCGCGGATGCAGGCCTTGCCGCCCATGACTTCGGGGCTCTGAGTGATGCGATCAAACTGTGGCATGACGATCCTCTAACACGAGCGCCACATCGTAGCGACTTAAGAGCACGCCGCGCAACCACGACTTCGTTCAGACGGCGGGAGAGGGGAGTCCCAAAGGATCAACTTCCACCGACCGTCATCTTCTCTATCAACACCGAGCCGCTGACGCGGCCGCCGCGGATCACGGTGTCGGCTCCGACGGCGGCGATGCCGCGCAACATGTCGCGCAGGTTGCCCGCCACCGTGATCTCCTCGACCGCGTACCGAATCCTGCCCCCTTCGACCCAGAAGCCGGTGGCGCCGCGCGAGTAGTCGCCCGTGACCACGTTGACGCCCTGCCCGATCAGCTCGGTCACCAGCAGCCCGCGGTCGAGCTTGCGCAGCATCTGCACGAAATCGTCGCCCGGCTGCGTGCGCGCCGAGCGCAGCTCCAGGTTGTGGGCACCGCCCGCGTTGCCGGTGGTCTTCATGCCGAGCTTGCGCGCCGAGTAGCTCGACAGGAAGTAGCCCTTGAGCAGGCCCCCGGCCACCACGTCGCGCCGCTGACCGCGCACGCCTTCCTCGTCGAACGGGCTGGAGCCCAGGCCGCGCCGCACGAACGGATCCTCGTGCACGCTGATGTGGTCGGCAAACAGGGGCTTGCCGAGCGCATCGATCAGGAACGAGGCCTTCCGGTACAGCGCTCCGCCGCTGGCGGCCTGCACGAAGTTGCCCAGCAGCCCGCAGGCCACGGGCGCCTCGAACAGTACCGGGCAGTGCCGGGTGCGCAACTTGCGCGCGCCCAGCCGGGCCAGGGCACGGTGCGCCGCGTACTGCCCGATGGCCTCCGGCTCGGCCAGCTCGGAGGGCGCGCGCGCGGCCGAGTACCAGTCGTCGCGCTGCATCCCGCTGCCGTCGCGCGCGATCGGCGCCACCGAGATCGAGTGGCGCGAGTACGGATAACCGGCGGCAAAGCCCAGCGAGTTGGCCAGCACGAAATGGCCGCCCGAGGCGTACACGTTGGCACCCTCGGAGTTGACCACGCTCGAGCTCACGTCGAAGGCGGCCTGCTCGGCCCGCTGCGCGATCCCGATCGCATCGTCGGTCTCGAGCGGCCAGGGGTGATAAAGATCCAGCTGCGCCGGAGCGTGCTCCAGCGCGTCCTCGTCGGGCAGGCCCGCCGCGTCGTCTTCGGCGGTAAAGCGGGCGATGTCGTAGGCGGCCTGCACCGCCTCGCGCAGCGCGCGCGGCGCGAAGTCGGAGGTGGAGGCGTGGCCGCGCCGCTGGCCGATGTACACCGTGACCGCAACGCCCTTGTCGCGCGTGTTCTCGATCGTCTCGACCACCGTCTTGCGGGTCGTCACCGACAGCCCGCTCGATTCGCTCGCTTCGCACGCGGCGGAGGTGGCGCCCAGTTCCTTGGCGATCTGCAGCGTCTGCAGCGCAATGTCGCGCAATTCATCCTGCGGAATCGAAAGCCGAACGTTCATGAGGCGCCTGTTTGTTGTTGGGTTAAGGGCACGGGCCGCTGCCATCCGCTCGGATCTGAGCCGGGTGGCTATCATAGCGAGCAACGCACATCGCCCGGGCCGGCCCGGTGCGAGGCGGCCGCCCATGCGCAGAGCAACCCGCAACGACGAGGACCCGCCCGGGCCCGCCCCCGAGCCGCGCCCGAGCAAGACGCAGCGCAAGCGTGAGATGCACGAGCTGCAGGATCTGGGCCAGCAGCTCACGGACCTGCCCCCGGCGCAGCTTCGCCGGATCGACTTGCCCGAGCGGCTGCGCGAGCAGATCGAGCTGGCGCGGCGCATCACGGCGCGCGAAGGGCTGCGGCGCCAGCTGCAATACATCGGGCGCCTGATGCGCACGGCCGACGCCGAGGCGATCCGCGCTCGCCTGGCCGCCCTGACCGGAAAACCCGAGGCCGCCCCGTGAACCGCGCGCTGCGCGCCGGCCCCGATGAACTGGTGATCGGCCTGCTGTCCGTGTCCGATCGGGCCTCGGCCGGCCAGTACGCCGACGAGGGCTTGCCCGCGCTGCGCAGCTGGCTCGGGGCGGCGCTGAAGTCGCCCTGGCAGGCGCACGAACGGCTGATCGCCGATGAGCGCGCGCGCATCGAGGCCACGCTGGTGGAGCTGGTCGACCAGGTCGGCTGCGACCTGGTGCTGACCACCGGCGGCACCGGGCCATCGCGCCGCGACGTGACCCCGGAGGCCACGCGCGCGGTGGCCACGCGCGAGCTGCCCGGGTACGGGGAGCAGATGCGCCGCATCTCGCTCGAATTCGTGCCCACCGCGGTGCTGTCGCGCCAGGTCGGCGTACTGCGCGAGACGGCCACCCACAGCGCGCTGATCCTGAACCTGCCCGGTCAGCCCAAGTCGATCACCGAAACGCTCGGTGGCCTGCGCGATCCCCAAACCGGCCGGATACTGCACGGCATTTTCGCTTCAGTCCCCTATTGCATCCAGCTGATCGGAGGCCCCTACGTGGAAACCCACGACGAGGTGGTGGCGGCGTTTCGGCCGAAATCGGCGCTCCGGGAGCCCTCCTTCGCGCCGGGCGGGTCCGGCGCTTCGAAGGGCGAGCGCCGGTGAACCCAGGACTCGCACAGGCAGGCGATGGCGCGCCGGCGCTCGATTCTGTCGAGCTGCTGACCCGGCCCGATCCGACCGCCTCGATCATCTGGCTGCACGGCCTGGGCGCCGACGGCTTCGACTTCGTGCCGGTCGTGCGCGAGCTGCAGGCGCTGGGCGCGCCGGGAGCGCGCTACGTGTTCCCGCACGCCCCGATGCGGCCGGTCACGATCAACGGCGGCCACGTGATGCGCGCCTGGTACGACGTCCTGGGCACGCAGATCAACCGGCAGGAGGACGAAGCGGGGATCCGCCAGTCACAGGGACAGGTTCAGGCACTGATCGAGCGCGAGCTGCGCCGCGGCATCGCCCCCTCCCGCATCGTGCTGGCGGGGTTTTCCCAGGGCGGGGCCATCACGCTGCAGACGGGCCTGCGGCAGCCTGCGCCGCTGGCGGCCCTGATCGCGCTGTCGGCCTACTTGCCGATGGTCGCAAGCGCGCGCGCCGAGGCGACCCAGGCGGCCCGCTCGACACCGATTTTCATGGGACACGGCCGCGAGGATGCCGTGGTTCCGGTGGCCCTCGGACGCACCTCCCGCGACGCCCTGATGGACCTGGGATATAGCGTTCAATGGCACGAATACGCGATCCCGCACTCGCTTTCGCAGGACGAGATCCAGGATCTGGCGAGGTTCCTGTCCGAAGCGATCAAATAGACCGGGGTTGATGTTCAGTTGTCGGGGTAAGCGAACCCGGCGTCGGCAACCCTGTCGTGACTGTAAGAATTACCCTGACACACTCGCGGCCCTTTTTCCGTTAAGGGAGCGCATTTCAAGTAGTAGTCCGTCCAGCCGATCCCCACAATACGGTTCAGCGAACGCCTGCTCCTACCACGTTCGCGGGGGATCGAAAGGCAAACGTCCAGGAGACGGCCATGAGCGGGACTTCTACTTCGACTTCGGCAGATACGCGCATCCACGCGCAGCTGCCGCGCTATTTTCGCTGGTTCACCGAGCACTGCGTGCTGCGTCAGCTCGATGGAGCCGATGTGCCGCGCATCTGGCGCTCCGTGGTGCAGCCCCATTTCCGCGAGTGCTGGGCTGACCAGGCGCCGCGCAGCGAGCGCGAGGTCAAGGAACTGGTGCGCCAGGCGCTGGCCGACTGGCTGCACGGAACCGGCTATTCGATGGCGGTGGTCAAGCGCCAGTCGCACGAATTCGTCGGCTTCGTCGGGATGCACGCGGTGGGCCCCACGCGGTCGGTGTGGACCATCGACTGGTTCACGCATCCGAATTTCCTGGGCTCGCCGCTCGCGGTCGAAGCGATCATGGCCACGGGCGACCTGACGTTCGCAGCGCTGGGCGCGCAGAAGCTGTACGCGGGCTGCCCGGCCGGCCACGAACCCTTCGAGCAGATGCTGTACGACGCCGGCTTCATCGAAGCCATTCCGGCCGGCAGCCTGGACCAGGAAACGCACGAGCCGCGCCGCACCAGCCTGTTCGAGATGCGCCGCGACGACTGGAAGGCGATCCGGCGCGGACAAGCCGACCACACCGGCACGCCCACGCTCGCCTCGCTCGGCACGGCGGCGACCCACCGCCCGGCGCTCGAGCTGCTTTAACCGCCCTCACCCCCTCCCCTCTCCCACTTGCGTGGGCGAGGGGCGACCCATCGTGCCGGTGCAAGCCGGCAGTTCCCTCTAGCAGCCTGTTGAACCGGTCACTTTGCAGCGCGCCGCGTCGGCGCTGCAAAGTCAGGGTGGCGATAGCACTTCACGAGGTGGTCGTTGACCATGCCGACCGCTTGCATGAACGCGTAAACGATGGTCGGTCCACAGAACTTGAAGCCGCGGCCGGCGAGCTCCTTCGAGATCGCGCGCGATTGCCCGGTTTCGGCCGGCACCTGCTTGATGCTTCGCCAGTGGTTGATTTTGGGGCCACCGTCGACGAAGTTCCACAGGAACTTGGAGAAACCCGGCCCCTTTTCCATGATGTCGAGCCAGCCGCGCGCCGACAGGATGGATCCTTCGATCTTCGCGCGATTACGCACAATGCCTTCGTCCTGAAGCAGCCGCTCGATTTTTTTCGGCGCGTAGCGTGCCATTTTTGCGGGCTCGAAGCCGTCGAAAGCGCGACGAAAGTTATCGCGCTTGCGCAGGATGATGATCCAGGACAGGCCCGCCTGGAAGCCATCGAGTACGAGCTTCTCGAACAGAGCGCGGTCGTCGTATTCCGGCCGCCCCCATTCGTGATCATGATAGGCAACGTAGAGCTCGTCTTGCCCTACCCAAGGGCAGCGGGACGGTTCGTCGGCGCGGTTCGCCTCGCTCATAAGTCAGGACGCGCGGCGCGCGGCCTGCTCGGCGAAGGCTCCGCGCAGGG
>DASZFP010000046.1:0-4800 GCA_035939615.1 Burkholderiaceae bacterium | reverse complement strand
CCGACACGTAGTGCCCGGTTGCATGGTTGGCGTCGTGGTACATGGCCGAGCTCAGCATCCGGGCCAGGATCACGGCCTGCCGCACCGGGATCTTTTCGCCCAGCTTGCGCTCGACCGAAAGGATCCCGTACGCATCGGCGGCGGCCTCCTGGGCCAGGAACGGGAATACGCTCGCGTCGGCGACACGGCCATCGGGCCGGTTAAGAAATGCTTCCCGGAACTTGCAATGACCGATTTCGTGCGCCAAGGCCCACATCGCCTGCGCATCGCGCTCGATGCGGCCGTTCAGAAAGCGGCCCAGCGGCCGCAATGCGTCGCCGGCATCCGGCGACACGCGCACGATGCATTGGATGCGGTCGCCCTCGATGCGCGACACCGACAGCGACCCGCTCTGAGAGTCTCTGAACGAGATTTCAGCCTTGGAATCGAGTTCACGTGCGAACGATGCGGCGGCCTGCATGTATTCGTCGGGAGAACCGGAGGGCACTGAAAACTGGGAGGCTTCGTGCGGGCTGGCCATCGCGCCAGGCACTGCAACGACCAGGCCGAGGGCCGAGGCCTTCAGGAACAGCGGGGCGGCCGCCAACCACAGCGGCCGGGTGGAGCGTGGAGCGGGGAAACTACCCATCGCGTCGGCTCTCCAGGAACTACCCATCGGGGTCCCATCCCTTAAGGTGTATGCACCATGTATGCGTATGGACCGGGGACGCACACACATTAACTCTGCCGTAAAGACGTGATTGACTAAATACGGCGACTACTACCTGTCTTATATCATCGCGCGCGCCTGGCCGAAGTACCGCAGCACCCGAAATACAGGTGGGGACAGTCGCTATTCAGCGATGTGGCACACCCCGGCGCACCGCTTTGAATCGGGCAGCGGGGTTATAACGAGTGAAAGCAAAATACGGGCCAGCGCGACTGTCCGCACTGGCAAGCGGCGAGACTCGCTGGCCGCGCGAGCTCGAAGCACTGCGCCTATACGAACAGACGAGAAATGCCGTGCAAAAGTTCCTGCGGGCTGTCGGCGCGAAGGGATTACTCCGCTGGTAGTACGATGGCCTGACTTGAAGGGTCAATGCGATGCAAGCTCTGCCGCTGATTGCAACGCTGAGCGTGGCCGACCAGATCGACGAGGCCGATGTGGCCACGCTCGCCGCGGCGGGCATCAAGGCGATCGTCTGCCATCGTCCGGACGCCGAAGGCGGCACGCCGTCCGAGCGGATCGGGGCTGCCTGCGCCCGGCACGCGATCAAGTTCTTCTTCCAGCCGGTCGAATACAGCCGGCTGGGTGTCGCCGATGGCGACACCTTCGGGCAGATCCTTCAACAGTGCGAGCAGCCGGTGCTCGCGTACTGCCGCAGCGGGCGGCGCAGCACGGCGCTGTGGGCGATCGCGGCGGCGCCGCTGGCCGGCGTGCCGGCGGTGGTCGAGCGGGCGGGGCGAATCGGAGTGGCACTGGACGAGCTGCGAGGCGTGCTGGCCGAGAGCGCCGCGCGCACGGATCCGCCGTACGCGCCGACCTCCGATCCGGCAGCGCGCCAGCGCTTCGTGCGACTTTGGAGCGGGGGAAACTGAAGCGGCCGCTCTTGCGGGGCGCGCCCGGCCCCGGCCGGCGCTTACAGGGCGGCGCGCATCAGCGCGTCGGCCTCGCGCAGCAGGTAGTGCAAAAACTCCTCGGCCGCCGGAGTCAGCCGCCGCTGCCGCGAATGAACGGCGTACCACTGGCGTTGCAACGGCAGCCCTGAAACGTCCAATACCGCGATACGACCGGCCGCCAACTCCGCGCGCACCGTGTGAAGCGAGACAAAGCCCAGCCCGATGCCGGCCATCACCGCCTGCTTGATGGTCTCGTTGCTGTCGGCCTCCATCACCCTTCGGATCTTGACGTCGTGCTCGACCAGATAGCGGTCCATCGCGCTGCGGGTTCCCGAACCGCTCTCGCGCACGATGAAGGGTTGATCGGTGAGGTCGTGCGGATTCAACCGCCGCCGCAGCGACAGCGGATGCGAGGGCGCCGCGATCGCAACCAGCGGATTGGGCGCGAACGCAGTGCCGTCCAGCTGCATGCCTTCGGGCGGCTGCCCCATGATCCCGAGGTCGATCGCATAGGACTGCAGCTGATCGATGATTTCGGCGCGGTTGTGGATCGTCAGCTTGAACTCCACGCCGCTGTGCAGCTTGACGAATTGCGCCAGCAGCCGCGGAGCGAAATACTTGGCCGTGCTGACCACGCCGAGCCGCACCCGCCCATGCCCGACGCCCCGCAGCGAACGGGCTGTCTGCTCCAGGTCATCGATGCGCGCCAGCAGCTCGACGGCCAGCTGCACCAGCTCCTTGCCGGGCTCGGTGATCTGCAATCGCCGCCCGACCGTTTCGAACAACGTCAGCTCCAGCTGCCGCTCGAGCTGGCGCAGTTGCATCGACACCGCCGGTTGCGTCAAGTGCAGCGATTCGGCTGCAGCCGTGACGCTTCCTTCGCGCCCGACGGCCGCCAGTACTTCGAGCTGCCTGACGGTCAGATGGCGGCTCAAGATGGAGATCCAAGATAAGGGAAGCTGATACTTTAGGTCAGCAACTTTGAATGGATCTGATGCTAGCGGTTTCCTAATATCGTTTCCAGACCGATTTTCACGAGCCGATTGGAGACACCCGATGGGCGCATCAGGCCACACCCAGCAGATGGACATCTCGAAGCGGTATACCGCAGGTGTCTTGAAGTACGCGCAAATGGGTTACTGGCAGCCAGCCTACGAACCGAAGGAATCCGATGTGCTCGCGCTGTTCCGGATCACGCCGCAGGAAGGCGTCGATCCGGAAGAGGCGGCCGCAGCGGTCGCAGGCGAGTCGTCCACGGCCACCTGGACGGTCGTGTGGACCGACCGGTTAACCGCCTGCGAGAACTACCGCGCCAAGGCGTACAAGGTTGAGCCGGTGCCGAACAACCCGTTGCAGTACTTCGCCTGGATCGCCTACGAGCTGGACTTGTTCGAGGAAGGCTCGATCGCGAATCTGACCGCCTCGATCATCGGCAACGTGTTCAGCTTCAAGCCGCTCAAGGCGGCCCGGCTGGAGGACATGCGGTTGCCGCTGGCCTACGTGAAGACGTTTCGCGGGCCGCCCACCGGCATCGTGGTCGAGCGCGAACGGCTGGACAAGTTCGGCCGCCCGCTGCTGGGCGCCACCACCAAGCCGAAGCTGGGGCTGTCGGGCAAGAACTATGGGCGCGTCGTGTACGAGGCGCTCAAAGGCGGCCTTGACTTCGTCAAGGACGATGAAAACATCAACTCGCAGGCGTTCATGCACTGGCGCGACCGCTTCCTCTACTGCATGGAGGCCGTCAACCGCGCCGCGGCCGCGACCGGCGAGATCAAGGGTCATTACCTGAACGTCACGGCCGGCACGATGGAAGAGATGTACCAGCGGGCCGAGTTCGCCCGTGAGCTCGCCTCGGTGATCGTGATGGTCGACCTGGTGGTCGGCTGGACCGCGATCCAGTCGCTGTCCAACTGGTGCCGCGACAACGACATGATCCTGCACATGCACCGTGCCGGTCACGGCACCTACACGCGCCAGAAGTCGCACGGAGTCTCGTTCCGCGTGATCGCCAAGTGGCTGCGGCTGGCCGGCGTCGACCACCTGCACGCCGGCACCGCCGTGGGCAAGCTGGAGGGCGATCCGATGACCGTGCAGGGCTACTACGCGGTGTGCCGCGAGTCGGTGACGTCGGTGGATCTGCCGCGGGGGCTGTTTTTCCGGCAGGACTGGGGCGGAATGCGCAAGGTGATGCCGGTCGCCTCGGGCGGCATCCATGCCGGCCAGATGCACCAGTTGCTGGACCTGTTCGGCGACGACGTGGTGCTGCAATTCGGCGGCGGAACGATCGGCCACCCGATGGGCATCCAGGCCGGTGCCACCGCCAACCGCGTTGCGCTGGAGGCCACGGTGCTGGCGCGCAACGAGGGGCGCGACATCCGGCACGAGGGCCCCGACATCCTGGCCTCGGCCGCCCGCCACTGCAAGCCGCTGCAGGCCGCCCTGGATACCTGGAAGGACGTCACCTTCAACTACGCGAGCACGGACACCTCCGATTTCGTTCCGACCCCGTCGGTCAGCTGAAAAGGAACAGCGATGCGCGTCACTCAAGGAGCGTTCTCGTTTCTGCCCGATCTGACCGACCAGCAGATCAAGGCTCAGGTCGAGTACTGTCTTCGGAACAACTGGGCGGTCTCGGTCGAGTACACCGACGACATCCACCCGCGCAACACGTACTGGGAGATGTTCGGCATGCCGATGTTCGATCTGCACGATGCGGCCGGCGTGATGCTCGAGATCAACGCCTGCCGCAAGACCTATCCGCGGCACTACGTCCGCGTCAACGCGTTCGACTCGACGCTGGGCTGGGAGACGATTCGCCTGTCGTTCCTGGTGAACCGGCCGCTGGAGGAGCCGGGGTTCCGGCTGCGCCGCCTGGAGGCGCAGGGACGCGTGCAGCGCTACGCGATCGAGCCGTACGCGACCGACCAGCCGCCCGGGCACCGGTACTGAGGCGGGGAGCGGCGGCGTGAGCGATCCGGCCGGCGCCATCGGCGAGCAGGACGTGCTGGCCCTGCTGGCCGACTTGGACCGCGAGCTGATCGGACTGGCGCCCGTGAAACGGCGCATTCGCGACGTGGCGGCGTTGCTGGTGGTGGACTCGGCCCGCCGCTCGCAGGGGCTGCCGGTGGCCCCGCCGGGGCTGCACATGTGCTTTACCGGCAATCCGGGCACGGGCAAGACGACCGTTGCGCTCAAGATGGC
>DASZFP010000045.1:0-4852 GCA_035939615.1 Burkholderiaceae bacterium | reverse complement strand
GAAGGGATCAACACCGCCCGATGATCGAGGCCGTGGCGATCAGCTCCTCGGTCAGCGCCGCCAGCGTGCGGCCCGGCACCGCGTAAGGATCGATCACGGCCCGCTCCGAATACTTCAGCAGCGTGGATGAATTGACCTTGGTCAGATTGACCTGGCCCATGGTCCAGCTGGAGAAGCGGCGCTCCGGGATTTCCTCGTAATTGAGCAGCGTGACGCGCCGATGCCTGCGGTCGCACGCGATCCGGTTGTACAGCACATTGACCGGGTCGCGCCCGCCCTCCAGAACCTGCATGAACACCTCGCCGCCATGACACAGCACGCCGGTGACCCCGAGCTCCGGGTTGTTGCGGCGCGCCTGCAGCAGGATCGCCTCGATCAGCCCCTCGGGGACCGGTTCGGCGGCACGACTCGCATAGAGCAGGCGAACCAGCATCGGTTCAGGTCCTGGCCGTGGCGGCGCCGATCAGCGACAGGAACTCGCGCCGCAGGTTGACGTCCTTAAGGAACGAGCCGCGCATCACGCTGTTGGTCATCTTGGACTCGGTGTCCTTGACGCCGCGCCAGTGCAGGCAGAAATGATCGGCTTCCATCACGATGGCGAGCCCGTCGGGCTGCACCCGCTCCTGCAGCAGATCGGCCAGCCTGGCCACGGCCTCCTCCTGAATCTGGGGACGGCTCATCACCCAGTCGGCCAGGCGGGCGTACTTGGACAAGCCGATCAGGCTGGAATGCTCGTTCGGCATCACGCCGATCCAGAGCCTGCCGAAGATCGGACACAAGTGGTGCGAGCAGGTGCTGCGGATCACGACCGGTCCAACGATCATCAGCTCGTTCAGGTGCTCGACGTTCGGAAACTGGGTAATGCCGGGCTCGGGCTGGTAGCGACCGCGGAACACCTCGTCCACGAACATGCGGGCCACGCGGTTGGCGGTGTCCTGCGTGTTGTGGTCGCTGACGGTGTCGATCACCAGGGTCTCCAGCAGGTCCTGCATGCGGCGTTCGACCTCCGCGCGCAGCTCCTCCAGCTCACCCGGCTCCAGGTAGCGGGAGATGTTGTCGTTGGCGTGAAAGCGGACCCCGGCCTTCATCAGCCGTTCACGGATGCGGCGCGACACCGAAGCCGCAACCGGCTCGTCGGTCACGTTCGAAACACTGGCCAGCGCGATGGGCGTCATTGGCAATCTTTCCAAAACCCACCTGATTCTAAGTCGCCGGCGGCCGGCAGGCGAATCGGGCCCGGCGTGCTCCATGCGATGATGACGCTGCCCGGCGGTGGTGCCCCGGACGCGAGATTTCCACGACAAGAAAGCACCGATGCCCCTGACGTCCCTGTTGGAGCCGCTGGTCCAGGTGGTGCACCAGGCCGGAGCGGCCATCCTGCGCGTCTACGCCACCGACTTCGACGTGCGTCACAAGGCCGACCGCTCACCGGTGACCGACGCCGATCTGCAGGCCGAGGCGATCATCCTCGCGGCCCTGGCGCAATTGACGCCCGACACGGCCGTCGTTTCAGAGGAGGCCGCATCGGAGTCGGCCACGCCCGTCGTCGGCGAGCGATTCTGGCTGGTCGATCCGCTGGACGGCACGCGTGAATTCGTGAGGCGCAGCGGCGAGTTCACCGTCAACATCGCGCTGGTGCAGGACGGACGCGCGGTGCTCGGGCTGATCTACGCGCCGGCGTTGCAGCGCCTGTACGCGGGTTCGATCGATGACGGCTCGATCCTGGATGCCGGCGGTGAGCGCCGCCGCATCGCTTGCCGCCGACCGCCTCCCGAGGGTCTGGCCGTGGTGACCAGCCGCTCGCACCAGGAACCGGCGCCGTGGCGGGCGCTGCTGGGCCAGAGGAGGGTGGCCTCGCACACGACGGCCGGTTCGTCTCTGAAGTTCGGGCTGGTGGCGTCGGGGCAAGCCGATGCCTATCCTCGAACCGGCCGCACCTGGGAATGGGACACCGCCGCCGGACACGCGATCGTCTCGGCGGCCGGCGGACATGTCACCGACGCCGACGGCGCAGAGCTGCGGTACGGCAAGCCGGGCTTCGTCAATCCGGCCTTCATCGCGTTGGGATTGAGCGACTGAGCAGCGCACAACCGCGTCGGGTCGGGGGCCGATACAATTGCCGGAAGAGCAACCAGAACATCGCCCATCGGCGCCTGCAGTGCGCGAGCGGCCTGTCACGACGCCATGACCCAGAAACGAGCCGGGCGCGAACCGAAGAAAGGCTGGTACGCGCTGCTGCTGCTGCAGTACGTGCTGGCGCTGTGCGTTCCGTTCTACAACACGGTCGAGCCGACGCTCGCGGGGGTGCCGTTCTTCTACTGGTACCAGCTGGCGATGGTCCTGGTGTGTGCCGTCCTGACGGCGATCGTTTACTTCGCCACCGAAAAGCGGCCCTGAATCCGGCGTGACCGGCCCCAAGACGGACAGCGCGCCATGGCCACTCTTAACACGACCGCGCTCACCGTTTTCGTCCTGCTGTTCGCGTTCATCACCGCTCTGGGTTTCGCCGCGGCCCGCTGGCGCCGCGGGGACCTGGAGCGCCTGCACGAGTGGGGACTGGGCGGCCGCCGCTTCGGCACGCTGATCAGCTGGTTTCTGATCGGCGGCGATCTTTACACCGCCTACACGTTCATCGCGGTACCGGCCCTGGCCTTCGGGGCCGGGGCGCTGGCGTTTTTTGCCGTGCCGTACACGATCATCGTGTACCCGATCATGTTCATCGTGTTCCCCAGGCTGTGGTGCGTGGCGCACCGGCACGGCTACATCACCTCGGCCGATTTCGTGCGCGGCCGCTTCGGCAATCGCTGGCTGGCGCTGGCGGTGACGGTGACCGGCATCGTGGCGACCATGCCGTACATCGCCTTGCAGCTGGTCGGCCTGCAGGTCGTGATCGGGGCGATGGGAGTGGCCGGCGAGGGCTGGGTGGGCGATGCTCCGCTGGTCATAGCGTTCCTGATCCTGGCCGCCTTCACGTATTCCAGCGGGCTGCGCGCACCGGCAGCCATCGCGATCGTGAAGGACCTGCTGATCTTCATCACCGTGTTCGCGGTGATCGTGGTGGTGCCGTCCAAGCTCGGCGGATACGCCGCCATCTTTGCCGCGGTGCCGCCGCAGAAGCTGCTGCTGGCGCTGCCGGCGGCCGGCTCCACCGGATCCTATGGCGTGTATGCCACGCTGGCGCTCGGCTCGGCGCTGGCACTGCTGCTGTATCCGCACTCGGTGACGGCGATCCTGAGCGCCAGCAGCTCGCACGCGGTCCGTCGCAACGCGGCCATGCTGCCGGCCTACTCGCTGGTGCTGGGGCTGCTCGCGCTGCTGGGCTTCATGGCGATCGCGGCGGGCGTGGATAAGCTGCCCCAGTACGCGGCCGGTTTCCAGCAGTTCAAGGCGAATTTCGCGGTGCCGGCGCTGGTGCTGCAGATGTTCCCGCCCTGGTTCGCGGGGGTGGCCTTCTCCGCGATCGGGATCGGCGCGCTGGTGCCGGCAGCCATCATGTCGATCGCCGCGGCCAACCTGTTCACGCGCAACGTCTACCGGGAATTCCTGCGGCCCGGCTGCACTCAGGCGGAAGAGTCGCGCATGGCCAAGTGGATGTCGCTGATCGTCAAGGCCGGGGCCCTGGTCTTCATCATCGCGGTCAACCAGCAGTACGCGATACAGATGCAGCTGCTCGGCGGCATCTGGGTCATCCAGACGCTGCCGGCGGTCGTGTTCGCGCTTTATACGCGCTGGTTCAACTCGTGGGCGCTGCTGGCCGGTTGGGCGGTCGGCACGGCGGTCGGAACGACGGTCGCCGCGCAGGCCGGTTTCAAACCGACCTGGCAGTTTGCGCTGTTCGGGCACGGCTTACCGGGCTACACGGCCCTGTATTCGCTGATCCTGAACGTTGCGGTCGCCGCCGCGCTGACCGTGCTGCTCAGGCTGCTGAAGCTCGGCGCGGACCGGGACGAGACGCAGGCGTCCGACTACCTGGCGGTCTGAGGCGCTTACCGGCCCTCACCCTGTCCGGCTTGCCCTTGCGAATGCGCGCGCACTTGCGCCGACCGATCGCCCCTCGCCCGCGCAGCGGGAGAGCGGGGACGGGGTGAGGGCGCGCGGCGCGCAGGCGACGTAACCCTCCTTCGCGCTGCGCGCTTCCGAGGGTGATGCTGTCTGCGCGCTGCGCGCGCAGACAGCATCATTTCGGCTGCGCAACCAACCGCAGGTAGGACTTCAGGGTCTTCCAGCCACCCGGGAATTTGGCCCGCGCGGCTTCGTCCGACACCGAGGTCGGGATGATCACGTCGTCGCCGGGGCGCCAGTTCACCGGGGTCGCCACCGTGTGGCGCGCGGTGAGCTGAACCGAATCGAGCGCCCTGAGCACTTCATTGAAGTCGCGCCCGGTGCTCATCGGATACAGGATCAACAGCTTCAGCTTCTTGTCGGGGCCGATCAGGAATACGGCGCGAATCGTGGCGTTGTCGGCCGCGGTGCGGCTGGAGGCATTTCCGCTGGCATTCGGATGGATCATGTCGAACAGCTTGGCGACCTTCAGGTCCGTGTCTCCGATCAGCGGATAGTTCAGCGGCGTACCCTGGGTCTCCGCGATGTCCACGGCCCAGCGCCGGTGATCCTCGACGCTGTCGATCGACAGGCCGATCACCTTGGTGTTGCGCTTGTCGAACTCCGGCTTGAGGCCGGCGACGCGGCCCAGCTCGGTGGTGCACACCGGGGTGAAATCCTTCGGATGGGAAAACAGGATCGCCCAGCTGTTGCCAATCCACTCGTGGAAGCGGATTTCTCCTTCGGTCGTCTGGGCGGTGAAATCGGGTACCTCGTCGCCAATTCGCAGGCTCATCGCAGTGCTCCATTT
>DASZFP010000044.1:0-17650 GCA_035939615.1 Burkholderiaceae bacterium | reverse complement strand
GGCGATACAGCGTGCCTATGCGAGTACCTCCGCGCTTGCGGCGCCCGATCGCCCCTCGCCCGCGCAGCGGGAGAGGGGAGGAGGTGAGGGCCTTTGGCGCAGGCGCCAGCGGGGCGTGTTCCGGTAATCTCTTGCCAGATGGTGACGGGTCCCTTCCCTTCCGGTGATTTCGCATTCGGCCGCTTCGTGGTGCAGCCCGAAACGCGGCAGCTGCTGCTCGATGGCGGGGCCGTCAGGCTCGGCGCGCGCGCCTTCGACGTGCTGCTGGCGCTGATTCATCGCCGTGACCGGGTCGTCGGCAAGAGTGAACTGCTCGACCTGGTCTGGCCCGGACTGGTGGTCGAGGAAAACAACCTGCAGGTGCAGATCTCCGCGCTGCGAAAGCTGCTCGGCCCGCAGGCGATCGCGACCATTCCGGGGCGTGGTTATCGCTTCTCGCAGAAGCTGAATCAAGGCGCGGACGGCGAAACCGCCGACGAGCCGCCCATCGCAGCGCCGGCCTCCGGCATCGAGATAGAGGTTTCGCCGGCCCTGCTGGGCCGGGACGACGATCTGAAGGCGCTCGATGCCCTCGTCCGGGCGCATCGGCTGGTCACCGTGGTCGGCGCCGGCGGCATCGGCAAGACCGCGGTGGCCCGGGCGCTCGCACACCGCATCGGCGACGCATTCGAGCACGGCGCGTGCCTGGTCGAGCTGGCGCCGGTCAGCGACCCATCGCTGGTGGCGACCACTGCGGCAAGCGCGCTGCAGATCAAGCTGGGCAGCCAGCCACCCCTGGAAGCGATGGCCGAGGCACTGGCCGGGCGCCGGATGCTGATCGTGCTCGACAACTGTGAGCACCTGCTGCTCGCGGTGGCTGAGCTGGTGGAGTCGCTCGGCGCGGCGACGCCGGGCGTGCACTGGCTGGCGACCAGCCAGGAACCGCTGAGGATCGCCGCCGAGCAGGTGTTCCGGATCGGCGCCCTGGCGCTGCCGGCCGAGGAATCGTTGGACGCCGCCCGGGCGGCCGGTGCCGTGGCGCTGTTCGAGGCGCGCGCACAGGCGGCCGACCCGCGTTTCTCGCTGACGGCGGCCAACGTCGCCGTGGCGATCGACATCTGCCGCAAGCTCGACGGCATCGCCCTGGCGATCGAACTGGCGGCGGCGCGGGTTCCGCTGCTCGGCATAGAAGGCCTTCGCGGGCGCCTCGACGAGCGGCTGCGCGTGCTCACCAGCGGCAGCCGGCTCGCGCTGCCGCGCCACCAGACGATGCGTGCGGCACTCGAATGGAGCCACGGCCTGCTCACCCTGCCCCAGCAAACCGTATTCCGGCGTCTGGGCGTTTTCAGCGGCAGCTTTGCGCTCGAAGCGGCGCAACAGGTCGCGGCCGATCAGGACATCGACGAATGGGCGGTACTCGACGCGCTCGGCGCGCTCGTCGACAAGTCACTCGTCGTTGTCGAGCCCGACACCGGCTTCGAGCCCCGCTATCGTCTGCTGGAGACGATGCGCGAGTTCGCGCTGGACCGGCTTCAGGCGGCCGGCGATGGCGACGCGACCCGGACCCGGCACCTGGACGCGTTCGTTGCGCTGGCCGAACAGGCCAGAAGCGAATCGTACGGCCCGCAGCAGGGGCGGCTGATGGAGCAGCTCGACCTCGAAGTGGAAAACGTTCTGGCCGCGCACGCCTGGTGCGAGCACATGGCCGACGGCGGCGAACGGGACTTGCGCCTCGTCACGGGGCTGTTCAGGTACTGGCTCAACCGTGCGCTGCTCTTGTTGGGCTACCGGGTGACCCAGGAGGCTTTGAGCCGCACCGGCAGCGCGGGCCACGATCGTCTTCGCCGAGAAGCGCTCACCCACGCCGGACGGCTGGCCTCCCGCATCGGGCAGTACCAGCAGGCCATCCAGGCCCACGACGCCGCAGTTGCCCTCGCGCGCGGGATAGGTGCCGCGGACATTCTGTCGGACGCCTTGACCTTCTCCGGGATGTCGTGCGCCGAACAGGGAGAGTTCGCCGCGGCGCGAGTGCGGATCGAAGAGGCATTCGCGTTGTCGCGGCAGCTGGGAGCCGACAGCGAAAAGTTCGGCAAGGCAGCGCTGGCGCTGGGCGAACTGGAGCGCCTCGACGGCCAGTGGAGCCGGGCCGAGTCGCTCTACGAGGCCGCGCTGGCCCAAGCGCGGCGCCAGGGGGACATCCGCCTGATCGGCTCCAACCTGCACAACCTGGTGATGACCGCTCTCGCCCAGGACAGCACCGACCGCGTGCGTGAGCGGCTGCTCGAGGCGGCCAGATTGAACGATGAACTCGCCGCCGCACCTTATCAGCGGGTGTTCCCGCTGCTCCTGTGCGCCGGGCTGGCGGCGGTGCAGGGCGACTGGGAGGAATCAGCCTTGTTCGACGGCGCCGCGATGTTTCACTTTGATCAGCTGAAATGGCCGCTGGATCCGGCCGACAAGGTCTTCGTCGACTCCTTCAGCGCGCGCACCCGCGCTGCGCTGGGCGATTCCGCCTTCGAGCGATCGCGTGCCGTCGGGCGCGGCTTGGCGCTCGAGGAAGCGCTCGCGCGGATGCAGCGGTACTTGTGCGAGGAACTGCCGAGCACTATTGATTCTGAAGCGCCGCGGTCTCAGACAGCGGCGCGGTCGTCGTAGTCGGTGTCAGGCAGGCCTTTTAATTCAACGCCCGCTTCGCGCAGGCTGGACGCGACCGCGGCGGCGATCTGAACGCAACCGGGCGTGTCGCCGTGCACGCAGATCGTCTGCGCATCGACCGCGATCTGGCTGCCATCGGCGGCCACGACCTGGCGCCGTTGCGCGATGCGCAGCGCCTGCGCTGCGGCCGATTGCGGGTCGCGAATCAGCGCGTGGGGCAGCTTGCGCGAACGCAGGCTGCCGTCGGGCTCGTAGAGCCGGTCGGCAAACGCTTCGGCGGCGACTTCGAAGCCCATGTCGTGGAAAGCGTCGAGCATCGTCGATCCGGCCAGGCCGACCAGTACGACGTCGCTTCGCCATCTCGCCACGCCCTGCGCAATCGCCCGCGCCAGCTCCGCGTCGCGCGCGGCCAGGTTATAGAGTGCACCGTGAGGTTTCACGTAACCAACCGCGGCCCCGCACCGCTGGGCAATGCGGACCAGCGCAACCACCTGCTCGTAAACGGTATCGGCAATCTGCGCGGGCGTCAGGGAAACCGCCAGGCGACCGAAGTTGGCCCGATCCGGAAACCCGGGGTGTGCGCCAATGCACACGCCGTGCCGCAGCGCCTGCCGGACGGTGGCCTCCATCGTGCTGTCGTCGCCAGCGTGACCCCCGCAGGCGATGTTGGCGGATGTGACCGAAGCCATCAGCGCATCCTGCGTGCCGTCCAGGACCGCCTGCGGCAACTCGCCCATGTCGCAGTTCAGATCCATCTGGTTCGTCACGCTGGCGACGGCCGCTCACTGGAGCAGCAAGTGGTCCGACCCGAGCCAGGACTCCTGTTCCAGGATCAACTCGCGGGCCGTCCGTTGCGACACAAGCTCGAACTCCACCGCATCGCGCGGTCGAAGCTGACCGACCGACGCCAGGTCGGCGGCGATCACGTTGGCGATCACCGGGTAGCCGCCCGTGGTCTGCTGCTCGACGAATACGATCACGGGCTGGCCGCCGGGCGGAACCTGGATGGCGCCCAAGGCAACACCGGTCGTGATCAGGTCGGCCTGCGAGGTCGATTCGATCGGGCTGCCCTCCAGTCTCAGACCCATCCGATCGGACGCTTCCGTCACCCGGAAGCTTACTTCGAACAGGGCCCGTTGCGACGCCTTGATGAACCAGTCGGACTGCAAGCCATCGGTCACGCGCAGGCGTCGGCGCGGCGCCAGCCGCTCGGCCATGTCCGGATTCAGGCGCCTGGCGGCGGGCGGCCGGCAGGGACCGGTCCGCAACGCGTCGCCTTTTCGAAGCGGGCGGCCATTCAGGCCCCCCAGAGCGCTCAACACATGGGTCGAGGCGCTTCCGAGGACGAGCGGCACCTCGATTCCCCCGCTGACGCACAGGTAGGAGCGGGCGCCCGTTCGCGTCGATCGCATCTGCAGCACCTGGCCCGCGCCGACCGGATGGGCGGTCCAGGTGGTCAATGGTTCGCCGTCGAGCGTGGCGTCGAAGTCCGAACCGGTGAGCGAAACCCAGGTATCGGTCTCGAACCGGAACGTCCCGCCCACCAGTGTCAGCTCCAGCGCGGCAGCTCCTTCGGTGTTTCCGAGCAGTCGATTGCCGATGCGCAGCGCGATCGGATCGGCCGCGCCCGACGCCGAAACGCCGAGTGGGCCGAAGCCTTCACGGCCCAGATCCTGGACGGTGCTCATCAGGCCGGGCAGCTCGACTCGAATCACACGCCACCCTGCCGGATACGAGCGAACTCGTCTTCCCCGATCGGACGGAACCGGACCTCATCGCCGGGCCCCAGCAGCGACATCGGCGCGCGCTCGACCTGGAACAGCGAGAGCGGCGTCCTGCCGATCAGCCGCCAGCCGCCCGGCACGGCGCACGGGTAGATGCCGGTCTGGCGCCCGGCGATGCCGACGCTGCCGGCCTCGACACGGCGGCGGGGCGAAGAAAGCCGAGGGGCGGCAATCGTGTCGGGCACCGCACCCAGGTAGGCAAACCCGGGCACGAAACCCAGGAAGTAGACTGTATACGCGGTCTGCGAATGCGTGCGGATCAGATCCTCGACACTCAGGTGGCGCAGCTCGGCCAGTGGGATCAGATCGGGTCCAAACTCGCCCCCGTAGCACAGCGGAATTTCCACCCGACGCCCGGCTGGAGGCGTCGTCGCGCCCTGCCGGACGATCCGATCGCGCACGGCACGCTCGATCGCCTCGTGGGTCGTCCGCAGCGGGTCGAACTTGATCAGCAGCGAGCAATAGGCCGGGTGCAGGTTGCGCGTTGCGGCAATCGGCTCATCCTGCAACGAAGCCAGCAGCGAGCGCACACGATCGTGCGTCTCGCGGGCAATCCGATCGCCGAACGACACCAGCAGGGTCTGGTCGCTCGCGGCCTGGAACTGCGCGACAACGGGTTCGGCGGGCGGCTGCATCGTCGCCTCATCATAAAACGCTGAACGTACGATAATCCGGCCCGGCCCTATCCGACCGAGCGCCTTCCATGAGCCTGCTGCAGATCCTGATTCTCGCCATCGTCCAGGGGGCGGCAGAGTTGCTGCCGATATCGAGCTCCGCGCACGTGATCGTCGCCGAAAAGCTGATGGGGCTGGATCCGACGGCTCCCCAGATGACGCTCTTGCTGGTGATGCTGCACACCGGAACGATGTTTGCCGTCATCGTGTATTTCTGGAAGTCGTGGCGCGCCGACTACTTCTCGTCGATGTCGTCGTTTCGAACCAATGCGTTGCTGGTCATAATCGCAACGGCGCTGACGGGTGTGGTGGCTGTGGCCCTGCTGCAGGTGATCAAACGGGTCGTCGGGCACAATTCGCCCGATTTCGAAATCGAGGTGCTGTTCGGCAACGCGAGGCTGATATCGGTCGCATTGGGCGCGACCGGGCTGCTGATCATCGCGTCCTCGCGCGTTCCACAGCGCACCCCACGCGACTTCACGCCGCGCGGCGCCGCCTGGGTCGGGGCGGTGCAGGGGCTGTGCCTGCCGTTCCGCGGCTTCTCCCGTTCCGGCGCGACGATCTCGACCGCCCTTTTCCTCGGCGTGAGCCGCCGACGCGCGGAAGAATTCAGCTTCGCCCTGGCGGTCGTGCTCACTCCGCCCGTTATCGCGAAGGAGGCCTACCGGCTCTACAAGGCGGTCTCGCCTTCCTCGGCCGCCACGCCGGCGCAACTGCTGCACTTCGTCACCCCGAGCCTGCTCGGGATGGCGCTGAGCTTCCTGGCGGGCCTGGCGGCCCTGAGGTGGCTGTCGCGGTGGCTCGAGCAGGGCCGGTGGCACTACTTCGGCGTGTATTGCATCGTCGCCGGGGTGATCGTGCGCTTCATCGGCTGATCACCGGTCCAGTTCCGGGTAGCGCCGGAAGATGTCGTCGTTGTTGAAACCCAGCCGTCGGCCGGAGGCTGCGTAACGCCGGATGCGCGGGCGGCAGAAGACGTCATCGTGCAAGGCCCGCAGCCCCGGGCATGCTCGCAACGCCTTGCGGCTGGCTGAAGGAAAGGCGTAGCGCAGGCCGGCGACCACCTGCGCCATCGACAGATCCACGTGCGAGATGCGCCGGCCGACCATCCGTCGGCCGCGGCCTGCCGCGTTGCTCTGCAAGACCCGCTCGAAGTAGCCGAGGAACTTCGGCAGGCGGCTTTCCCGGAAGTCCTTCGCGCGGCGCTTCGCCTCGGACTTCTGCTCTTCGTAGTACAGGCCTGCTCCGAGCGGGTGGTGCGTGTCGTGGATCTCCACGATGAAGTCCGCGATGGTCAACTGCAATTGATGCGCCCATCGCCTGCCGACCGCATCGCGAGGAGCCAGGTCGAGCCGGTCACCCAGAAACAGCAGGATGTTCGCGGTCTGCCCGATCAACTGGCGGCCGGCCCTCAGAAACGGCGGTGCAAAAGGCGGGTGCGCGAGGCTGTCGTCCTCGAGCACAGCCTCCAACGCCGGCACGCCGCCGCCTTCCTGCTCCGGCACCAGAGCCACATCGATGTAAGTGGCGCCCGCCTCTTCGAGCGCCAGCCGCACAAATTCGCCGCGCCCCTGGATGCCGGGCCAGTAGTAGAGCTCGTACACCATCCGATGAACGATACGACGGATCGACTCTCCCCGGAAGAGCCGGCCGACTTCACAGCAGGGTGCGCAAAAGGCTCAGCACGACGCAGATCAGAACGACCGCGATCGGCGCAGCGCCCCACCGCTGTAGCAACACCAGAGCGACGATCGCGATGGCTGCGTCGGCCCCGTCGCGCACGGCCGTGGTCCACACCGGGTTGTAAAGAGCCGCGCCCAGCAACCCGACCACCGCCGCGTTGATGCCGGCCAGGGTGGCCGGAGCGTTCGGGGAGCGCGCGAGAACGCTCCACAGCGACACCGCGGCCGTCGCGATCAACAGGCCCGGCAGGAAAATGAAGACCACCGCAACCGCGGCGCCCACCGCGGGGACCTGAGTCGCGTTGCTGGCGGCTCCCAGATAAGCGGCCAGCGCGAACAATGGGCCCGGCACCGCCTGCGCCAGTCCATAGCCGGTCAGAAACTGCTCATCCGATATCCAGCCGCCGGGCACCATCGCGTCGCGCAGCAGCGGCAGCACCACGTGCCCGCCGCCGAACACCAGCGCCCCGGCGCGGTAGAAGATCTCGGACCAGGCGATCAGGCTGTGCGGGGGGAACGAAACCGCCAGGATCGGCAATCCGACGAGCAGCAGCCCGTACAAACCCAGCGCCGTCCATGCGAGCGCCGGCCGGACCGATATCGACAGAGTCGTGCTCTCGAACCGAGCGTTGCGACACAACACGGCACCGGCTGCCGCGCCGACACCCAGCGCTGCCAACTGCATCGTGGCGCCGCCCCTGAGCAGCAGCATCGAGGCGGCGATCAGCGCGATCGCGCTGGTGGCCCGATCCGGGCACAACCTGCGCGCCATGCTCCACACCGCCTGCGCGACCACGACCACGGTAACGAGCTGCAGGCCGTGCAAGGTCGCCTGCGCGGGCGACCCGTGCCATCGGGGCGCCAGCGCGGCAGCCGCGTACATCAGCAGCACCGATGGCAGCGTAAATCCCAGCCACGCGGCCAGCGCACCAGCCCAACCGGCGCGGTGCAGGCCGATCAGGAATCCGACCTGACTGCTGGCCGGTCCCGGCAGGATCTGGCACAGCGCGACCAGGTTCCCGTACTCCTGGCCGGTCAACCACTTGCGTTGCTGCACGTAAGCGCGCTCGAAATAGCCCAGATGCGCAAGCGGGCCGCCGAATGAGGTCAACCCCAGCTGTAGCGACGCCACCCAGACTTCCGCAGCCCGCCGGATGCTCACCGCCCGTCCCTCACGGTCCGGGACGCATGATGCGCAGCACCGGGCGGCCGCCCCGGTTGGCGATCGGGAAATAGGCCAGGTGCGTGGCGGAATCGACCGCGACCACGTGGGCCGCCTGAGCGAGCGGGCCTTCGGCCAGCTTCTGCGTGCGTTGTGCGGCGACCTTGAACATCGACAGCGTGCCGGACTCCGAGGCGACATACAGCAGACCCAGCGCAGCGTCGTAGGACAGAACATCGGGCTCGGACCCGACGTCGTAGGAAGCGAGGATCCGACGCGACGCGAGGTCGAACACCAGCAGCTTGCCGTTGTCCTCGCAGCCGATAAAGGCCAGGCGCAGGTCCGGCTCGATCAGCAACCCATGGTTACCCTTCGCGCCCGGCAGATCGAGCCGGGCAATGACCTGGTCGGTCGCTGGATCGATCTCGACCAGTTGACGACGCGACTGCACGTTCACGAAGATGTGCCGGGAAACCGGATCGTACTGCGTGTTGCCGACCTCGCCAGCCAAGTCGATCGTGGCGACGCGCCGGTTGGATCGCGCGTCGATCACGGTTTCGGTTTGCCCGGTTTCATCGGAGACGTACAGTTTGCCGACCTGGGGCGCATACGCCATTCCGTCGGGGTAGTTCCCGCCTGGAATGCGCGCCACTTCCGTCAATCCCTCCTCGTCGATCACCACGACCTCGTCGGTGCCGGTGGCGCTGGCATAGACCCGACCCAGCTCGGGCACCGCCAGCACCCCGTGTACGTGTCGCAAGCCGCCTATCCTCTTCACCACTTGCTGCGTGCGGATGTCGAACACCACGACCTCGCTTTGGCCCAGGTGCGCGATGAACAGCAGGTGCCGGCCGGCGTCGAGACTCTCGTAATCGAAGCGCGAGGTGTCGCCCGGAAGCGGCACGTCGGCGACCAGCGTGAGCGGAAGAGCGCTTGGCGGCCCAGCGGCCAGCGCGGCCGCGAGTCCGGCAGCGCCCAAGGCGGCTGCCGCCCGCATGGCGGTCGCGATCAGGCTTCGGGTCAATGGCCGCCCGTCAGCGCTGCGTAATCGAGGGTGAGCGTCAGCACGAAGCTCTGGCTGTGTTCGCCGAAGAGCTGGCCGACGCGGGCACGTGCCATGTCGTGCACATAGGCGAAGTCGAGATTCAACGGCTTGAGTTTGCAGGAAAAACCCGCGGTCGGCGAGGTCTCGTCCACGCCGAAGCGGACCACGAAGCGGCGGTTCGAAAAGGCCTGCTCGAATCCGATATTCGGATGCTCCAGCGTCGTTTGCGCGCCCGTGAGGCCATTGTGCTTTTTCAGATAGGTACCGCCGGCATCGAACAACGCACCGGTCCATGGCGACACCGACCCACCGATGCGGTATTCCTGCGAGCGCGCGGTTCCCTCTGTCGTAATGGACGAATCGTTGCGCCGTTCGTAATCGTTGTTCAGCAGCGCTCGGAAGCCGATCAGCACCGATCGGTCCGGCTGCCACGCAACGCCGAATCCCCCGGACGGCCGCCAGACGGTGTCGTAATGGACGCTCTGATTTGGCGAGGCGGCAGTCGTCGCATCGAATTTCGAAGTTTCATATGACAGCAAAACGCCCGCCGATATCCCATGGCCGAGCGGCATCGCGATCTTGCTGAAGACCGCGTGATCGGAGCCGCTGCCGACCACGGGCACCGGCATTGGACCGAAGCCGGGGGACTTGTCGTTGAAGCGGATATTGCCGGCGCTTTGCGACATCAGAATCACATACAGCGCGGCCTGGCCCCACAGCGGCGGCGAAGTCAGTCCGACAGCCGAGAAATGGAATTCGTTGCCGTTGTCGAATTCGGTGTTGCCGTAATCGATCAAAGCGGTGCCAGCATCTTTCCAGACCAGCCCGTAGTTGCCCCAGGTCGCCCCGTCGCCGCCGAATCCGATCGAGCGCACGCCCTTCTTGATCTGGCCCGATGAGAAGTCCCGCATCGTCAGCTCGGGCGATTGAGCTCCAACTGCACCGGACAGCGCCAGCAACATCGAGCAGCACGCGACACGGCCCGGTACGCGACGCATCTTCACGTTTTGTACGAGGCCGCGCGTCGCCCATAAGCCAGCCGCTCTGCGACCGATTCCCAGCGGATGTTCCGGAAGAAGGCATCGATATATCTGGCCGCGGCTGCGCCGAAGTCCATCTGGTAGGCGTGCTCGTACATGTCCATCACGAGCAGCGGCAGCGTGGCGGCGGGGCTGTGCAGGTGGTCCGCCAGCCAGTAGTTTTCGATCTGCCCGGAATGCAGGTTGTATCCCAGCACGACCCAGCCCGAGCCGCCCGCGAGGCCAGCGCCCACCCGGCGGAACTCGGTCTCCCAGGTGTCGAAATCGCCGAACGCGACACCGATCTGCTGGCGCAGTTCCGCATCGGCCTTTCCGCTGCCGCCCAGGTTCTCGAAATACAGCTCGTGGAATACGACCGAGCCGGTGCGCGTCAGGTGTTCGCGCTTCAGGTCGTCATACAGGAACGGCGGCGTGTCCTTGTCGGCCAGCGCCTGGGCGAGCTTGAGCTTGACCGTGTTCAGGGTTTTCACGGAGCCGCCGTAATTGTTCTCCCAGTGCGAGCGGATCAACTTTTCGGACAGACCCTCCAGCTTGGCCGGGTCGAACGGCAGCGGCCTGGGTTGATGCACCGGCGCGAACGCCGGAATCGGCGGCGGCGTGCCGGCGGCGGTCTCTGTCTTGTCGGCGGCCTGGACGGCGTCGACGAGCACGATGCCGGCCGCTGCGGAAGAGGCGGTTTGGAGAAAGTGACGACGGGACGGATCATTCATGAGGTGTTCTCCCGATGCGAGGCCAAGGACGATTGAAGAGCGGAAAGGTAACCCTGCGACCAGCGACCGCGCCGCGTAGCTCAGCCGGGTAGCGGCGGCCAGCCATGCGCTTCACTCTGGCAGGACTTGCACCAGGCATACAGCGCGTCATACAGAATCAGCCCATGCCGCAACATCTCGTGATCGTCGGCGAAGCTGTGCGACAAGCCGAGCGAAATTGCATACAGGCCGGCCGATTGCGGCGTGAGCTCCGGCCGTGACGTGTCGGCGCCGCGGACGATCTTCGCCAGCGACTGAAGAGCCGGATCACTCAGTGCGTACTTGCCGAGGAACGCGTCGAAGCTGCACAGATCACCGACATGCGACAGCTCGGCGCCGGGTATGTCGTACGGTATGGCTCCTGTGCGCTGCGCGACCTCGAACACGTCGGGCGTGGGGACGTAGAGAAATTCCGGTTCCCCGTCGATGAATCGCGAAATTAGCCAGGGGCAGGCGATGCGGTCGATTTTCGGACGTTCACGTGTCACCCATTTCATGATGTCATTCTCCCAGTGCGATGCTACGGGTGGTGTGCGACAGGAAACAGCAGTAAGCCGGCTGCCGCGGCGGCTGCGACGATCACCGGTTCAGGTAACTTCCTGAACGTCAGCAGGATGCTGACAGCGGCGAGTGCGATCAGCAGCGTCGCCACATCGATCAAGGAGCGCCGACCCAGAACTACGACAGCCCCCGCGATGGTGCCGACCGCCGCCGCCGTGGCGCCGTCGACGAAAGCGACAATGGCCGGACGCTTGCCGTGCTTCTTGAAGTACGGCGCCGGGATGACCGTGAAAAGATAGCAAGGCAGGAAGGTGCCAGCGGCCGCCGCGATGGAACCCGGCAAGCCGGCGATCAAATAGCCAATGAACCCGACCGTGATCACGACCGGGCCCGGCGTGATCATCGCGACGGCCACCGCATCGACGAACTGACGTTCGTTCAGCCAGTGATGCTCGGTGACCACGCCGCCGTACAGGAACGGCACGATGGCCAGTCCGCTGCCGAAAACGAACGCGCCCGCCTTGGCGAAGAACCCGAGGATCTGACCCAGCAGTGGCCAGTCAATGTGGGCGGCCGGAAGCGCGAGCGCCCCCAGCGACAGGGCGCTTCCCGGCCGTTTCAGACACTTGGGGGGCGCGCGCACCAGCCACACCAGCGCGCCGGCCAGCAGGAACACCCCGACGAATTCCGACGCGGTCAGCGCCGTGATCGCCGCGCTCGCCAGGTAGATGGCCCACAGAAGCGGATCGCGGCCGATGCTCTTGCGCGTCAGCCGGTACGCGCCGATGGCGATGATTCCGATCACAGCCGCGCCGACCCCGTAGAACACCGCCTGCATCCAGGCCAGTCCTCCATAGCGGACGTACAGCCAGCCGAGCGCGACGACCATCACGAACGACGGCAGAACGAATGCCACACCGACGATGGTTGCGCCGCGCACGCGGTAGTGAACGTATCCCAGGTACATGGCCAGTTGCGCCGCCAGCGGGCCCGGCATCAGCTGCGCCAGCGTCAAGCCCTGCTTGTAATCGGCCTCCGATATCCAGCCGCGCCGCTCGACCAGGTCGCGATGCATGTAGCCCACCAGCGCCACGGGACCGCCGAAGCCGATGCTGCCCAGCTTGAGTGCATAAAGCACCAGCTCCCACAGCGTGTAACGCGGTGGCGGCGGATGCGGAAGCGCATCGTTCACCGGCGCTTCTCCTTCGCCGCCGGGCCCGAGTAAAAGGCGTGCAGCGCGTCGAGCATCGGCGTCATCTGTTCCAACAGAGCGTCATCATCGGCCGCACGCTGGCGCGCGCCCGTCATCAGCGCCTCGAAGCCGCTGGACTCCGGCACCACCGGGCCACCCACATCGAGCGCATGCACCAGCTCGCCCAGGCGCCCGAGCGCCGGGTCCCGATCGAGCCCGAAGCTCGCAAGCAGCACCTCGAAGGTCACCCGGTCTCCGACGTGCGTGAATGCTGCGCCGTCGAAATCGAAACCCAGGGCCTTCTTGGGACAGGACGCCGGCTTGTCGAGCCACACGAAGCGGGCCTTCGGGTCGATGAAGCAGCGAATCAGCCAGGCGCTGGCGACGCGATCGACCCACAAATGGCGCCGCGTGGCCCAGGTGCGACCTTGGTAGTCTTTCCGGTCCAGGCGCGGGATCGCGCCGTCGGCTGGGTGCGGCTCGTCGGGCGAAAGGACGGTGTCGACCACACCGATGAAATCGGTCCAACTCGCCTCGGCGCGCGTAGCCGCTTCCGCCGGGAAAAAATCGATCCCGCGCAGCGCTTCGTACTCGCGCCGCAGCCGGCGCACCAGGCGGCCGATCTGGGGCGTCGACAGCCTGGACAGCGACTTGCGGGCCGCGCCGAGAGACCCGGTGAGCGCCACATAGTCGTCGGTGCGGTCGAACAGCCCGCGGAACAGCTCATCCTGAGCGCGGTCGCGGCTGGTCGCCTGGACCAGGTTCGCGGTGCCGCCCGCCTCCGCGATCGCCTCGACCAGTTCCTGCAACGCCACCCCGCTGGTTTCGTTCTGCGGCAGCAGATACACGCCATCGCGCAGCACCGCGCAGCCCAGGGCCTTCAAGGCGCGCCAGAAGCGCATGCGCGCGGTCGCATTCTCGGTCGGCAGTGTCAGCACCAGCAGATGCCAGTCTCGCAAGACGCTCATTGTCACGTATATAACTTTAATGTAGTTTATTCTACACCAGAGTCGCCCCATGGCTGCATTCCCTCGGTGCCACTACGGCCGAATGACAATGCCGCGAGACGCCGCCTTATCATTTCGCGGCGCGTACCGAGGGGAAACGAATGCTCACTTCCGGATTGCGGACGGCTGGGTGGGTCACTGTGGGCTCGATGGTCTCGCTCGTGAGCGCCCTGGCCCAGCAGACCGCGCCGGCGCCGCCGGCCGCCGCGCCCGCGGTCCCGCCGGCCTGGGCCCAGGGACGCAAGCCTGATCAGGAAGGGATGAACCTGTCTCCGCATCCGCCGCCGCTGACGGCTCTTGCGCTCGAGGAAATCCCGATCGGCAACGTCAAGCTGCCAGAGGGCTTCGGGATTTCGGTGTGGGCGAGCGGCATACCCAACGCGCGGTCGATGACGTTCGGCAAGAACGGCACGTTGTTCGTCGGCACCCGCTTCGTCGAAACCGTCTACGCGATCGTCGACCACGGCGACCGGCGCGAAGTCAAGCCGCTGCTGAAGGGTCTGCATCGGCCCAACGGTGTCGCGTTCAGGAACGGCTCGCTGTACGTAGCCGAGGTCTCGCGCATCCTGCGCTATGACGACATCGAGTCGCACCTGGACAGCCCGCCGCAACCCGTGGTCGTTTTCGATGCGCTACCGAAAGACGAAGCGCACGGCTGGAAGTTCATGACGCTGGGCCCGGACGGTTGGCTGTATTTCCAGATCGGCTCGCCGGGCAACATCGTGATCCCGCCGGTCACGCACGCTCAGATCGTCCGTGTCGATCCGGATCGGGGAGTGCTCGAAACGGTCGTCACCGGAGTGCGCAACAGCGTCGGCATGGATTTTCATCCGTTGACCAAAGAGCTGTGGTTCACCAACAACGGCCGCGACTGGCTGGGCGACGAGCTTCCGAACGACACCTTGCATCGAGTAACGCGCAAGGGAATGAACTTCGGGTTTCCGTTCTGCCACCAGGGCGATCTGCTGGACGACGAATTCGGCAAGGGCCGTTCGTGCAAGGAATTCGATCCGCCGGCGCTGAAGCTCGGTCCGCACGTGGCATCGCTGGGGATGCGCTTTTATACGGGCCGCCAGTTTCCGGCCGAGTACCGGAACAACATCTTCATTGCGGAGCACGGTTCGTGGAACCGAACGAAAAAGAACGGCTTCAACGTGAGCCGGGTCGTACTCGACGACAGCGGTCAGCCCGTGAAGTACGAACCGTTCGCGACCGGGTTTTTGCAGGGTGAAAGCCACTGGGGACGACCGGTCGACGTACAGGTCGCTCCGGACGGCGCCTTGCTGGTGTCCGACGACCTCGCCGGGGCCATCTACCGCATCGCCTACCGCAAGTAGGGAGCGCCTCAGACGCCATGCGAGTGCGTGCGGTCGATGTGGCCCGCTTCGGCGCGTTGATGTCGGCGATGTGGGTCGTCGTCGCCGTGCACGGCGCGGACAGTTCCGCCGGACGGGCGAAGACCGAAGTCTGCACCACGTGCCACGGCACCGACGGCCATTCGCCCAACCCGCTGATCCCGTCGCTGGCCGGCCAGCCGCCTCTTTACATCTATTACCAGTTGCTGCAGTTTCGCGAGCACCGCCGCATCAACGAGCTGATGAGCCCGTTTGCAGCCAAGCTGACCGACACCGACATGAAGGACATCGCGGCCTACTACTCCGAGCAGAAGGCGTTGGGTCCGAGTCCGACAACCGACCAGGCCGGATCCGAATCGGGTCAGGCCGTCGTGGCCAGAAATCACTGCGATTCCTGCCATACCTCGACCTTCGCGGGACAGAACCAGATTCCGCGCCTGGCGGGTCTGCCATACGACTACCTGGTCAAGCAGCTGCGCGGCTTCAAGTCCGGCGAACGTTCGGATATCGACGGCACGATGAGCGAAGCCGCGCAACCGCTGTCGGACCAGGACATCACCGACGTCAGCCGATTCCTGGCCGGGCTGCGGTGACCCGGCGCGGCGCGCGCGCCCCCGCAAAGCGGGTGGGAATCGGACCGGGTGGTCGAATCCGGCGGCCGCCGTTCGACTAGGCGTAGCTGACCGAAGAGGACCCGATATGAGCACCCGCATCGAAGGCCGCAAGCGCTGGTTATCGCTGTACCTGCTGTGCGCCGGAGTCCTGATGATCGTGCTGGATACCACCATCGTGAACGTCGCACTTCCATCGATCCAGGCGGACCTTCATTTCGGCAAGTCGCTGGTATGGGTCGTGAACGCGTACCTGCTCACGTACGGCGGGTTCCTGCTGCTCGGCGGCCGGCTCGGCGATCTGTACGGGCGGCGCCGGCTGTTTTTGCTAGGCATCACGTTGTTCTCGCTCGCCTCGCTGGCGTGCGGCCTGGCCGGCTCGCAGCAGATGCTGATCGCCGCGCGGGCGGTGCAGGGGCTGGGCGGCGCCGTCGTGACGGCGGTTGCGCTGTCGCTGATCATGAATCTGTTCAGCGAACCGGACGAGCGCGCGCGGGCGATGGGCGTCTACAGCTTCGTATGCGCGAGCGGCGGCAGCATCGGCGTGCTGGCGGGCGGATTTCTGACCAGCACGCTGTCCTGGCACTGGGTCTTCCTGGTCAATCTGCCGATCGGCGCGGTCGTGTTCGCAGCGTGCCGCGCCCTGCTACCGGCGGGCTGCGTGGATTCGGCGACCGTGCGACTGGACGTGGCCGGCGCGGCCACCGTGACGGCGGCCCTGATGCTGGCCGTGTACGCGATCGTCAACGGCAACGAGGCTGGATGGACTTCGGCGCGGACTGCCGGTTTGCTGGGCGCAGCCGTGCTGCTGCTGGCTGCGTTCCTCACGATCGAAGCGCACGTTCGCGACCCTCTGATGCCGCTGCGCCTTTTCAGGTTGCGCAATGTCGCCACGGCCGATGCGGTCGCTGTCCTGTGGGCAGCCGCCATGTTCGCATGGTTCTTCATCTCGGCGCTGTACCTTCAGCTGGTGCTGGGCTACAGCGCAATGCAGGTCGGGCTGGCCTACCTGCCGGCGAACCTGATCATGGCAGCGTTCTCGCTCGGCCTGTCCGCGCGCATCGTGATGCGCTTCGGCCTGCGACGGCCGCTGGCGCTCGGGCTGCTGCTGGCGGCCGGCGGGCTGGCGCTGTTCGCGCGGGCGCCCCTCGACGCACGCTTCGCGCTCGACGTGTTGCCGGCGATGACGCTGCTCGGGCTGGGCGCCGGCATGGCGCTAAACCCGGTGCTGCTGGCCGCGATGAGCGATGTGGCGCCGGAAGAGTCGGGCCTGGCCTCAGGCGTGGTCAATACGTCGTTCATGATGGGCGGCGCGCTGGGGCTTGCGGTGCTCGCCAGCCTGGCAGCGGCGCGCACCGACGCGCTGCGCGCCCACGGAGCCGATCCGGTCGCCGCGCTGGCTGGGGGCTACCACGCCGCGTTTCTGGTCGGCGCGGCGTTCGCCGCCACGGCCTGCCTGCTGGGCGCCGCGCTGATCCGCTCGGCGCCCAGCATTTCCGGATCAAGGGCCAGCGGTCAGTCGCCTTCGTCCTCGAAGTCGATCGGCGGCGTCAAACCCGTGTAGTCGCCGACGATCTTGGCGTCGTACGGCGAATACAGTCCTTTTTGCGTGCTCTGGAGGTCGAAGCCGACGTTGCTCCCGATCAGGGTGCCGCTCGCAAGCGTCGCCAGGAGGCTGCCGGTGAGCGGCAGGCCGTAGCTGGCGACAATCTGCTTGCCCCGGCTGACCCGGATCACGCGATTGTTGAACTGGTCGCTGATCAACGTGTCGCCATCGCGCAGCCGCACGGCCCGAGTCGGCAGCGGTCCCGGGGGCGTGGGAACGCTCAGCGGGTCCGTGTTGGTTTTGTATTCCCAGACGACGTTGTCGTTGGCGTCGACTTCGACCGCGCGGGAGTTGCCGGCATCGGTCAGCAGCGTGTCCCCATTGGCCAGGCGGCTGGAGAAGGCCACGGCACCCACCGTGCCCCCGGCGGTGAACGTCTTGACGATTTGATCGTCGCGCGTGACCTCGATGGCCCGGTTGTTGTTTTCATCGGAAATTAAGATGTGGCCGTTGTCCAGCAGCTCGGCGGAGTTCGGGTTGTTGAGCAGAGCGGCCGGGTTGGTGTTCGAGCCGGGATACTGCCAAACGATCTCCTTGCGCAAATTCACTTCGATGATGCGGTTATTGGCCTGGTCCGTGATCAGCACGTGGAAATTCGGCAGCCACGT
>DASZFP010000043.1:0-6140 GCA_035939615.1 Burkholderiaceae bacterium | reverse complement strand
ACGTAGGCCGCCGCGTACTTGACGAAGGACACCTTGCGTGCGAAGAAGTGTCGAAACCGCAGCGAGATGTTCTGGTACGGGTTGCTGCACTGCTCGTGCGGCAGTTCGATATTCAGGCCCACGCTGGGCGAGCGCCCCCCGAAGGCGCCCTTGTTGGCCGCTTCCATGATGCCCTGCCCGCCGCCGCTGAGCACCGCGAAACCGGCGTCGGACAGCTTGCGGGCGATCTCGATGGTGAGCTGGTAGCGCGGCGAGCTGGCCGGGGTCCTGGCGCTGCCGAAGATCGACACGGCCGGCCGGATCTCGGACAATCGTTCCGAAGCTTCGACGAACTCCGAGATAATCCCCCAAATCTGCCAGGATTCACGGGCCTTGACACTGGTCGCGCGGTCGGGCGTCGCGATCGCGCGCAGGGTGGGAACATTCTTTTGTCGATCGATCATGGTCAGCTCCTGATGCAAACACTCTTGCTGGTGGACGGCTCCGGCTACCTGTACCGGGCATTCCACGCGATGCCCGATCTGCGCACTTCGGCCGGCGTGCCGACCGGAGCGATCCGGGGTTTCATCGGGATGCTGCGCGTGCTGGACGAGCAGTCCCCCGCCGAGTACCGGGCCTGCGTGTTCGACGCAAAAGGTAAGACCTTTCGCGACGACCTGTTCGCAGAATACAAGGCCAATCGCCCTGTCATGCCCGAGGATCTGGCGTCCCAGCTCGGCCCGATCCACGAGGCGGTGCAGGCACTGGGCTGGCCGGTGCTGGAGATCCCGGGCGTGGAAGCTGACGACGTGATCGGCACGCTGGCGCAGCAGGCCCGGCGCGAAGGCATGCGGGTCGTCATTGTCAGCACCGACAAGGACCTGACGCAACTGGTGGACGACCAGATCGAGGTGCTCGACACGATGAGCCGCGACGGCGGCCCGCCGCGGCGCTTCGACCGGGCCGGCGTGGTGGCCCGCTTCGGCGTGCCGCCCGAGCGGATCGTCGATTACCTGACGCTGGTGGGCGATAGCGTCGACAACGTTCCGGGCGTCGAGAAGGTCGGCCCGAAAACCGCGGTGCGCTGGCTGACCGAGTACGGCTCGCTCGATGGGCTGGTGCAGCATGCCGACGCCATCAGCGGTGCGGTCGGCGAGAACCTCAGAAAGGCGATCGGGTGGCTGCCGACCGCGCGCGAGCTGGTGACGGTGCGCACCGACGCCGACCTGTCGACCCAGGTGCCGACGCTGCAGGCGCTGCGGGCACGCCCGCCCGATGCGGAGGCGCTCAGGCGCCTGTTCGAGCGCTTCGAGTTCCGTGCCTGGCTCAGGACGCTGGACCATGGCGGGAACCCGGCCGACTCCGCCAAGGCTGCGGCCGCCAGGGCCGCCATGGCCGCGGCGCAGACGACCCTGCCCTCCGGCTTGTTGGCGAAGGAGGGAGCCTTGGCGAAGGAGGCCGCCCCGGCGCTGCACGCGCCGGCAGTGCGCTACGAAACGGTGCTGACCGAGGCGCAGCTGGACGAGTGGATCGCCCGCATCGAGGCCGCGCCGCTCACCAGCCTGGACACCGAGACCACGGACCTGGATCCGATGGCGGCGCGCCTGGTCGGCATTTCGCTGTCGGTGGCCGAGCACGAGGGCTGCTACATCCCGCTCGCGCACCGCTACCCGGGCGCGCCCGAGCAGCTCGCACTGGAGCATGTGCTGGGCAGGCTGCGCACGTGGCTGCAGTCGCCGCGCCACCTCAAAGTCGGGCAGAACCTGAAGTACGACACGCATGTGCTGGCCAACCACGGCATCGCGCTGGCGGGCATCGAGCACGACACGCTGCTGCAGTCGTACGTGCTGGAGGCGCACCGCAGTCACGACATGGACGCGCTGGCCGAGCGGCACCTGGGACGGCGCACGATCACGTACGAGCAGGTGTGCGGCAAGGGCGCGCGCCAGATCGGGTTCGACGAGGTCGCGATCGACCGCGCCACCGAGTATTCGGCCGAGGACGCCGAGGTCACGCTGGCGCTGCACCGGGTGCTGTGGCCGCGCGTCGCCGAGAACGCGGGGCTGAAATTCGTCTACCAGTCGATCGAGATCCCGGTGTCGCGCGTGCTCTACACGATGGAGCGCAACGGCGTGCTGGTCGACCCGGTGCGGCTGGCGGCGCAGGGCCGGGAGCTGGGCGAGCGCATCATGGCGCTGGAGCACAAGGCCCACGAGCTCGCCGGCCAGCCGTTCAACCTGGGTTCGCCCAAGCAGATCGGCGAGATCCTGTTCGGCAAGCTGGGGCTGCCGGCCCAGAAGAAGACCGCCAGCGGAGCGGCCAGCACCGACGAGGACGTGCTCGAAAAGCTCGCTGCCGATTACCCGCTGCCCCGGACGCTGCTGGAGCACCGGGCCCTGTCGAAGCTGAAGTCCACCTACGTCGACAAGCTGCCCGCGATGATCCGCGCGGACACCGGCCGCGTGCACACCACCTACGGGCAGGCGATCGCGATCACCGGGCGGCTGGCCTCGTCCGATCCGAACCTGCAGAACATTCCGATCCGCACTCCGGAAGGCCGGCGCATCCGCGAGGCGTTCGTGGCTGCGCCGGGATCGCACATCGTCTCGGCCGACTACTCGCAGATCGAACTGCGCATCATGGCGCACCTGTCGGACGACGCCGGGCTGCTGGAGGCGTTTGCGAGGGGACAGGACGTGCACCGCGCCACCGCCTCGGAGGTGTTCGGGGTGGCGCTGAACGAGGTCACGGCCGACCAGCGGCGCACCGCCAAGGTGATCAACTTCGGGCTGATGTACGGAATGACGGCGTTCGGGCTGGCGGCCAACCTGGGCATCGGCAAGGACGAGGCGCGCGCCTACATCGAGCGCTACTTCACGCGGTACCCGGGCGTGGCGCGCTACATGGATGCCACGCGAGCGCTGGCCAAGCGCCAGGGCTACGTGGAAACGGTGTTCGGGCGCCGGCTGTGGCTGCCCGAGATCAACTCGCCCAACGGACCGCGCCGCCAGGGCGCCGAGCGCGCCGCCATCAACGCTCCGATGCAGGGCACCGCGGCCGACCTGATCAAGCTCGCGATGGTGGCCACGGCCGACTGGCTGCATCGCGAGTCGATGCACACGCGCCTGATCATGCAGGTGCACGACGAGCTCGTGTTCGAGGTCCCCGATGCGGAGCTCGATGCGATCAAGGCGCGCGCCCCGGACCTGATGTGTCACGTGGCTTCGTTGAAGGTCCCGCTCGCAGTCGATGTCGGCGCCGGTCCCAACTGGGACCAGGCGCACTGACGGCCATCTGCGGTGGCCGAGGCGCTGGAGTGCGACGTTCTGGTCGCCGGTGGCGGCATCAACGGAGCCGCGATCGCGCGCGACGCGGCTGGCCGGGGCCTGGCCGTGATCGTGTGCGAGCAGGCGGACCTGGCCTCGTACACCTCGTCGGCTTCGACCAAGCTGATCCACGGCGGGCTGCGCTACCTGGAGCACGGGCACATCGGCCTGGTGCGCAAGGCGCTGCGGGAGCGGCAGGTGCTGCTGCGCTCGGCGCCGCACCTGGTGCGGCCGTTGCGGCTGGTGCTGGTGCACGACGCCTCGATGCGGCCGGCCTGGATGCTGCGGACCGGGCTGTGGCTGTACGACGCGCTGGCCGGACGGTCGGACCTGCCGCCTTCGCGCCGGATCGATCTGGCCGCTCATCCGGCCGGCCAGGCGCTGCAGCCCGGCTTTCGGACCGGATTCGAGTTCTCCGACGCCTGGACCGACGATGCACGGCTGGTGGCCACGGTCGCGATCGATGCGGCCGAACGGGGAGCGCGCATTTTCACGCGCACGCGCCTCTCGCGGGCGCAACGCAGCGGCGAGGTCTGGCTGGCCGACGCGGTCGGGCCCCACGGCGAGGTGTCGATTCGCGCCCGGGCGCTGGTGAATGCGACCGGCCCGTGGGCCGGGCGTTTTCTGCAGGATGTGTGCGCGGCCGCATCGGGCCGCCGCCTGCGCCTGATCAAGGGCAGCCACCTGGTGGTGCGCCGCCGCTTCGGCCACGCCTTCGCGTACCTGCTGCAGGCGGCCGACCGGCGCATCGCCTTTGCGATCCCGTACGAGGACGATTTCACGCTGATCGGCACCACGGACGTCGAACTGCACGAGCAGCCGGAGACGGCACGGATCGACGAGGCCGAGATCGATTACCTGTGCGGCCTGGCCAACCGTTACCTGAAGCAGCCGGTCGGTCGCGCCGATATTGCGTGGACCTATGCCGGCGTGCGTCCGCTGCTGGACGACGGAGCGGGCCCGTCGGACCTGACGCGCGACTTCGCGCTCGAACTGGACCATCACGGCGCTCCCCTGTTGACGGTGTGGGGCGGCAAGGTGACGACGTTCCGGACCCTGGCCGAGCACGCGGTCGATCAGCTGGCGCCGCGGTTGCGGTGCACGCGCGGCGGCTGGACGCACGAGGCCGTGCTGCCCGGCGGCGACCTGCAAACGAAGCCTGCCGAAGCCGCCCGCGGCGAGGGCAGGCTGGCCGCTTTCGTCCGGGCCCTGAACGGCCAGTACACGTGGATGCCGCCGCACGCGCTGCAACGCATGGCCGGCGCCTATGGAACCCGGGTGCACGCGGTGCTGGGACCGGCCCGTCGCCTGGCGGACCTGGGCGAGCCGGTCGCGGAAGGGCTGTACGAGGCCGAGCTCGACTATCTGGTCGCGCGCGAGTGGGCCACGTGCGCGGAGGACGTGCTGTGGCGCCGCTCCAAGCTCGGACTGCACCTTTCACCCGCGCAGCGTCAGCGCGTGGCCGACTGGTTCGGGCGGCGTCTGTTGCGTGTTTGATCGGAACTTCGATTGCGGGGTCCTCGAGTGGCCAAGCGAAGGCAAGCTCCCCTCTCCCACGGTCGTGGGAGAGGGGCTGGGTGAGGGCGTCGCAGAGCGCGAGGGTGCTAGCATCACCCGGATGAAACGCGAGCTTTCATTCGTCGTATTCGAAGAGGATGGCGCCTTTGTGGCCCGTTGCCTCGACGTCGATGTCGCCAGCGAAGCAGACACCAAGGACGAAGCAATCGCCAGCCTGCGCGAGGCCCTCGAACTCCATTTCGAGAACTCGCCAATAAGCCTAGATACGCTGCCGACCCGAAAGTATCAGTTCGGCCAAGTAGCGATCGGCGCCTGAGCGCTGGTCGACCGGAGAGATTGAAAAGGTCTTGTTGGTACGGGGGAGGGCGGTCATGAGGCTCAGGGCGGCAATCGTCCTCGCTGTTGTCGTGCTTTCAACGTGGGTGACAGCGCACGCCAACGTCGTGTCCAGCGGACCCGGCGGCTTCACCGTGCGCGAGGAAGCCGAATATCCGGGTACGCCGGCTGCGGCCTGGCAGCGCCTGATACATCCGGCCGACTGGTGGAGCAGCAAGCACACCTATAGCGGCGACGCCGCCCACATGACCCTGTCTCTCGAGCCGGGCGGGTGTTGGTGTGAAACGCTGCCCAACGGCGGATTCGTGCGTCACATGGAAGTGGTGTATGCCGCGCCGGGGGTCGCCCTGAGGCTCGTGGGCGGCTTGGGCCCGCTACAGGCCATGGGTGCGAGCGGAGCGCTGACATTCAAGCTAAGCGCCGCCGAGGGCGGCAAGACAAACGTCGTGGCCGAATACACGGTCGCGGGCTACGCCGCCGATGGACTCGCGCAGATCGCAGTGGGGGTCGACCACGTACTGGCCGAGCAGCTGAAGCGCTTCGCGGGCGCACCGTAGAGTCAGGCGCCCCGTCCCGGGTGCTGGGACGGAATTCCTCACAATGCCCGCACGCGTAGTCCTTCGCAGACCGCGCCCGGCGGATCAGCGCGAATTCGTCGCCGCGGTCCGTCGCAGCGCCTCGCTGCACCAACCTTGGGTCTACGCCCCCGGCACGGCGCCTCAATACCCCGCCTACCTTGGGCGGCTGAAGGACGCATCGAACTTCGGCTTCCTGGTTCGTCAGCGCGGTAGCGGAGCCCTGGTCGGCGTCATCAATGTCTCCAACATCGTGTTGGGCTCGTTCCGCAGCGCGTATCTGGGTTACTACGCCTTTGCCGGATTCGAAGAGCAGGGTCTGATGCGCGAGGCGCTGCGGGCCACGATCCGGCACGCGTTCGGGACTCTGAAGCTGCACCGTCTGGAGGCCAACATTCAGCCGGGC
>DASZFP010000042.1:0-20646 GCA_035939615.1 Burkholderiaceae bacterium | reverse complement strand
GGCCGCGAGGAACTGTTCGTGTCGCGCGGGCTGCTGTGGGAGCGGTTGCACGACTACACCCATTCGATCGCGGATTTCGACGAGGCGATTCGCCTCAATCCGCTCTCCGCAGTGGCCTACAACGACCGCTGCAACACCTGGCTCATCAAGGCAGCCTACGCGCAGGCGGCCGCGGACTGCGAGCAGGCCGAGAAGCTCGATCCGCAGCTCGCCACGGCCCATTTCAACCGTGGCGTGCTGTGGATGGTGGCGACCGAATACGCGAGGGCGAAGGACGAATTCGATCAGGCGATCGGGCTCGATCCCGGGCTCGCGCCGGCTTACAAGAGCCGCGGCGTGCTGAACTATCGCAGCGGGCAGTTCGATGCGGCACAGGCCGATCTGTCGCAGGCCATTCGCCAGTTGCGCACGGACCCGTACGTGGCGATCTGGCTGTACCTGGCACAGGCTCGCGCCGGCCACGCGCAGGATGCTGCGCGGGACCTTGCGCAGAACGCGCCCGACCGGGGCGAGGCGGCATGGCCCTCGGCGGTGATCGGGCTGTATCTGGGAAGTGGCGATCCGGGCCTGGTGTACAAGGCCGTGCAGCAGGGCGATGCGCGCACGCAAGGCGAGCGGCAGTGCGAGGCCGCCTTCTATATCGGTGAATGGCACCTGCTGCAGGGGCACAACGGCCAGGCGATGCGCCTGCTCGAGGATGCGGCCCGCAACTGCCCGACCACTTTCAGCGAGTCGGGCGCAGCCCGCGCCGAACTCGAGCGGGTTGCCCGCTAGGTTCCCTGCGCGCGCCGGCCGGGTCGGCCAGAAAACCCATATTCCTCGCATGGAAAAAAGCGCGTTAAGAACGTAACGGTTCCGGTCATCAGGCAGGCCTCAGGCTGCGTTATGCTGCATTGCAGTAAAGACTTTCCGGAGCACCGCCGATGACCGACCTGACGATCGAGCCAGCCACGCACCCCGCCGCCACGAGGCGCAGCAGCCCGTATCCAATCACGCTCCCGTACCAGCTCGCGGCCCGAGTCGCCAACGTCGCGATGACGGCGCAGGTGCAGATCGCCTACGCGGTCGCCATCGCCGCCAGTGAAAGCGCCGAGCGCGCCGCTGCGTGCATCGAGCGGGCATGGCCCGATACGCCGGTGCGTTCGCTGGTGGTGCAGGCTTATCGAGCCCAGGTGCGCTACCGCCAGGATGCGGCGCGCGACGTGCTGGCGCGCGCCCGCCACCGCTGCGGGCTGGCGTTCGCGCGCCTGGTTCCATAACAGCGCCCATAATCCGGCTCGATGCCGGACCGACTTTTTTTTACCGTCGCGGCCCCGTTCCAGTCGGCGCGCAAGCTCAGCCTGTTGCCGCAGGAGCATCGTGCACGCCGCCTGCACGGGCACGGGTTCCTGGCCAGGTTGCGGACCACGCTCGCGCCCGGCTGGGCTGCCTTCGCGGGCGGGGAAGTCGATCAGTTGCGCGGGCACCTGGAGCGGTGTGTGGCGCCGCTCGACTACCAGTTGCTCAACGACCGGCTGGAGCAGCCCACCGATGAGAATCTGGCGCGCTGGGTGCGCGCGCATCTCGACCTGCCCGGAGCCGCGCAGGTCGGCATACAGAGCAGCCTGCACCAGGGGGTCGATCTGGACCGCAACGAGCGCGCGTATGTGTGGCGCCGCTACCGCTTCGAGGCCGCGCACCGGCTGCCCAAGGTGGCTCCCGGCCACAAGTGCGGACGCATGCACGGACACGGATTCGAAGTGATCCTGCACGCGCAGGCTCCGGGCCGGCGCGATCCCGTCATCGATCACGACCACCTGGACCGGTGCTGGGCGCCCATGCACGCCGAATTCCACCAGGCCTGCCTGAACGACATCCCCGGGCTTCAGAATCCGACCAGCGAACTGATCGCGGGCACGATCTGGCGACGGCTGAAGCCGACGCTTCCGGAGCTCGAGTGGGTGACCGTTTACGAGACGGGCACCTGTGGCGCGCACTTCGACGGGCAACGCTACCGGATCTGGACCGAGGTTTGCCTGGACAGCGCGGTGCGACTGAAACGCGCTCCCGAGGGTGACCCCCGGCGGCGCGTCCACGGGCACACCTACTGCCTGCGGCTGCACCTGAACGCGCCACTGGACGAGGTGCTGGGATGGACGATCGACTTCGGCGACGTCAAGGAGCTCTTCGGGCCGGCGTTTGCGAAGCTGGATCACCAGCCGCTGTACGAATTGCCGGGCGTCGAAGACAACGACACCGCCAGCCTGGCGCGCTGGATCAAGCGGCAGGTGCTGGCCGACCTTCCCCGGCTCGATCGCATCGACCTGCTCGAGACGCGCGATTGCGGCGCCATTCTGACCTGGGCCGATGACGGGCCGGCGCTGCCGGTCTGAACATCAACTGAACTCGGCGTCGTCGCCGTCCTCCCACGGCCCGGGTGGCGCAGGCGGTGCGGGGTCGCGTCCCAGGCGCGCAGTAAAGAGCAGAAGGAAAACGGCGATCGCGGTCAGACTGATCCCGGCCGGCACGACCGCGCGGCCGACGTCCTCGTTCAGGCGGTAGACCAGATTGGACAGCGACAGCAGCAGCGCCAGCAGGTGGCCCACGACGTGCATCCAGCACGTCCTGGAGGGCCGCAGACGCCCGAGGCTGACATACAGGACCAGGGCCTGAGCGGCCGCGATCGCGCCGGTCGCCAGGCCGGCGCCCAGCAGCCATTCCGAGGCGTGTGACCAGAAGGGCGCGGCGGTGAGCCAGTAGAGGGCGTCGCTGATCAAGGTCGCCAGCATGAACGCCGCCGGCATCGGGATCAGCGATACGTACAGCGAGTCCCAGCGGCCGGCCTCGGCAGGTTGGCGCCGGCCTTCATCGACGATGCGGATGGTCGTCTCCATCAGATTGCCATCCGCTCGACGCACCGCCCGCGGGCAGGCTCTGCAGCCGGAGTGCCCGCGCCCCAGTGGGACCGCAACGAATGGTCGGCCAACGTGATCGATCCGGCCAACGGGTCGCCCGGCGCCGCGCCGTTGCGCGCCGGCAGCTCCAGGCGCGTCGAGAGGGCGTTGGGGGCGCAAGCGATGTTCATGCCGACCTTGTGCGCCTGGCGCTGCAGCGCCGTGTTGAAGTTCAGGTTGCGCACGAACAGGGTGCTGATGCCGCGCGCGCGGGCCAGCAGGCCGGCGCGCTCCAGCAACAGCGTTCCGATGCCTTTGCGGCGGGCCCACGCGGATACGCTCAATCCGAGGTCGGCGCCGCCACGGGCGAACTCCAGGTGCAGTGCGCCCGAGATGTCCGGCGGCGGCTCGACGACAACGAATACGTTGCCGATCGAGCGGAACAGGCTCTCCACGTACGCGACGATGTCGACATCGGTCAACACCCAGCCGAAGCGCAGGAAGCGGTCGCTGGCCGTCAGGGCCAGAAAATGACTGGCCAGGTCGTGGAAATGAAGGTAAGTCGGACAGATGGCGGATCTCATGGGTAAAGTCTCCTAGCGGGCACCCTGAGGGCCGGCGCTCGCAAGTTGTTCGAAACGCTGTGGACCTGGCGTGTGATCGAAGCCGCACTCGACGGCGTTCACACGCGCTGGGGACTCAGACGATCGTGGCGTCCATTTCGTACCTCCCGGTGTCTTCGCGCATTCGCCTTGTCGTTGCACCAGCCTCAGTCATCAGCGATGACCTGCAACTCAAGAACGGATTCCTTGAAAACCTCAAGCGGCAATCTTGAAAATGCGCCTTCAACTCTCTGTGCTGCTCCACGGCTTGAATGCGGGGTCACTATGAACGCGCGGCGCAGAATTCTCAATGCACCTTGGCCCGCGAAAATGGTAAACCGATGAGACGCCAGAAACCGTGATGGCACATTTGAAATGAGGCCGAGATATTGATAAAGAATTACCGCCTGCATCGGCCGTAAAGACTACGTGAGGACCCTCGCGAGCGGAGTCGATTAAGCGCCACCCGCGCTGATGATTGCGCCGTATTCACGCTCGTGGCCGATGCCTGCACATCGCGTTCGGAAACGAACGCTTACAACGGCGCGTCGGCGTGGCCGGCTTCACGTGCGTTACAGTGACATCGGAACGTCGACCCCCGGGCCCGCAAGCGGGCCCTTATCGAGTGAGGATCGAATGAGAAGCGAGCTTCGAACCAATGGTCTGCCGCTCGGCCGTCTGGCTGCGGCGGCCGCGCTGTGCTGCGCGGTACTCGCCGGCTGCATCGTCGCTCCGGCCCGGCCGGTGTACTACTCCGGCGAGGTGGTGGCGGTGGCGCCCCCACCTGCGCGCGAGGAAGTGATCGGCGTTGCGCCCGCGCCTGGCTATCTGTGGATCGGCGGCTACTGGGGCTGGCGCGGCGGACGCCACGAGTGGGTGCCCGGCCGCTGGGAAGCGCCGCGCCCGGGTTACGCTTGGGTTCCGCACCGCTGGGAGCACGAGGAGCGCGGCTGGCGTCTGCACGAGGGGCACTGGGAACGCCGCTGACCTCATAAAATGCGGGTGATGGCCACGGCGAGCGGCGCGAACGGGGGTGTCGCCGGCATTCATGCCGTGGTGGACGCCGTCTACCGCGCCGAGTCGCGTCGCGTACTGGCCACGCTGATCCGGCTGGTGGGCGACTTCGACATGGCCGAGGAGGCGGTCCACGACGCCTTCATCGCGGCGGTCGAACAATGGCCGGGCGAGGGCGTGCCGCACAATCCTCGCGCCTGGCTGGTATCGACGGGCCGGTTCAAGGCGATCGACCGCATCCGCCGCCGGGCCAAGTTCGACGTCTCGCTCGAAGAGGTCGCCGAGCAGATCGAAGCCATCGCCGCCCCGGATGTCACCAGCGACGGGACCCACGTCGAAGATGACCGGCTGCGCCTGATCTTCACGTGCTGCCACCCGGCCCTTGCGCCGGACGCGCAGGTCGCGCTGACGCTGCGCGAGGTCTGCGGCCTGACGACCGAGGAGATCGCCCGCGCCCACCTGACCTCGCCCTCCACGGTGGCGCAGAGGATCGTGCGTGCGAAAGCCAAGATACGTGATGCGCGCATCCCGTACGAAGTGCCCGCGCGCGCGGAACTGGCCGAGCGCCTCGACGGGGTGCTGCGCGTGATCTACCTGGTGTTCAACGAGGGCTACCTCGCCTCCGCCGGGGAGGCGCTGACGCGGCAGAGCCTGACCGCCGAGGCGATTCGGCTGGGGCGGCTGCTGGTGGAGCTGCTGCCCGAGCCGGAAGCGGTGGGGCTGCTCGCGCTGATGCTGCTGCACGAGGCACGCCGGATTGCGCGCAGCTCGCCCTCGGGCGACATCGTTCTGCTCGCCGAGCAGGACCGCTCGTTGTGGGACCGCGGGCAGATCGCCGACGCCAGCGCGCTGGTCGAGGGCGCGCTCAAATCCAGGCGCTTCGGCCCGTATACATTGCAGGCCGCGATCGCAGCCGTTCACGCGGAAGCCCCCAGCGCCGGGGCCACCGACTGGGCGCAGATCGTCGGCCTGTACGACGCGTTGCTGCGCGCCGATCCCTCGCCGGTGGTCGAGCTGAATCGGGCCGTGGCGCTGGCGATGCGCGATGGCCCGGCCGCGGGTCGGGCCGTGATCGACACGATTCTGGGTCGCGGTGAGCTCGCCGACTACCATCTGGCCCACTCGGCCCGCGCCGACCTGTGCCGCCGGATGGGCGACCGCGTCGAAGCCCGCAAGTCCTACCTCAAAGCCCTGGAGCTTGCCCGGCAGGCATCCGAACGGCGATTTCTCGAGCGGCGCCTGGCCGAGCTCGAAAAATAATTGCGGCGGTTGTCGAAACGGCGTCCCCCGGCGCGACTATGGGACGAGGCGCGCCGGTTTACATGGTTCTTCAACCGTAAGCAACAATCTGCTCAGGGTTTTGGAAGGAGATGTCGATGCGATTCATGGTGATGGTCAGGGCGACGAAGTCCTCCGAGTCCGGCGTGCTGCCGGACGAGGATCTGATCGCCGACATGGACAAGTACAACCAGGAACTGATGAAAGCGGGCGTGATGCTGGCGGGCGATGGGCTGCAGCCCAGCTCCAAGGGCGCGCGCGTGCACTTTTCGGCCGGCAACCGGCGCACCGTGACCGACGGGCCGTTTGCCGAGACCAAGGAATTGATCGCCGGCTACTGGATGTGGCAGGTCAAGTCGAAGGAGGAGGCGCTGCAATGGCTGACGCGTTGCCCGCATCCGTTCCCCGGCCAGGAGGCCGATATCGAGATCCGACAGGTGTACGAAGCCGAAGACTTTGCCGGATAGGAGGACGCGCAATGCTGGTTCAACCGTATCTGAATTTCGACGGACGCTGCGAAGAGGCGCCGGACCGCTTCGGCGTTTCGTGGATGCTGATCGTGCCGCAATAGTCCTTGTGATACCGTGCCTTCCGGTCCAAGCCGGCGTGTCCTGGGTCGGACGCGAAGGAGGGGCGCTTGAGGTGCCTTGTCATCGAGGACGATGCCGATACCTGCCGCTACATCCGCAACGGGCTGACTGAAGCCGGCTACAACGTGCTGGCCTGCGACAACGGCCTGGACGGGTTGCATCACGCTACCAACGAATCCTGGGACATCCTGATCCTGGACCGGCTGCTGCCGGGCCAGGTCGACGGGTTGTCGATCGTGGCCAAGCTGCGCGACCTGGGCAAGAGCACGCCGGTTCTGATCGTGAGCGCGCTCACCAGCATCGACGAGCGGGTGCGCGGGCTGCGCGACGGGGGCGACGACTACCTGTCCAAGCCATTCGCCTTTTCCGAGCTGCTGGCGCGCGTCGAGGCGCTGTTGCGGCGCGCGCGCCCGCTGCGCGACCCCACGCAGCTGCGGGTTGCCGACCTTGCGCTCGATCTGCGCACGTTCCGGGTGCTCCGGGGCGCCACCGCGATCGCGCTGCAGCCGCGCGAATTCCGCTTGCTCGAATACCTGATGCGCAACGAAGGCCAGGTCGTTACGCGCACGATGCTGCTCGAGGCGGTCTGGGACTGCCACTTCGATCCGCAGACGAATGTGATCGACGTCCAGATCAGCCGGCTGCGCAACAAGATCGACCGGGATTTCTCCCCGGCGCTGATCCATACCGTGCGCGGCGTCGGCTATCGGCTCAGCGCGGATGGTTAGCGTCACGCAGTCGATCGCGACCCGTCTTGCGCTGGGCTTCGCGGTGCTGGTGGCCGAGGCGATCCTGGTTGCTTCGGGCGTGTTCTACTTCGGCACCATCGGCGTGATGGACCGCCGCGTCGACGGCAAGATCACCGCGATCTCCAATCGGCTGATGGAAACGTTCCAGAACCGGCCGGTCGAAGAGCTGGCAAAGCAGATCGAGTTGGAGCTGCACGACGGCATCGACAGCGATACCGAGATCTTCCTGGTGCTGTCGCCGTCGGGCGAACGCGTGGTCGGCAATCTGACGGCAGTGCCCGAAGCGGCCCGGCCGCTCGGGCAGGTGGTCACCGGCGAGGTCGTGCGCGAAGGAAAGCGCACCAGCGGTCGCCTGATAGCGCGGCAGTTACCGGACGGCGGATACCTCTATGTCGGCCGCGACCTGAGCGAGCAGCGGTCAATTCGCGATCTGGTGATACGCGCGCTGGCTGCCGGCGCCGGCGCCTCGCTGATCGTCCTGGCTGGCGGCGCGCTGCTGTTCCGGCACCAGATCGAAAAGCGCATCGGCCAGATCCGGCGCACCGCCGGCCGAATCGAGGCCGGCGACCTGAAGCAGCGCATTCCGGTGGCGAGCGACGACGAGTTCGGGCGCCTGAGCGTCGACATCAACCGGATGCTCGACCGCATCGGTCAACTGATGGACGGCGTGCGGCACGTGTCCAACGCGATCGCGCACGACTTGCGCACGCCGCTGGGCCGGATCCGCAACAAGCTCGACGAGGCGGTCCGGCACGGCGCAACCGCGGGTTCGCTGTCCGAAGCGGCGACCTCCGCGATCGAGGACATCGACGGGCTAATTCTGGTTTTCGAGAAGCTGCTCCAGATAGCCGAAGCCGAATCCGGCGTGCGGACCCGGTCGTTCGAGGCGGCCGATCTGAATCGCGTCGCCACCGATATGGTCGAACTGTATGACGCGACGGCCGAGGAGCAGCGGGTATCGCTGAAGGCCACGGGCGAGGGCGCGGTGCTGGCTGCGGTCGACCGCAACCTGCTGGCGAGCGCCGTGGCGAGCCTGATCGACAACGCGATCAAGTACGCCGGGCCCGGCGCGATCGTCCAGGTCGGCGCTTACGCGCAGGCGCGATCGGTTGCGATCGAGGTCCGCGACAACGGCCCCGGCATCCCTGCGCCGGAACGGCCCCGGGTCACCGAGCGCTTCTACCGGCTCGATCACAGCCGCCATCTGCCCGGCAACGGCCTGGGCCTGTCGATCGTTTCGGCGATCGCGAGGCTGCACGGCGGAGCTTTGCAGTTGGAGGACGCGGCGCCCGGCCTGCTGGCCCGGATCGTGCTGCCGATCGGACAGACGCCCGAGGTCGCGCCCGATCCCGCCGAGAGGGAATCGCTCCGTCAATCATCACCGATGCGGTGCAGCTGAAGGTCGTCGACCAGAGCTTTCACGCCGGAAATCCTCCCGCTGATACGCAGCGCGGCCAACAGATCCGAGTGATCGAGAACGATGCCCTCCAATGTAACAACGCCATTTCTGACCGAGACGGTGATGTGCGAGTCATCGATGTAGGGATCGGACCGCAAGGCCTGCTGCACCTGTTGCGCCAGCTTCTCGTCGGACACCCTCGCCGTAACCACGATGGTCTCGGTGGGGCTGACGGCTGACGAGCTCGCATCGTCCGCGCTCACGGGCGCCGCCGAGAAACCGAAGACGCAAAGGATCGCTGCAAGACTCGCCTTGACATGCAAACAGGGTGCGGTCGGTGCAGTCACTATCGGGTTTTTCGCGTCGAAGGCTCTGGCGCCCAGTCTAGGAGAGGTGCCGAACTTGACCAAGGGTGGCTGATCAACCTTTCCAATCTGTAATGCTCCAGACAGCAAGCCGCAAACCGCCCTGGCTTAAATTGAGCGACCCCGAGGTGGTCAGGGTGCGTATGCGGCTGCGCAGAAATTTCGTGAGCTATGGTGCGATGACGACGGTGATCGCGGCCACCGCCGCGTTCGCCTTCTATGCCGGCCAGATCACGGCTGGGCGCGCCGGCCCGGTCCAGGCCGCCGAGGCGGCAGCTGCGGCCAGCCCGGTCGACGCCGATGGCGTGACGCTGACCGATGAGCAAACCAGAGCGATCAAGGTGGCTGCGGTCGCCGAACACGATTTCGTCGAGCAGCACGAAACGGAGGGCCTGGTCGACTTCAACGCAGATCGCAGTGTGCCGGTGTTTTCACCGTGGCCGGGCCGGATCTCCCGCGTGATCGCCCGGGCGGGCGACGACGTCAAACAGGGCGATGTGCTGTTCACGATCGACAGTGCCGACCTGGTAACGGCCGAGTCGAACCTGATCGCCGCCGCCGGCGTTCAGCAGCTGACCACGCGCGCCCTGGAACGCGCGCGCGCGATGCTCGAATCGCAGAGCATCGCGCAAAAGGACCTCGATCAGGCGACCGCCGACCAGCAGACGGCGCAGGCCAACCTGGAAGCCGCGCGCGCAGCCGTGCGCATCTTCGGCAAGACCGACGCCGAGATCGATCGGATCGTCGAAACCCGCACCACGGCGGCCGAGCTGCGGATCCGCAGTCCGATCCATGGACGCGTGACGGCGCGCAATGCGGTCACGGGACTGCTGGTGCAGCCTGGCGGCGGATCGGCCCCGTTCACCGTGGCGGACCTCTCCACGATGTGGATGATCGCCAACGTCGCCGAGGACGAGCTGCCCCGGGTTCGCCTGGGGCAGCCGGTGCAGGCCTCTTTGACGGCCTTCCCCGGCCGCGTGTTCCAGGGGCGTGTCGGCAATATCGGCGCGTCAGTGGACCCGAATACACACCGGGTCACGGTTCGCTCCGAAATCAGCGATCCGCGTAATGAGCTGCGGCCGCAAATGCTCGGCACGTTCGTGATTCGCACCGGCTCGCCGGTGCGTTCGCCCGCCGTTCCGCTGGCTGCCGTGGTGCGCGAGGGCGACGGCACGATGGAAGTGTTCGTTACGGGCGTTGCACATCGGTTCGTGCGCCGCACGGTGAAGCTCGGCATGCAACAGGACGGGCTGGACCAGATTCTCGACGGAGTCGCTGCGGGCGAGCGCATCGCCGCGGATGGCGCCCTGTTTCTGGCCAACGAGCTCGCGCTGCAAACCCGATAACCGGCCGCGCGGCGCCTGCTCACGCGCGCGGCTCACACCCAGGCAGAGGCCGCAACGTGCTTAGAGGCATCCTGGCGATCGTGCTCACGCGGCGTCCGGCGGTCCTGCTGGCCGTGCTGGCCTTCCTGGTCGCCGGGCTGGCCGCGTTCGCCCGGCTGAACATCGAGGCCTACCCGAATCCGGCGCCCGTGATCCTGGAGATCACGGCTCAGGCGCCGGGGTTGTCGGCCGAGGAAATGGAACGCTATTACACGCGACCGATGGAAGTCGGGCTGGCTACGACGCCCGGCGTCGAGAACATCCGCTCGACTTCCTCGTACGGACTGTCGTTCGTTCGCGTGACCTTCAGATACGGGGTCGACTACTACTTCGCCTACACGCAGGCCGCGCTGAGCCTGCAGCAGAACGTCAGCCTGCCCAATGGCGTGTCGGCCCAGATCCAGGCCTCGAGCCTGGTCGGCGAGATCTTCCGCTATCAGCTGGTCGGTCCGCCCCGCTTCGGGCTCACGGACCTTCGCGCGGTGCAGGACTGGGTCGTCACCCGCAGGCTGCTGACGGTTCCCGGCGTCGTGCAGGTCGTGACCTGGGGCGGGACCACCAAGGAGTACGAGGTCGAGGCCGACATGGTCCGGCTGCAAGGCTACGGAATCACGCTGCCGCAGTTGATCGGCGCGCTGGGTAACGCCAATATCAACGTGGGCGGCCGCACGATCAACATGGGCCAGCAGTCGGTCAACGTTCGTGGCGTGGGGCTGATCCGCGACACGACCGACATCGGCGAGATCGTCCTGGCGCAGTCGAACGCGGCCCCGGTGCGCGTGCGCGACGTGGCTACGGTCCGAGTCGGCTACCTGCCGCGTCTTGGCAAGGCCGGCCGCGACGACCAGGACGACGTCGTCACCGCGATCGTCGTGATGAACCGGACGTTGCAGACCAATGAGGTCATCGCCCGCGTCAAGGCGGAGGTCGAGCGGATCAACCACGACGGCACGCTGCCCGCCGGCGTCCGGATGGTGCCGTTCTACGACCGCTCGACCCTGGTCAACGTCACCACGCGCACCGTGCTGCACAACCTCGTGATCGGCTGCCTGCTGGTGTTCCTGATCCAGTGGGTCTTTCTGGGTGATCTGGCCAGCGCGCTGATCGTCAGTGCCAACATACCCTTTGCGCTGCTGTTCAGCGTGATCGTGCTGGTGCTGTCGGGGGATTCGGCCAATCTGCTGTCGCTCGGGGCGATCGATTTCGGCATCATCGTCGACTCGGCGGTGATTCTGGTCGAGAATGTCTTCCACAACCTGCAGAGACCCCGCGAGCAGCGGTTGTCGCTGCTGGCCGAGTTCTCGCGCCGCTGGCAGGACCCGCAACTGCCGGCCGAGTCCCGGCGCACCTGGACCGACCGCCTGCGGATGATCTTCATCAGTGCGCTGCAGGTCGACCGTGCGGTGCTGTTCTCGTCGGCGATCATGGTGGCGGCGTTCATTCCCCTGTTCACGATGCAGGGCGTAGAGGGCCAGATCTTCAATCCGATGGCGCGCACCTACGCGTACGCGCTGACCGGGGCGCTGCTGGCCACCTTCACGATGACGCCGGTGCTGGCGTCGGTGTTGTTGCCGCGCCGCGTGAGGATGACCGAAACCTGGATCGTCGCCGGCATCCGCCGGCTGTACTCGCCGGTGTTGCGCTGGGCTCTGGCGCACCGCGCGGCCACGCTCGGGGGCGGACTCGCGTTCCTGGCGGTCGCTGTGCTGCTGCTGTCGCGCATCGGCACCGAATTCCTGCCGGCGCTGGAGGAGGGCAACCTGTGGATCCGCGCGACGATGCCGCCGACGATCTCGCTGGAGGCCGGCATGGACAAGGTGAGCCGGATGCGGTCGATCCTGAAGAGCCATCCCGAGGTGATTACGGTCGTGTCGCAGCACGGCCGGCCGGACGACGGCTCCGATGCGGCGGGGTTCTACAACGCCGAATTCTTCGTGCCGCTGAAGCCGCCTCACGAATGGCCGCGCGGGTACTCGAAGGACCAGCTGGTCGATGAGCTGCAGAGGCAGTTCCGCGCCGAATTTCCGGGGGTGGAATTCAACTTCTCGCAATACATCCAGGACAACATCGAGGAGGGGTTGTCGGGTGTGAAGGGCGCGAACTCGGTCAAAATCGTCGGAGCGGATCTGCAGGTGCTGGAGAAACTGGCCGACCAGGTGCTGCATCAGATGAGGCAGGTCAGGGGGGTCGAGGATCTGGGCGTGTTCCGCGTGCTGGGCCAGCCGAACCTGAACGTCACGGTCGATCGCCGCAGGGCGGCCCGCTACGGGTTGAATACCGGCGACGTGAACACCGTCGTGCAAGCGGCCGCTGGCGGCACGCAGGCCACCACCGTGCTCGAGGGCGAGCGCCAGTTCGCGTTGACGGTGCGCCTGGCGTCGCGCTACCGCTCGAGCCCGGAGGCGGTGGGCAACATCATGGTCGGCTATGCCGCGCCCGGTGGGGCGAACGCGTACATTCCGCTGCGGGAGCTGGCGTCGATCGGGCTGGACACCGGCGCATCCTACATCTACCACGAGAGCAACGAACGCTACATCCCGGTGAAATTCAGCGTACGCGGCCGCGACCTGGGCAGTACGGTGGCGGATGCCGAAGCGCGCATTGGCGCCAACGTGAAACTGCCGCAGGGCTACCGGATCGTATGGGCCGGAGAATTCGAAGAGCTTCGTCAGGCGCAGCGGCGCCTGGCCATCGTGGCACCGATCGCCATCGGTGCGATCCTGCTGCTGCTGTATATGCTGTTCAACTCGCTGCGCGACAGCCTCCTGACGCTGGCGGGCATTCCGTTCTCGGCGGCCGGCGGGCTGATCGCGCTGTACGTTTCCGGGCTGGACCTGAGCATTTCAGCGGCGATCGGCTTCGTGTCACTGTTCGGTGTATCGGTGATGAACGGCATCCTGATCCTGACCTATTTCAATCATCTGGTCGCTGAAGGCAAGGAGCCGCTGGAGGCCATGCGCCACGCGGCCGAGCAACAGATGCGTCCGATGTTGATGATGGCGCTGTCGGCCTGCATCGGCCTGCTGCCCGCCGCCCTTGCCACCGGCATCGGCAGCCAGGTGCAGCGGCCGCTGGCCACGGTCGTGGTCGGCGGCATGCTGCTCGGGCCGATCATGCTGCTGATCGTGGCGCCCGCGCTGCAGGTGATGATGCTGAACTGGTCGGCGCATCGCGGCGGCGCCCGCGCGCGTCCAGTGGAGACCGAGGATGAGCCGTGACGATCGCTGAGAGGGGAAAGTGGCACGCGTGCGCGCTGGCGGCGCTGATCTGCACTGCCTGCACGGTCGGACCCGACTTTCAACGCCTGCCCCGGCCCGATGTCCACGCTTACGTGCGCGAGCCGTTGACCGGCACCACGGCTGCGCCGGCCGCCGGCGGCGCGGCGCAGACGTTCACGCAGGCCGCCGAGGTGCCGGCGCGCTGGTGGAGCGGATTCGGATCGCCGCCGATCGATGAACTGGTCGAGCACGCCTTCGAGCACAATCCCACCGTCGATGCGGCCCGGGCCTCGCTGCGCCAGGCGCACGAATCCACCGCGGCGCAGTTCGGCGCCTACCTTCCTGTCCTGCAGGCAAGTTATTCGCCCAGCCGCGCCGGCAACGCCGTCGGCACGATCGCGCCCACGCTGAGCTCGGGCGCGCCGGTGTACACGCTGCACACGGCCCAGGTCAGCGTGGGGTTCGTCCCCGACGTGTTCGGCCTGAACCGGCGGGCGGTCGAATCGCTGGCGGCGCTGGAGGAGGCCCAGCGCTTCCAGCTCGAGGCGGCCTACCTGACGCTGGCCTCCAACGTGGTGGCCGCCGCGATCCAGCAGGCCGCGCTGCAGGCTCAGATCGAGGCCACCGACGACATCATCCGGGCCGAGAAACGCTCCCTGGACCTGCTGCGCGAGCAGGCGCGCGTGGGCTACGCTTCGGCGCTGGACGTGGCCACCCAGGAATCCGCGCTCGCGCAGGGCGAGCAGGCGCTGCCGCCGCTCAGAAAGCAGCTCGAGCAGACGCGCGATCTGCTGGCGGTGCTCACGGGCGAGGTGCCGGCACAGGGCCGGCCCGCGCAGATCGATCTGGAGTCGCTGAAGCTGCCCGAGGAGCTGCCGGTGAGCGTGCCATCGAACCTGGTCGAGCACCGTCCCGATGTGCGGGCCGCCGAGGCCCTGGTGCACTCGGCCAGCGCCGAAGTCGGTGTCGCGGTGGCCAACCGCCTGCCGCAGTTCTCGATCTCCGCGAACTACGGCGGCGCCGCGACCCAGTTTTCACGGATGTTCGCCGACGGCAACCGATTCTGGGCGATCACGGGCAGCGTGACCGAGACGGTGTTCGACTTCGGCACGTTGCGGCACCGGCAGCGCACGGCCGAAGCGGCGCTGGACCAGGTGACCGCGCAATATCGCAGCGTCGTGCTGACCGCTTTTCAGAACGTCGCCGACAGCCTGTACGCGCTGCAGGGCGACGCCGATGCGCTCGCAGCCTCGTTGAAGTCGGAGGCCGCCGCTCGCAAGACGCTGGACCTGACACGCCGCCAGCTCGACGCCGGCGCCGTCAACGTGCTGGCGCTGCTCACCGCCCAGCAGGCCTACCAGCAGACGCGCATCTCTCGCGTGCAGGCGCAGGCCGCACGCTACACCGACACGGCGGCCCTGTACCAGGCGCTGGGCGGCGGCCGGCTGAGCCAGTGAAGCGCGCACTCGTCACCGGCGGCAGTGGCGGCATCGGCGGCGCGATCTGCCGGCGCCTGGCCTCGGACGGGCACCATGTGCTGGTGCATTCGAACACGAATCGCGAGTCGGCGCAGCAGGTGGTCGGAGAAATCACCGCCGCCGGCGGCGCGGCCGAGGCCGTCTGCTTCGACATCACCGATCTGGAGCAGACGCACGATGCCATCGAAACGCTGTTGCTGAGCGGTGCGGTCCACATCATCGTCAACAACGCCGGTGTACACGACGACGCCGTGTTCCCGGGCATGCGCCCCGAGCAATGGCGCCGGGTGATCGACGTCTCGGTGCACGGTTTCTTCCATGTGACCCAGCCGCTGACGCTGCCGATGGTGCGCGAGCGCTGGGGGCGGATCATCAACATCTCCTCGATCAGTGCGCTCGTGGGTCATCGCGGGCAGGTCAACTACTCGGCTGCCAAGGGTGCCCTCAACGCGGCCACCCGGTCCCTGGCCATGGAGCTGGCCAGCCGCGGCATCACTGTCAATGCCGTGGCCCCGGGCATCATCGACACGCCGATGACCCGCGGCGTGTTCGACCGCGCAACCATCGAGTCGCTGGTTCCGATGAAGCGCGCCGGCACCGCACGGGAGGTTGCCGACCTGGTCGGGTTCCTCGCCTCGGAGCAGGCGTCCTACATCACGGGCCAGGTCATCGCGATTCACGGCGGCATGTTCTAAGATCGACCCAACCTGGAACATTTCCATGCCCAGCCACCCGCCCCCTCGTCACTCGGAAGCAGCCGGCGTCGCATCCGGCTCGGGGCCGGATTCGCTGCTGGTCGGCGAGCTGCGCGAGCTGATCGTTTCATCCCTGAACCTGGAAGATGTGCCGCCCAATGCGGGTGCCGACACGCCCCTGTACGGGGAGGGCCTGGGACTGGACTCCATCGACATCCTCGAAATCGCCCTGGTCGTGTCCAAGCGCTACGGGCTGCAGCTTCGGGCTGATGACGGCAACAATGCCGAGATCTTCCGTTCGCTGGGATCCCTGGCCGGCTACATCGCGGCGCACCGCACCAAATGAACGGATGGCCGCTGCGGGTCCAGCTTCGGGTCCCGACGACTCATCCGATGTTTGCCGGCCACTTTCCAGGCGACCCGGTCGTTCCGGGCGCCTGGCTGCTGGCCCAGGCCATACAGGCGCTCGAGGCGGCCGCTGGAGCGTCGTTTGCCTGGGGCCGCGTGGAAAGCGCCAAATTCCGTGCCGCGGTACGGCCCGGCGCCTGCCTGGACCTGACCTTGACCCGACGTGGGGCGAATGCCTTTGTGCTGAAGATTTCCGAAGGAAGCGATCCGGCGGCAAGCGTGCGCTTCGGAACGGTATAGTGCGCGCGGACGCATCGAATTTGTCGCCTGCGTGTGTATCCGCTGACGCTTTCGCGATTCACCCTGACAAGCTGTCTCGGAAGCGGACTGGAGGCGACACGCCAGGCGCTTACCGGCGGCCGTTCGGGCCTGACCCAGTGGCGGGTCGACGATTCCGGCTTCCAGACCTGTGTCGGGCGGGTGCCGGCGCTTTCGGACATGCGCCTTCCGCTGGCCTGGGCCGACTGGGACAGCCGCAACAACCGGCTCGCCTACCTGGCGCTGCACCAGGATGACTTCGCCGTCTGTGCGGCGCGAGCGGCGGCCCGCTACGGCGCGCACCGGATCGGCGTCCTGATCGGCACCACGACATCCGGAATCCGAGAGACCGAAGACGCGTTCACCCGCCGCGACGCCGACGGAGCGCTGCCGACCGACTTTCGATATCGCCAGGGGCACACCGGTTTCGCGGTGGCAGACTTCGTGCGCAGCGTGCTGGGGCTGAAGGGTCCGGCCACGGTGATCTCGACCGCCTGCTCGTCGAGCGCCAAGGTGTTTCCCGCCGCGGCGCGCATGATCGCCTCGGGCATCATCGATGCCGCCGTGGTGGGCGGCGTCGACACCTTGTGCGGCACCACGCTGTTCGGCTTCCGATCCCTCGAGCTGCTCGCGCTCACGCCGTGCCAGCCTTTCGACGCCGATCGCACCGGGCTGTCCCTGGGGGAGGCCGGAGCCTTCGCGCTGCTGGAGCGCGCGACCGGCGCGGCTTCGCCCGACGACGTCGCCCTGCTCGGCGCCGGCGAGTCGAGCGACGCCTACCACATGTCGACTCCACACCCCGAGGGCCTGGGCGCTCGCCTCGCGATCGAATCGGCGCTCGCATCGGCCGGACTTTCGGCGCGGGACGTCGACTATGTGAACCTGCACGGCACGGGCACCCGCACCAACGATCCCGCCGAAGACAAGGCCGTCACCGGCTTGCTGGGCACAGGCGTTCCCTGCAGTTCGACCAAGGGGGCCACCGGCCACGCTCTGGGCGCGGCGGGCGCGGTTGAACTGATCATCAGCGCACTGGCCATTCAAACGGGCATCCTTCCGGGCGGCATCACGACCAGACGGCAGGACCCGGCGCTGCGATGCAACTTTCTGCGAGCCCCGCAATCGGGTCGCGTGCGTCGCGTGCTGAGTAATTCGTTCGGATTCGGCGGCACCAACTGCGCCTTGTTGATCGGCGCGGCAGAGCTCTGATGAACGATCTGGACCGCAGATCCATCTGGCTGCGGGGAATCGGCGTTTGCGGTTCTCACCTGAATACGTGGCCAGCGGCGCGAGCCATCCTGCGCGGCGAGGCCGCGCTGCCGGCTCAGGCTGCGTCCATTCCCTTGTGTTCGAGGCTGCCCGCGGCGGAGCGGCGCCGCGCCAGCAAGGTCGTGAATCTTGCGATGGGCGCCGGGTTCGAGGCGGCGGCAGCCGCGCAACTGGACGTGACCATTTTGCCGACCGTGTTCGCGACCTCCAGCGCGGACGGCGAAAACTGCCATGCGATCTGCACGGCGCTGGCATCGGAACACCCCGGCGATCAGCTGCTGTCTCCGACGCGCTTTCACAATTCGGTGACCAACGCGGCGGCCGGGTACTGGGCCATTGCGACGGGCGCGATGGCGCCATCGACGACGCTGACCACTTACGACGGCAGCTTTTCGGCGGCGCTGCTGGAGGCCCGCGCCGCCCTGGCGACCGGGACGCGCGACATCCTGGTGACCGTCTTCGACGCACCCTACCCGGAGCCGCTGCACCGCAAAAGACCGATCGGTTCGTCCCTGGGCGTGGCGCTGGCGCTGAGCGCCGACCCGGGGCCCAGCCGCCTGGCCCGCCTTCGGGTCGGTGTGACCGACGAGGCGGCCGACCGCATGGCGCTGGCCAGCCTGGAGGCGATACGCTGCAGCTCGCCGCCGGCCCGGGGCCTCGCGCTGCTCGATCGCGTCGCGCGCGGGCAAAGCGGCACGATCCGACTGGACTATCTCGACGACCTGCGGCTCGCGGTCGACATCGAGTCCGCATGAGCATGCTGGACCGGCAGCAGATCGCCCGCATCATTCCGCACGGCGGGACGATGGTGCTGATCGACGAAGTGACGCACTGGGACGAGCGCTGCCTGCTGGCCCGCACCTCGAGCCACCTGCGCGCCGACAACCCGCTGCGGGACAATCTGGGCCTGCACATCGCCTGCGGCATCGAATATGCAGCGCAAGCCATGGCGCTGCACGGGGCCCTGCAGGGCGAGGGTCGCGGCGGCCAACCCGACCGGCCTCGCGCCGGGCTGCTGGCCAGCGTGCGCGAGGTCACCTTCCTGGCGCGCCGGCTGGATCAGGACCCGACCGTGCTGCTGATCGAGGCATCCCTGCTGACCGGCGACCTGCGGGTCGCGATGTACGAGTTCACGGTGCGCTCGCCGGTGCGCGACCTGCTGACCGGTCGAGCAATCGTCGTGCTGGACGCGTTCAACGCGCTGGATCGACCATCCGGCGCCGACCCAGCAGCCACGGCAGACGCACAGTGAATTCGACCATCAGGCGCACGTGCATCCAGGTCAGCAGGACGTTGTCCCGCACGTATCGAAAGTGCGAAACGCCGCCGCATTCGCGGCTCGGGTAGCGCACCGGCGCGGGCACATTCACCGGCCGCACGCCGGCCCAGCACAGGCGAACAGCGGCCTCGGGGTCGAAGTCGAAGCGCCGCATCCAGCGGTGACGTTGCGCGATGGCCAGCAGCGGTCCGATCGGGTAGACGCGGAACCCGAACAGCGAGTCGCCGATGCCCATTTTCAGCGTTTCAAGATCGGCCCACCAGTTGGATATGCGGCGCCCGCGTACGCGCAACGGCGGCGCGTCGGCGTCGAACTGCGGTACACCCAGGATCAGGCAATCAGGCCGGGCGGCCGATTGCGCCATGAACTCGCCGATGCTCTGCGCCGGATGCTGGCCGTCCGAGTCCATCGTCAGTACGTGCGTGTACCCCTGCTGCGACGCCAGGCGCGCCCCGTGCAGCACCGCCGCTCCCTTGCCGCGGTTGCGGTCCAGGACGATGATGCGCAAACCCGCATCGCGCTGCGCCAGTGCCAGCAATTGCTCGGCCGAGCCGTCGTCGCTGCCGTCGACGACCACCCAGACCGGACACCAGGCGGCCCGCGCGTCACGCACGGTTGCGACGACGCCAGGGCCCGGGTTGAAGCTGGGCATCAGCACCAGGTGCGTGGCCGAGCCCGCCGCCCGCGGCATCTTCAACGATTGATCGACATTCACCGGACGCTGTGCCGTTGCGAGCAGGGAGCTAGTAATCCTCGTCCCTGAGCGGCACCCGGACCGAGGACTCGTCGATCATCACCGAAAGCCCGATACCGCCGTAGATCGAGTGACCGCTGCGAATCAGCGGGCTGCCTTCGAACACCGCGCCTTCGATCGAGTCATAGCGGCCGAACGCGCCGACCCAGAAACGCCGGAAGCGCCGGGACAGCGCGGTGGTGAATTGCATGCCGGCATAGCCGCCGTTCGCGGAATACGCAGGCCGCGTCGGAGTTGCGAACGCCGGAGCGACCGAATAGTAGTACTCGTTCAGGTGGCGGGTCGCGAGCAGGGGACCGACCTGCAGTCCCAGGTTCCAGCCCGGAGCGCGCACCGGGTCGGTCACGTCCAGGTTCAGATGCGGGTTCGTGATCCAGCCCAGTAACCGGGGCGGCCACTCGATGCTGATCGCAGCCCGCACCGGGAACGACGCCATCAGCCGGGTTCCCCGGTTCTGCCCGCGCCACAGCGTCCAATCGAGCGCCGGTCCGAGCTCGACCTCCGGCTTCAGATCGGGCATGCCGGAGCGCGTATCGGAATGGCTGCTCGGCACGGGCAGCGAGGCGCCGGCGCTGATGTTGAGCTTCAGATTGGTCGATTCAAACAGGATGCCTTGCACGCCCTCGCGCTCGGAGGCACGAAGGAATTCGCCGCGATAGATGAAGTACACCGCGGGCAGCACCAGGTTGCGGTACTGGTCCGACCCGCGGTAGTACGGAAGGCGCAACACCGCCGGTCCGATGCCGAATTCCCACAGCGGTGCATCCTGGGCCTTCGCGGCCGACAGGCTCGCGAGCGCGACCGCGGCGACCAGCGCCCGCACGCGCGATCGCCTTGGTGCGCCGTTCGACCCGGTCAATCAGGCACCGGGCGGCCGGCGCATTTCCAGCCTCGAAAGGAGCGCGAACACCGAGCCCAGTGCGGCGCCCGCCACCACGTCGAGCGCCATGTGCTGCTTGGTGGCCATGGTCGAGTAGGCGATGGCCACGCACCAGATCCCGTTGGCCCAGCGGGCGCGCGACAGACGCAGGC
>DASZFP010000041.1:0-6101 GCA_035939615.1 Burkholderiaceae bacterium | reverse complement strand
GCCCCGGATCTGCTCGCGCGAGGCGCCGCCGCTGTTGAGCAGCACGTTCATCGGATGGTGGATGTGGTAGGCCTTGCCCTTCTCGCGCAGCCGCGCTTCGAATTCGGCCCGGCCCCACGCCGGCTGCTGCAGGTCGCTCAGATCCATGGTCGAGCTCACAGGTCGATTTCCATGCCGTCGTACGACACCTCGATCCCGTGCCGCGTCAGCTCCCGGTGCTCGGGTCCGTCCTCGTTCAGGATCGGGTTGGTGTTGTTGATGTGAATCAGGATGCGACGCGTGCCGGCAGGCAGCGCATCGAGTTGCTCCAGCATTCCGCCGGCGCCGTTCTGCGGCAGGTGGCCGATGTCGCGCGCCCGTTTCTTCGAGACTCCGAGCTGCACCAGTTCGTCGTCGTTCCAGCAGGTGCCGTCGACCAGCACGCACGCCGCCGCCCTCATCGCGTCGCGCACGGGCGTGTCGATCTGCCCCAGCCCGGGCGCGTAAAACAGGCTCTTGCCGCTGCGCTCGTCGATGATCGTCATGCCGATGTTGTCGCCGGCCTGCGGACGGTCGCGGTGCGGCGAATACGGGGGCGCCTTGCTGCTGAGTGCAACGGCCGCAAAACGCAGCCCCTCGGCGCCGGCGATCCGGAAGCCCTGCGCCGTCAGCGGCAGGCTGTGCCGCTTGACGCCGGCGAAATGGCTCAGCACGTTGAGCACCGGATTGCCCGTGGTCAGGTCCTGAAACACCGGGTCCGTGCACCACAGCTCCAGCGGCCGGTCGTGCTCGCGCAGCATCAGCAGTCCGGTCGTATGGTCGACCTGCGCGTCGATCAGCACGATCGCGGCAATGGCGGTGGTGCGCAGCTTGTCGCCCGGCTGCAGCGACGGGAACTCGCGGATCTGCTGCAGGATGTCCGGCGAGGCGTTGAACAGCACCCAGTGGCGTGCGTCGCTGCTGACCGCAATCGAGGACTGCGTGCGCGGGCGAGCCCGGATCGTCCCGCTGCGCACGCCCCGGCAGTTGTCGCAATTGCAGTTCCATTGTGGAAAGCCGCCGCCGGCGGCGCTTCCGAGCACGCGCACTCTCATGGGAGCCAGACTCTGAAGGGTTCCCTGGGCTTCCGCCAGGCCGGCCGTCGCCGTCCACCGGATGCAGCAAAACGACCGGAAACCGATCCTACAGAAAGGACCGGGCGCCTTGGCGGAACGATCCGCCGCGGCGCCCGGTGCCGGAATCCTGCCGGGGCAGCGTCGTTCGGGGGATTAATCGATTTCCGCCGCCCGCGATCCAGGAAAGGACTATTTACCGATTGGCCACGTACATCGTGATTTCGAAGCCAAAACGGATTTCGGCAGCTGCCGGGGTTTCCCACTTCATGGTGACACTCCTGGTTGAAGATTCGAACAAGCCGCTCAACCGGCCCTGGAACTGCGTACCGCTTGCTACCGGTACCGAGCACAGTGTGCGCGTGCCCCGCTGACCACGGCATCGATGCCACCGGGAATCCGGCCTCATGATTTTCTTGAGACCGGCTGCTGCAGCGCAGCACCGCAACGGGTTCCGGCGCGGATGCCATAACATGGCAACGAGCGATGAGCCTTCGACTTCAACTCCACCTGATACTGGCGACCCTGATCGCCGGCTTCACCGCGCTGCTGGTTGCCCAGCAAGTGCAGGACACCCGGCGCAGCGTGCGCGAGGAGGTCGAAGCGGCCAGTATCGTCGCTTCGCAGGTTCTGTCGCGGGTCGGCTGGATCTACGAGCAGGCGGGCCTTCCGGGCATGGTGCAGTTCCTGCGACGACTGGGCCATGTGCGCGGCAACGACATCGCACTGTACGACGACGCAGGCCAGCTGATCTACCGGGCGCCGGGCCCGACTTACAAGGCCGGACGCGAGGCGCCCGCGTGGTTCTCGCGCCTGGTGTCGCCGCCGACGCGGCCGACCGAAATAGAGCTCAACGGTGGGCGCATCGTGCTCAAGGCCGATGCGTCCCGCTCGGTGCTGGACGGCTGGGACGACCTGATGCGGGTGGTCACCGGCGCAACGCTGGGCCTGGTGGCCGCCAATCTGCTGGCGTACGTGCTGACCCGGCGCGCTCTGAAGCCGCTGGGGCAGGTGGTCGAGGGCCTGCGCCGGATCGGGGCCGGCGATTACTCGACGCGACTGCCTGCGCTGGCCGGCGCGGAGGCCAGGCCGATCGGGGAGGCGTTCAACCGGATGGCCCAGGTGGTACAGGACAGCGTGGAGGCGCGCCGGGTGGCGGCCGAGGCGGAGGCCAACCTGGCGCAGTCGCGCGAGCTGACCCAGATCATCCAGACCCGGATCGAACAGGAGCGCGCGGCCATTGCGCGCGAGCTGCACGACGAACTGGGCCAGCAGGTCACCGCGATCCAGAGCGCGGGGGTGTCGATCACGCAGCGCGTACGCGGGCAGGACCCGGCGCTGGAGCAGGCGGCCCGCCTGGTGGTCGACACGGCCAGCCAGATCTACGGTGTCGTGCACCAGATCATCGCGCGCATGCGCCCGCTGCCGCTGGATCACGTTGGGCTGGCCGAGGCGCTCAATGATCTGCTGGGCGATTGGCGTCTGCAGCACCCGCTGGTGGAGTTCACGCTGGATGTGCAGAAGCTGCCGCCGGATCCGGGCGAGGCGCTGGCGACCGCGGCCTACCGGATCGTCCAGGAGGCGGTCAACAACGCGCTGCGTCATGGCGAGCCGTCGCGCGTTCAGATCCAGATGCACGTGGAAGGAGTGGACCTGTCGATCCGCGTGACCGACAACGGCCACGGGCTGCCGGTCGGTTGGCGCCAGCCGGGTCACTACGGCGTGCTGGGAATGCGCGAACGCGCGGTCGCCCTGGGAGGCAGCTTCGAGCTGCAGAAACCCGATGGCGGCGGCGTGTGCGTGTCGGCGCGCATACCGTTGCAGGCCGAGGCGGTGGCTGCAGGATGAGCGCAAAGACCCGGGTGATGCTGGTCGACGACCATGCGGTGGTGCGGATGGGGTTTCGGCTGCTGCTGCAGGCCACCCACGATATCGAGGTGATTGGCGAGGCCGACAGCGGCGAGACCGCCTGCCAGAAGGTGGTCGAGCTGCGACCCGACGTGGTCGTGATGGACCTTGCGATGCCGGGGATGGGCGGCATCGAGGCGGTCAAGCGCATCGCGGCGCGCGATCGCAGCGTGCGCATCCTGGCGCTTTCGGCCCACGAGGACACCAGTCATCCGCGACGTGCCCTGAAAGCCGGGGCGCTGGGCTACCTGTCCAAGCGCGGCGCACCCGAGGCGCTGATCGAGGCCATCCGGACGATCGCGCGGGGGCGGCGTTACCTGGACCCACAGATCGCCCAGCGCATGGCGGTTCAGGACCTGGATGGCGGCGACAACCCGACCGAGCAGCTGTCGGAGCGCGAGTTCGAGGTGTTCGTTCAACTGGCGCGCGGACAGACGGTCAACCAGATCGCGGATAACCTGAAGCTGGCGCCCTCCACGGTCGGCACCCACCTTTACAACATCAAGCAGAAGCTGGGCGTACAGAACCAGTCGGAGCTGACCCTGCTGGCCGTACGCCACGGGCTGATCGAGCCGTGACGGGCGGCGCCGCCCGGTTCGGGGTTACTGCCGGCGCGCCAGCGCCGACCTGGACTGGGCGCTCTGCATCGCCTCGTGCATCAGGCGTTCGCGGTGCTCCGGATCGGCGTCGATCAGGCGCGTCACCCAGGACGCCGGGATGTCCAGATACTGGCGCCGCTCCGGACGGTGCGTCACCACGCGCCAGCCCTGGTCCATCAGCCATTGCCACAATTCGTCGCTCATCCCGGCCTGAACCACCAGGCGAAGACCCACCTGGACGTGCACGATCGAGGCGCCGATGCGCGGCTTGCGGCTGCGGCGCGGCAACTCGCGCGTGTGGCTGGCCGGCTGGCCCCACAGCGAGCGCAGCCGAGCACGCAGAGAATGGATCGGATTCATCGCACCGGCCAATTCGAAGAAGCTGTCCCCCATTCTGGAAGGCCACAGTCGGCTTGCGACTGTAGGCTCTATTGTCGTGGCTTTGGATGGGTTAATGTCCTCAAACCCGATGGGCCAACCCAGGTAAAGACGCGCAAACAACTTCAATCCCGACAGGTCATCCGGGAAATGATGCATGACAGGTCGTTCCAGCGATCCTTGTGGACCACCTGCAGTGCAAGCCGCGTGCGCGACAGAAAACCGGGCAACGCCCGGTCCACGATGCCAGCGGCCGCAAGAAGCGCCGCATCGTCGCAGTCGGCGGGTAGTTCGCACGACTTGACCAGCAGCAAGCCGCTCGCGCCCAGCGCCTGGGCCAGCCAGGCGGCGATCGTGTCAGATGTCACATCCCAGGTGCGCGCGAGGCTGCGGTCATCGTGCATCGACGAGGCGGGCAGCCAGACGGGCAGGTGGCCGCCACCCCACGCGGCCTCGATGTCGGTCGGCGTCGAACAGGGCATCGCTCGAACTTCGATGCCGCACAGCATGCGGCCGAACTGATCCATTGCACCGACCGCCATCGCGTGCGCCACATGGTCGCTGAAGCGCCACCGGCGCTGCGCGGCGCGAACCGCATCGGCGAAGGGGCCGCCGCCCGGCACGGCCACGATTCGGGGCAAGCGCTGCTGCGCCAGCTGGCGCAGCCAGTGCGCAAGGCACGGATCGTCGGCCAGGCTTCCGCCGAGCTTCACGACGATGCGGGGTGCCATTTTCGGCGCGTCGCTCAGCCGGTCGCCTGCTGTGCCAGCATCGCCACCGCGACGGCCGGTGCGCACACCGACAGCACCGACGCCTCGGCGCGCGAGTCGATCAGGTCCGCAAATCGGATCACCGGCCGGTGCAACTGGCTCGCCAACTCGGCCACCAGGAACGCGCCGCTGCCCGCGGCCACCAGCGGCGCCCCCGGTTCGATTCGGCTGCGCAGCAGCACCTGCTGGGCCGCGCGCCGCACGCGCTCCAACTGCACGGTGCGAAACACCGTAGCCAGCTGGCGCCAGCTCTGAAGCGGCCGCTCGTGCGCGTCGCGACCGATCATCCGCGCCAGGCGCCTTGCGCTGTCCTCGGCAGACTTTCCCGCGCCGTCCGCGGACGCATGCTGGTCGCAGGATTCGTCCAGTTCTCCGGTCAGGCGATACACGTCGGCCGTGGTCGCAAAGTGCTCCGCCATCAGCGGAACCCTCAGCCCCTCGAACTCGATCGCGTCGGCCAGGGCCATCAAAGCAGTTCGCACGACGCCCGTGTACACGAGCTCGCCGCTGACCAGGCGTTCGAAATCGGTTCGTCCCGAGGCGACCACTCGGCGGTCGCGCACCGCCACCAGGTCGGTCGTGGTGCTGCCGATATCGACCAGCAGCGCCTCGCCAAGCCGGCCGGCGATCAAGCCCGCGGTGGCCAGCCAGTTGGCCGAAGCCACGTCGGCCGTGTGCTGCAGCGCGAGGTCCGCTTTCAGGAATCCGCGCGCGCCGGCGAACACGCGCAAGCCGGGCTCGCCCAGCCGCTGGCGCATGGCCGCCACGATCCGCTGCACGCCCTCATCGCGGTCGGCGAACAGGTCGGCCAGCTCGCCGGTCATCGTGGCCGCGTGGCGCGCGGTGCTGGCGCCGGCCGGCAGAGCGCCGAGCGCCTGCTCCAGCGCGCTTTCCAGCTGTTCGATGCCGCGCCACAACGCGCACGGCACCTGCAGCGCGGCCACTGCGCAGCCGTGCGTGTCGACCGCAGCAACCTTCAGATGCGCGCCGCCGACGTCCCAGCCGACGTGAGTCACCTCGGCAGCATCGATCGCGTTCATGGTGCGTCCAAGTTCAATCTGACCGCCTGGCCACGATGCGCCTTTTTGGACGGCGCCGGCCCACCGGTCGCCGCAGCCAGCACCCATTCGGCGGCATTCAATTCCAGCGCTGCCCTGAGTCCCGCGTACGAGCTGGTCACGCGCGGGTTGACCTCCACCACGATCGGCCCGGCCGCCGCCTGTATGTAGTCGATTCCAAAATAGCCGTTCAGCCCGGGGATCGCCGTCGCGACCCGTTCGGCCAGCGCTTGCAGCGGCGCCGTGACCGCTTCGCAATTCACGTCGATCGCAGCCAGCCCGACTATCCCGCGATCG
>DASZFP010000040.1:0-3759 GCA_035939615.1 Burkholderiaceae bacterium | reverse complement strand
CTACCTGCAGCGCGTCCGGGAACACCTGCAGAGCGGCGTAGACAGTGGCGTTCGCAGCACCCCGACGTTCTTCGTCAACGGCAGGATTGAAGACGTCTCGTTCGGTTTACGGGCCCTTTTTGAGGCAGTCGAAGCGAGACTGCATCCTGCCCCCGGCAAGTAAGGCGCGCGGCCCCGCAACGCGCCGCGTTCCGCCCTATGGCTATGGCTATGGCTATGGCTGTGGCGATGATCGTTTCTCTCGGCGCTGCTCGGGCGCGTCCTCCATGACCTCATACCAGATGGCGTTCAGTACGCCGAACGCGAGCGCAAGTCCCGTGCCGAGAATCCAGCTGAAGTACCACATCGTTGCAGTCGCTCCCGATCAGTACAGGCCCGCGTGCCGCCGGATCTCCTCGAGCGTGATCCGGCCCCTGAGTACACGGAACACCCACGCGGTGTAAGCAACGACCACCGGCAGAAAGACCCCGACCACCACCAGCATGAGGAACAGCGTTCGCGCGCTGCTCGAAGCATCCCACACTGTCAGCCCGTGGTCGGGACGCGCGGACGAAGGCATGAGAAACGGGAATAGCGCGATTCCCGCGGTCAAAATGGTCCCGGCCAGCGTCAGGCAGCTCGACAGAAAGGCGCCGCCAGCCCGACGCCTGCCGAGCAGGGTCCAGGTCACCCCTGCCGCGAGCAGCGCGATCGCGGGCGCCAGCCATAAGCTCCCGTGCGCCCGGAAATTCCCGAGCCACGCTCCCTGAATGAGGGCCACGTGCTTGGTCAGCGGATTCGACGGTCCGATCGAATTGACTTCCGACATGATCCGATGACCCGCCATGGCGGTCGCAACCCAGACTCCAGCTGCGATGAAGCAGATCGCGTACACGACGCCGGCCGCGCGCCCGACCGCGGCGGCGCGCCCCGACATGGGCTCGCCGACCTTGAGCGCGGCGTACACCGAGCCGTGCATGATCAGCATTGAAAGGCTGACGACCCCGGCCAGCAAGGCGAAGGGATGCAGCAGGCCGAAGAATCCCCCCGTGAAGACCGGCCGTTGCAGCTCATCGAAATGAAACGGCAGGCCCAGGAACAGGTTTCCGAAAGCCACGCCGAACAGCAGCGCCGGGACGGCGCCGCCGACCAGCAAGGCCCAGTCCCAGGCGTTGCGCCAGCGCGCAGCGGCGATCTTGTTGCGGAACATGAACCCCACGGGCCGCAGGATGAGCGCGAGCAGCAGCACGAACATGGCGAGGTACAGGCCCGAGAACGAGGCCGCATACAACAGGGGCCACGCCGCAAACACCGCGCCGCCCGCCAGGATGAACCACACCTGGTTGCCCTCCCAGACCGGCTCGATGGACTCGAGCAGCGCGCGTCGCTCCTCATCCGTGCGTCCGACGAAGCGAAACGTCGCCCCGATGCCGAGATCGAATCCGTCCATGATCGCGAAGCCGATCAACAGCACGCCCAGGATCAGCCACCAGATCAGGCGCAGGGTTGCATAGTCGGGCACGGCCCTCTCCTGTTCACTGCACGCCAACCGGTGCGCGCTCGGGCGGCCAGTACCCGAGTCCGTCCGGTCCGCGGCGGATCATGCGCACCAGCAGGTACACGTCCACGACCGCCAGCGCAGAGTAAAAAACCACGAAACCGGACAGCGACAGCCAGACGTTGCCGGCCGGTGTCACCGACACGCCGAGGAACGTCGGCAACAACCCGTCGACCGACCACGGCTGGCGGCCGTACTCGGCAACGATCCAGCCGAGCTCCGCGGCGATCCACGGCAGCGGCAGACTGAGGAATGCAATCCGCAGGAACCAGCGGTTCTGCTCGAAGCGGTGGCGCGCGGACAGATAGAACGCCGTGGCGAACAGCAGGATGAGGAACAAGCCGAGTCCTACCATCACCCGGAAACTCCAGAACAGTACCGGTACATTCGGCACCGTTGACCACGCGGCCTGTTCGATCTGTCTGGATGTCGCGGCGGACGGGTCGCTGACGTAGCGCAACAACAGCAGCCCGTAGCCAAGATCCGCCTGGTGCGCCGCGAAGCGCGCCTGGGCCGCGGCGTCGGCCGGATTTGCGCGCAGCGCCTGCAGCGCCGCGTGTGCCTCGACGCCGCTCTCGATGCGCACGCGGGCCCGCGCCACCAGATCGAGAATGCCCACGACCGGCGTATCGACGGAGCGCGTCGCGATGAGCCCCAGCAACCACGGCACTCTCAGCGCTGCGTGTGTGGTGCGCGCCTGCACGTCGGGAAATCCGAATACGGTAAAGCCCGCCGGTGGTTCCTCGGTGCGCCATTCCGCCTCGATCGCCGCGACCTTCATCTTCTGGTTGTCGCTTGCCAGGTACCCGGACTCGTCCCCGAGCACGACCACCGAGAGCGCGCAAGCCAGCCCGAAGCTGGCCGCGACCGCCATCGAACGCCTCGCGATGTCCACGTTGCGGCCGTGCAGCAGATACCAGGCACTCACCGCCAGCACGAATACCGAACCTACGACGTAACCGGCGGCCACGGTATGCACGAACTTCGCCTGCGCCACCGGATTTAAGAGCACCTCGCTGAAGGAGAGCAGCTCCATCCGCATCGTCTCGGGGTTGAACTGCGCGCCGACCGGGTGCTGCATCCAGGCGTTGGCGATGAGAATCCACAGCGCCGAGAGGCTCGAGCCGAGGGCCACCAGCGCGGTCACCACCAGATGTCCGACACGGGAGAGCCGCTCCCAGCCGAAGAAGAACAGGCCGACGAACGTCGCTTCCAGAAAAAACGCCATCAGGCCCTCGAGCGCGAGCGGGGCGCCGAAGATGTCACCGACGTAGTGGGAGTAGTAGGCCCAGTTGGTGCCGAACTGGAACTCCATGGTGATGCCGGTCGCAACTCCCATGGCGAAGTTGATGCCGAACAGCACGCCCCAGAAGCGCGTCATGCGCTTCCAGATTTCGCGCCCCGTCATCACGTACACCGCCTCCATGATCACGAGATTCATGGACAGTCCGAGCGTCAACGGCACGAACAGGAAGTGATAAAGGGCCGTCAGCGCAAACTGCAGGCGCGACACATTCACGACCGCGAGGTCAATCACGGCTGTTCTCCGGAGCCCGCGGGGCTTGAGGTCGGCGCGCTGACGCCCGAGGCCGTCAGCGCGAATCGCCGGCTCGCCGCTTGCCCGTCCACGGGGCTCTGGTGCGGAGGCGAGAAAAACAGCCACCACAGCAGCGCCAGCGCCGCGACCTTCAGGGTCATGAGCCAGGCGAGTTCACGCCGCAGCGCGCGGCGCCATCCCGGGTGATTCATATTGATATCCGCCGCCGCGGATCTTAGCCCTGTTGGCGCGGTTTGTTCAGCCGCGGCCCTGCGTGTCGGCTGCGCCGCGACAATCCTCAGGGCAACCGCGCGCTGCGCGCCGCGACCAGGATCCGGTACCACTCCTCACGCGTCAGGTGCACCGAATAGGCGCTGTGTGCCTCGCGGATCCGTGCCGGATTCTGGCTGCCGATCAGGGGAATGGGTCGCGCGGGGTGAGCCATGATCCAGGCGTAGGCCACTGCCGTGCGCGGCGTGCCCGCCCGAGCCGCCACGGCATCGAGGGCAGCGATCACCGCAGCCGCGCGCGCGCCGTCAGAAGACTCCCCCGCACGCGCCGCAAGCCGACCCTGGCCCAGCGGTGACCACGCGAGCACCGCCATGCCACGGCGCATGGCCGCGTCCAGAGTGGCATCCGCGAGCGGCTCGATCGCAACGGGCGAGAACTCGTTCTGCACCGTGGC
>DASZFP010000039.1:0-21448 GCA_035939615.1 Burkholderiaceae bacterium | reverse complement strand
GCGATGGTGACGATCGCGTTCGGCCAGGTGTTCTACTTCATCGCGTTTCGCTGGAACAAGGTCACCGGCGGCGACGACGGTCTGACCGGCTGGCGCCGCCTGCCCCTGGACCTGGGTCCGCTGCGGCTCGACATACAGGCGAGCGATGCCGCGTTCTATTACCTGGCGCTGGCCTGCTTCGCCGTCTCCGTGGCCGCGATGGCGCTGCTGCTGCGCTCGCCCTTCGGCCGCACGCTGGTGGCGATCCGCGAGAACGAGCGCCGCGCGCGCTTCCTGGGCATCGCGGTGGAGCGCCACCTGTGGCTGTCGTTCGTCATCTCGTGCGCGTTTGTCAGCCTGGCCGGCACCCTGTACGCGCTGCTGAACAATTTCACCGATCCGCGCGCGCTGCGCTGGGACATGTCCGGCAACTTCGTCATCATGACGGTCCTGGGCGGCATGCGTTCGTTCTGGGGCCCGTTGCTGGGGGCGGCGGTGTTCGTCGTGCTGCAGGACTACGTGTCCAGCCACACCGAGAACTGGATGTCGGTGGTGGGCCTGATCTTCGTGCTGGTCGTGCTCTTTTTTCCGCGCGGCCTGCTGGGGCTGCTGCGCCGGCGGAGCACAACGTAATGCTTCTGCGCGCCGAGCAGGTGTCGTGCTGTTTCGGCTCGCTGCGGGCCGTCAACGGCGTGTCGATTTCGGTCGCGGCGGGCGAGCTGCGCGCGCTGATCGGCGCCAACGGAGCCGGCAAGACGACTCTGTTCAACCTGCTCAGTGGCTTCCACAGCCCCGACGGCGGACGGATCCTGTTCGACGGGCGGGACATTACGGCGTGCGCGCCGCACCGGCGCGTCGACCTGGGGATCGCGCGCACGTTCCAGATCACCGAAATCTTTCCGGAGCTCAGTGTTCATCAGAACCTGCGCATCCCGGTAGAGGCGCAGGCCGGGCTGCGGATGAGCCCGTGGCTTTCGCGCTCCGCCGGCCATCGGATCAAATCGCGGGTCGAGGAGCTGCTCGAGCTCGGCGACCTGACCGCCAAGGCCGGGCATCTGGCCGGCGAACTGGCGCACGGCGATCAGCGGACCACCGAAATCCTGATGGCGCTTGCGCTCAAACCGCGATTGCTGCTGCTCGACGAGCCCACCGCCGGCATGGGCGAGCAGGAAACGTACGAAATCACCGACCTGATCCGTCGGCTGCACCGCGAGCATTCGCTGACGATCCTGCTGGTCGAGCACGATATGCGGGTCGTGTTCCACCTGGCCGACCGCATCACGGTGATGGCGGAGGGCTCGGTGCTGGCGGAGGGAACCCCGCAGCAGATCGCCGCCGATGAACGGGTGCAGGCCGCGTACCTGGGGGGCGAGAAGGCATGAACGCGCTCGAGGCCCGCGGCCTGCACACGTACTACGGCAAGAGCCATATCCTGCACGGCGTCAGTGTGGCGCTGGCCGATGCGCAGGTGGTGACACTGCTGGGTCGCAACGGAGCCGGCAAGACGACCACGATGCGCACGCTGATCGGCTTGACCCCGGCACGATCCGGAACGGTCGACGTGCTGGGTCAGGATTGCACCCGGTGGCCGCCCTACCGGATCGCGGCGCTCGGGGTCGGATTCGTGCCGGAGGGCCGGCGCGTGTTCGCAAACCTGAGCGTCGAGGAAAACCTGAAAGTGCCGTTGCAGCGCGCCGGACCCTGGACGATCGAGCGCGTCTACCAGCTCTTCCCGCGGCTGGCGCAGCGCCGCTTGAACCGCGGGCGGCAACTCTCCGGCGGCGAGCAGCAGATGCTGGCGATCGGGCGCGCGCTGGTGCTCAATCCGAGGATCCTTCTGCTGGACGAGCCCTCGCAGGGTCTGGCGCCGCTGATCGTCAAGGAAGTGTTCGAGGTGATCGTCGCACTGCGCCAGCAGGGCATCTCGATTCTGCTGGTCGAGCAGAACGTGCGCGCTGCCGTGCAGGTCGCCGACGTGGCCTACGTGCTGGACGACGGCCGCGTCGTCTACCATGGCCCCGCCTCGGAGCTGGCCGCCGACGAGGAACGGCTGCGCACGCTGGCGGGCGCCGCCGTGGAAGACTGGCAACCTGCCCCCGCTGACGGGGCTGCGTAGGCCCGAGTTCCCCGTTCAGCCCTTTCCGGGGCCACCTGGGGATCCCGCAGGTGCGCGTCGGCCGGGATCCCTACCCATCAGAGGCGGCAGAGAAACACCTGAGCAGCCGTGGCAGCCAGCGCTGCGGTGCCGATAATTCGAAGACGCAAGCGGGTTGGCTGTCCTTTTTCGCGGATGGCGATTGCCCTACCGCCTGTCCCTGTGGCATGCAGTAATGTGCCGGGCCTCGCGTTCCGGCGGACAGCTCTCACGCTTGCACTTCTTGCCAAAACCGCTTTTGCCGTACGCTTGCGGCTCCCCTTAGCGTGCGGTCGCGATGAAACGCGTATTCCTGCCGTTCGATCTGCCCGTCTTCGAGAGCCTGAACTCCAATCACCCGCTGCTGGCCAGCTTGACCGGCGAGAGTTACCCGGGCATCGAGTTCGTCCGCGCCAGCGCCGGCGGCGCGGGCTCGGCGCCCAGTCCGGAGGTGTTCGAACAGGCGGCCCGGTTCCGCGCACAGCTCGGCGCCGCCACGCCGGGCCGACCGGGGGGCGAAGAGGCGCTGACCGACTTCGTGCTGTCGCGCGATCTGCGATCGCAGGCCTGGGTGGACAGTTCGTGCGACCTGGCTTTCTTCCACACGACGCCGGTGCTGCTGAACCAGATGCCGTACGTGATCCACTTCGAGGCCCCGACGATGCTGTTCTTCCCGGCGATGCTGCACGGCGCAACGGCCGGTGTGCGGCTGCGCCAGACGCCCATTTACGCCTACGTGCGAGCCATGCTCGAGTCCAGCCAGTGCCGCGCCCTGTTCACCAACCTGGCGATCAGCGCCGATCACGTCCAGAGCATTTTCGACAGCGAAGCGATCTCGCGCAAGACACGCTACGTGGCCCCCGGCGCCTACCTGACGCCGCGCGAAGTCGAGCAGGCGGCCGCCGGCGTGGCGCGGCGGGCCGACAAGCAGCGGGTCGACATCCTGTTCACCAACTCCTGGCATCAGGCCGCCGGCAACTTCTTCCTGCGCGGCGGCCTGGACCTGGTGCTCGCGTTCCTGGCGATCGAGCAGCAGTGCCCCAACCTGCACCTGACGCTGCGCTCCGTCTGGCCGCCCCAGCTCGCGACGCACGAGCTGGCGCGGATCGTCCAGCAGCACGCGCGCATCCGCCTGTTGCCGGACAAGCTGACGGACCAGCAGATCATGGACCTTTACCTGGACGCCGACATCTTCTGCCTGGACGCGGCCGGCGTGCACTCGCTGTCGGTGCTGCGCGCGATGTATTGCGGTGCCGTGTGCATCGTGTCCGATGCGCCGGGCTACGAGGAGTACGTCGAGCACGATCAGACCGGCATCGTGATCGAGGGGCGCCGGGCTGCCGTGTACTCACCGGACCCGGAGACCGGGTGGCTGCGCGACGACTACGCCAGCATGTACGCGGTCAATCCACCGCACGTCGAGCGGCTGGCGCGCGCGCTCAAGGCGCTGTACGACCATCCTGAGCAGCGCCGCCGCATCGGTCTGAGCGCGCGCGAGCGCGCCTTGCAGCGCAACTCGTTCGAGGGCTGGAAGAGCGGCTTCGAGACGATCGTGCGCGCAGCCCTCGCGGGCGGGGCTGCGCCTACGGCCTGAAGTTCCAGCGCAGCTCGAGCAGCAGCGAGCGCGCCGGCAGCAGGTAGTAGGAGGCATCGCCGAACTCGCTCTGGCTGACCGGCACCCGCCGGTTCGACAGGTTGCGCGCCGCCAGATCGACGCCGAAGGCGGCCCGCTGATAGCCGGCTGTGACGTCGACCGTCGTGTACGCGCCCGCCGGCGCCGTGTTGGCCAGATCGAGGTAGCGACGTCCGATGTGCCGGGCCACCACCGAACCGCTGGCGCCATCGGCCGGGGCCCAGATCAGGCCGAGCGAAGCGAGCAGATGCGGCGCGAGCGTCAGCTGCCTGCCCGCCAGCGCCACGTTGGCTCCGCCTTCGGTGGCCACGCCGTCGGTGAAGACCGCATCGTGGTAGCTCGCGCCCAGGCTGAGCTGCAGGTCGCGGCGCAACGCCGTCCGCACGTCCATCTCGGCGCCGCGCAATCGCTCGGCGCCGGCGTTCTGGAAAAACGGGTTGCCGTTTGCGTCGGTGGTCTGCAACACCAGATGCTGGAACTTCTGCTCGAACAGGCTGGCGTTGACCGCCAGTTTTCCCCCGGCCAGTTCCAACCGCTCGCCCGCCTCGTAGCTTTGGGCCGACTCCGGGTTCAAAATGGCGGGTGTGTAGTCCGGTCCGAAGTCGATCGCGGCCGGCTTCACGCTGTCCCGGTAGTCGGCGAACAGGCCCAGCGACCCCGACTCGCCGTCCCAGGCCCGCACCACCAGTCCCGCGGTTCCGGTCAGCCTGGTCGTATGAAGTGATGTGCGGTCGGCCAGATCGGCCGTCGGATCGTGCCGATCGACGTGGCTGGACTGCTTGCGCTCGGCCGTTTCATTCAGCCGCAGGCCGGCCGTGACGGACACAAGCCGCGACGGGTTCCAGGCGAGCTGCGCGTACTGGCCCAGGAACTCGCGCCGGTCGGTGAGCGCGTTGACCTCGTCCAGCGTCAGGCTGGTGACGGGCGCAGCCTGCCGGGAGCCGTCGATCGGCACGAAATAAGCTCCGTTGCGGCTTTGCTGACGGCCAATGCCGAACAGCAGGTCCGTGCCGTACACCAAGGTCAGCGCGTCTGCCAGCGCGGTTGCCAGGTGCGTGTCCAGGTACAGGTCCTTGATGCTGCGGTCCTGGTCCTGAAAATCCGAGTTCGGCGTGCCATCGTTCGTCAAGGCGGCGCGCAAAAACCCCCGCACGTCGCGCACGCTCGAGTGCGCGGCGGCAAGGACGGATCCCCAGCGCCCGATCGACGTGTCCAGATCGAAGCCGAGGCGCGCGTGCGGCCGCACCTCGTCGATCCGGCTGTCGGCCGGATTGAAATTGGCATCGAGCGGCGTGCGCGTCGTCAGCGCACCGCCCTCGCGTACGGTCGGGCTGGGCGGGGCCTGCCGCTGCAGTCCCAGGCCCAGATCGACGCTGACCTCGCCCCCACCGAGCGGCATCGCGCCGCGGTACAACGCATTGCCGCCGCGCAGGGATTCGCGCGCGTCCGAAAATCCGGTTTTCTGAGCGTCCAACGAGATCGACTGACGGGCCGCTCCGGCCGACGGCAACGCGGTGGACACGGATGCGCGCGCCGAGCCGAAAGAGCTGTAGCCGATGCGCGCTTCCTGGGCGGCGGCCCCCGCCGGATAGTGAATCACGTGGATGACGCCGACGAAGGAGGTCGCCCCGAAAACGACCGGTGCCGAACCCTTCATCACCTCGATGCGCTCGACGTCGTTCAGGTTCAGCGTGGAGATGGCCGGATTGAATGCGCCGCCCCACGGCACGCCGTCGACCACCAGCAGGAAGGCGTCGAATTCATGCAGCCCCCAGAACGACGGCACCGCTGAGGCCGGGCCGGCATCGCCGCCGGGGGGAGCTTCGACGCCGGCCACCAGGCTGAGCGCGGAAGCCAGGTCGGTCGCGCCGCGCTGCCGCAGCTCCTCGCCATGGATGACGGTGATGTCGGCCGGCACCTGGGCAACCGGCTCGGCAATGCGGGTGGCCGTGACCTGCACTTGCCCGGACGGCCCCGCATCGGCCGGCTCGAGCGCTGCACCTGGCCGGGCGATGCACAGCATGGCCGCCAGCAAGCCGAAGGCACGCCCGGCGCGACCTGCTCGGCGCAGTTCTGCAATCAATGCCGCGTCTTATCCGGTCCGCTCCCCGGGCCGGGATCCTAGCGGTGTCCGACGACCCGATCAACCGGGATCAGCGGTCGCGCCCTTCGTCATCGAGGAAGGCGGTGGTGGCGGGGCGGTCGGCAAAACCGCCAAAGCTGCCGTCGGCGCTACCCGGCCGCAGTCCGAACGTCCAGCTGGCCGCAACGAAAGCGACGATCAGTGACGTGATCACCCAAATTCTGGACAGCACGGCGTCTCTCCGGAGTCGAACCTCGTACCGTAAGCATTCCGCGGCGCATTGATTTCGAATGCGTGGAACAGAGCAAAACTTAAGGGCGAATTCGCAGCACGGCGGCCAGCCGTCGAAAAAGGCCGGCTCCGGCCAGCGAATTCACGCCTTGTCGCGCGGGCGCTGCCGGTACCCTGACCAGCGACGCCGCGTAGCGGAAAGACCTGATGAGCGCACTGACCCGACCGGGCCAACCCGAGGTGGCGATCCCGTCGCCGCAAGCAGCCCCGGCCGCCGAAGCCTTGGCCAAGACGGCCTTGGGCGCCGACTTGCCCTCCGTAGCCTTGGCGAAGGAGGGAGCCTTGGCGAAGGCGGCCAGCCTGCAAGACAAGGACCGCCACTGGTTCTCGACCGTCTACCAGGGCGATCGGACGCCGCAGCTCACCGTGCGTGCCGTGCTGACCGGTGCCCTGATCGGGATGCTGATGTCGGTGGGCAACCTCTACACCAATTTGAAAGTCGGCTTCTCGGTCGGCATCACGATCACGGCGTGCGTGCTGTCGTACCTTGCCTGGGGCATGCTGCGCGCGGCTTCGGGACGGCATCTGGGACAGATGTCGATCCTGGAAAACAACTGCATGCAGTCGACCGCCTCGGCGGCCGGCTTTTCGACCGGCTCGTTGCTGTCGGTCACCTTCGCCGCCTTGATGATGCTGGACCCCCAGCATCGGCACCAGCCCTGGTGGGTGGTCACGGCGTTCACCTTCACGACCGCGGCGATGGGCGTTTTCCTGGCCATCCCGCTCAAGCGCCACCTGATCAATGACGCCCAGCTGCCCTTCCCGACCGGCACTGCCGCGGCGGCAACGCTGCGCAGCCTGTATGGTCGGGGGCGCGAGGCGTTGCATAAGGCGTATGCGCTCGTAATGGCGCTGGCTGCGGGCGCCATCTGCGGAGTGCTAACAACGGCCGAGGAGCAGTTTGCAGCGCTCGGCCGCTTTTTCGCATGGATGCGCGCTCACCTGTTCGACCTGCATCTTCCCGCGCAGTTCCCCCCTCAGGGATTCGGCTCGATCGGCGGCAAACCGGTGCTCGGCTTCGGCTTCGAGCCGGGCGTGATGGTGATCGGCCTGGGCATGATCGTCGGCCTGCGGGTTTCGCTGTCCATGCTGGCGGCCTCGGCCGCGCTGTATTTCTTCATTGCGCCCTGGCTGCACGGCATCGATGCAGCCCACGCGGGCGTGGCCGGCTACGTCGCCTCGATTCCGACCATCAGGGCAGGAGCCCTCTACCACCCGCTGCGCTGGGCCCTGTGGGGCGGGGCCTCGGTACTGGTGTTCGCGAACCTGACCGCTTTGGCGCTGCAGTGGCGCACGATCGGACGGGCCTTTGCGGTGCTGCGGTCGCCCCGTACGCGACCCGCGCACAGCGCGCTCGACCAGGCGATGCAGGCGATCGAAGTGCCCGTCGTCTGGATGATCGCCGGCATGGCCCCGTTGACGATCGCGATGGTTGCGATCCAGGTCATCGCCTTCGGCGTGGCCTGGTGGGCCGGGCTGATCGCGCTGGCCATGTGCTTCGTGCTGTCGCTGGTCGTGTCGCGCGCGGCCGGCGAGACGGACCTGTCGCCGGTCGGGGCCATGGGCAAGCTGATGCAGCTGCTGTTCGCGCTGATGGCTCCACCCGGTGCGATCGGTGCCCAGGCCAGCATGACGCAGAGCGTGATGTCGGCCGGGATCACCGCCACCAGCGCCACGGCTTCGGCCGACCTTCTGTCGGACCTGAAGACCGGTTACCTGCTGGGCGCGAACCCGCGCCAGCAGTTTCTGGCTCAACTGGCCGGGGTCTTCTTCGGCACGCTGATGTGCGTTCCGGCCTGGTATCTGCTGGTGCCGAACTACGCTGCGCTGGAGACGTATCCGAACCCGGCGGCGCAGACCTGGGTCGCGGTGGCGCGGGCGCTCAACGGGGGGCTCGGCACCCTGCCGCCTTCGGTGCTGTATGCGGTGCTGATGGGTGCGGCGACCGGCGTGCTGCTGCCGCTGCTGGCAAAGGCCTTCCCCAGGGCGCGCGCGGCCCTGCCTTCAGCCACCGGCCTGGGACTGGGCTGGATGGTTCCGTTCAGCATCCCCCTGTCGTTCGCCATCGGCGCGGCCATGGCGGCGATCTGGCGCAGGCTCTCGCCCGCGAGCGAAGATGCCTACAGCGTCCCGGTCGCGTCCGGACTGATCGCCGGCGAGTCGATGATCAAGGCGATCCTGGCGATGCTCGCGACGGCGATCGGCCTGGCGGCATAGGCGGCGACGCGTTCCAGATACGATTCGATGCGCGATCCGGAGGGCCGGCGGCCTCCGTTCTCGCGATCACTGCGGTCATACCGACGAGAACCGCAACAGCAACGACTTGCTACTCGCGTTCGCCCTTAACCGCGATCAGTGATATTTCGATCTTCCCGTCGCGCGGCAGACGGGAGACCTCGACCGTCTGGCGCGCGGGCGGAGCGGATGGAAAGTAGGTCGCGTAGACCGCGTTCATCCTCGTGAACTCGTTCAAATCTTTCATGAAAACGGTAGCGGCCACGACGTCCGACGTCGTCATTCCACCGGCCGCCAGTACGGCCTTGAGATTTTCGAACACAAGCCGGGTTTGATCTTCAATGCTCGCGTCGATATTGAGCACGTTCGTCTTCGGATCTATCGCACCTTGGCCCGACAAAAAAAGCATATTCCCCGCCCGGATGGCTTGAGAATAAGGGCCGATGGCCGCCGGCGCATCCGGGGTACTCACGACTTCCCCGGCCACGAGAGGCGTGGCCGCGATGGCCATACCGAGACCAACGATGATCGCTCGCAACATGTTCCGCATTTTTCGCTCCCCCTCTGGATTCCGTGATTGCATTCTCCAATCCTTCCAATGTTGTCGACTCGGCAGGCCGAGCCGTGCCGACATTTGGCGACCGGTGTCCCGGCTTGACAAGTGGGATCGCTCCCATTCAGTTGCACTCGACGTGACGGCGATCCGGCAATCGCGGCACCTGACCAGCCGATCCCTCGGCGATCCGGCAATCGCTACGCCTCGGATTCCTCGGCCATAGGAGGAATTGGGGACAGCGCGTCGCCGTTCCGGCAGCGGACCCGCTTCGGAGGCCACGCGACCAACAAATTCCCGATGCGGAAGCGCAGTACTCCTGATCGTTATGTTGCTTCAGCGCCATTCCGGCATCCCACTGCTCGTCTGTCATTTCGAACAGGTCGATTTGAGGAACGGCCCCGGCAATGTTGAGCAGCGCGTCGATGCGCCCGAACGCAGCGAGTGTTTGCTCCACGACTTTCTTCGCTGACGACGGATCGGACAAGTCAAGATCAATGATCAGGGGTTCGGCGCCGCAAGAGGAATTCGCCGATCGCCTCGGCGATCTCGTTGGCATGGGTTTCCAGGGCAAAGTGGCCCGTATCGAAGAAGCGGACCTCGGCGTCCGGAATATCCCGCTTGAACGCTTCCGCACCCGGCGGCAGGAAGAACGGGTCGTTCTTGCCCCAGACCGCCAGGAAGCGCGGCTGGTGCTTGCGGAAGTAGTCCTGGAAGGCCGGGTAGAGCGCGACATTGCTCTTGTAGTCGCCGAACAGGTCCAGCTGGACCTCGTCGGCACCGGGCCGCGCGAGGTAGAAATTGTCGAGCGCGATACCGTCCGGCGACACGGAAGCCTCATCGGACACGCCGTGGGTGTACTGCCAGCGCGTCGCTTCCGGCGCCAGGAAGCCGCGCAGGGCCCTGCGATTCTCCTCCGAAGGGTCCTGCCAGTAGGCGCGGATGGGGTTCCAGCCGTCGCTCAGCCCTTCCTCGTAGGCGTTGCCGTTCTGGGAGATGATCGCGGTGATGCGGTCGGGATGCCGGGTCGCGATCCGGAAGCCGGTCGGGGCGCCGTAGTCGAAGACGTAGACCGCGAAGCGGTCGAATTTGACCGTTTCGGTAAAGCGATCAATGACAGCGGCGATGTTGTCGAAGGTGTATTTGAACTGCGCTCGCGGCGGCATGTCCGACTGGCCGAAGCCCGGCAGGTCGGGCGCGATGATGTGGAAGCGATCTGCCAGGAGCGGGATCAGATCCCGAAACATGTGGCTTGAACTTGGGAAGCCGTGGAGCAACAGCAGCTTCGGCGCTTTCGAAGGACCTGTTTCGCGGTAGAAGATCTTGAAGCCGCCGACGTCCACAGTACGGTGTTTGATGCCAGTCATGGTGATTCTCCTTGGTTGTCTCAGCCGCGGACTTCGCGTGCAGCGGTGAGAATCAGGTCCACCACGAGGCCTGGTGCGGTAACGCTCGGGGTGTGGTCGACCGGATGTGCGCTCACCCGCGCCTTCATGCGCTCGGCCATGAAACGCTGGGTCTGGGCGACGATCATGCGATCCTGCTCGGCCAGCAGGTACCAGCTCGGAACGTCGTTCCACAGCGGGCGCCCCACCGGAACGCTGATGCACGCCGGCGAGATCGGGCGCTGCACGGCGGCCAACACCGCCTGCTCTTCTGGCGATGCGTTTTGAGCAAAGGCCGCGGCAAAAGCATCGTGGGGAAGCCATATCAAACCGTGAGGGTCAGGAGCGAGCTTCGGCGCCTTGGGGTGCGCCTCGTTGCGATAGAACACGTCGGCGACGGTCTCCCCCTCGGCCGGGGCCAGGGCGGCGACGTATACGAGTGCCTTGACCTTGGGATCGCGAGTCGAGGCGATGACGGCACCGGCATAGGCGTGCCCCGCCAGAACGACAGGCCCTTCCACCCGCTCCAGCATCCGGTCGAGCGCCGCCACGTCATCGGCCAGCGACGTCAACGGAAGCGGAGCAGTAACCGCATTGATACCCTTTGACCGGAGCCCGCTAACCACTTTGCTCCAGCTCGAACCGTCGGCCCAGGCTCCGTGCACAAGTACAACCGCTGCATCGCCTTCGGACACTTTCTCCCTCCCACGGGTGGCTGACTTCCACCTGGACGCCGATTCACGTGCCATCAGGTGGCTTTGAATATAGTAACCGCATTAATCGTGTCAAGCAGGTTATACAGCCTTTAGTAACTTGTCAAGCGCGTTTTAGGAGGTTATCTTGTAGCTTACTTAGATGTAGCGTGATGTCCCAGCAAACTCCCGCGTTTTTCATTGGCGACTCGCCTGGCCTGGATTTCCTGAATTCGGTCGCCACACCGGTCGACGTGCCGATCGACTGGATCGACGATGGCGAGGGCCTTTTGGCCTGGCTCGAGCAGTCGCGGCTGGTGCCCGTGAAGGTGCTGGGTGCGATGCGCGAACGCGTAGTGCCGGGCGAGCTCGATCACCTGGCGGCTCAGGCGCGCAGCCTGCGGGAATGGTTCAGGGCGTTCGTCCGCGAGCGCAAAGGCCGTCCGCTGGTGGCTGCGGATCTAAATGAACTGGAACCCCTGAACCGGTTGCTGGCGCGGGATGAAGGGTTCGGGAAAATCGTCGCTGATGAGCGTGAGGGAACAGTCGCCCTTAGCTTTGAGCAATCGCGGCGGTGGGACTCACCGGAATCGCTGCTTCTGCCGATCGGAGAAACTCTGGCAAAGCTGGTTTGCGAGGAGGACTTCTCATACGTGAAAGCGTGCGAGGGACCCACCTGCACATTGATGTTTGCCGATCACACTCGTGGGCATGCGCGGCGCTGGTGCAGCATGTCGGCCTGCGGCAACCGGGCCAAGCAAGCTGCTCACCGGAATCGGGTCAAGAGGCAGACTTGAAGCCCCAGGGGCGGTTTCGCAAAGATGTCGCGACAATCCACGCGGAGGCGGCTAACAACAAGGTCACGACAACCTCGGACCATTGATTTTTGGGGGGCGTTGCCCATTCGGGCGGGGGCTGCGCGAAAAAGCTCGGCACCCAGACCAGTAGGCCAAACAAGCTCATCATGACCGCCTCGAGGGTGGCCGCCAAACGCGGGAGAATCCCGACAATGATGCCGATTCCAGCGGCGAGATGACCAAACCCGGTGAAGTAAGCGAATCCCAACCGGCCAGGTAGCCAGACCGGCACCATGCTGGCGGTGAAATCGGCGTAGGCAAAGTGCGCCAATCCGTATGCGGCACACGCCAGGCCAAACAGAACCTGTGCCGCGCGCACGGCGCGCTCGCTCGCGATTGACCGCGTCTCCGGCACACGCGATTGCCATCCCAACATGGCGTAAAGGATCCAGGCACCCAGGAGCGGCGCCAGGGCTTCGCTAAAGCCATACCACGAGGCAACGCTCAGCGGTTTGATGACGACCGGGGCTGCACGAGTCATGGCCCAACCCGCCAGGTACACGCCGATCGTCAACGCACTCGGCGGGGCCGTGCGCGGGAAGCAAAGACCGGCGCTGGCGGCCAACACGAGCAGCGCGCATCCATAGACCCAAGTTTCCCGCCAGGGAATCCAGGCAGGCAAGGGCTGCCATATGGGCGCGAAGTCGCGGTAAGTGAGGCTCAAGACAGCCACGCCCGCTCCCGCTATGGCGAACAAGCCTTGACCGAGTCCAACCATGCGCATGGCCGAGGTCGCACCGGCTGGCCAGCTCTGTGGGGTGAAGCGGTCGCCGATTGCTGGCACCCCGTAAGCCGCCTACTCGTGCACCGAGTCCCCCCCGCCCAGCTTTGAAAGCCAATCCAGAATCGCCTCGCCCGTCGCGGGCGCGGACAGGTGCAGCTGCAGGTCATGCCCGGTGTTGGGAGCGACCAGCACATGGAGTTGCGCCTCGTCGGAGTAGTAAACCTTTTCCTGCTCGGCCACATTGAGCGGGGTGCAGGCCAGGCCATCGGGGTCGCCCGGGAAGGTGCACATCACACGGTCATGTTCACCCACTACGAGCAGCGTGGGGACCTTGATCGCTTGGGATGGCGCGGTCGATACCGCCGGGGAGTCGAATTCCGGCAAGGCAGCCAGGAACTCTGGTCCTGATACCGTATCTTTCAGACGCTCGTCAAGCGCGATCACATTGGGTTCTGCTCCGGGCGTGAAATAGAAAAGCGCGGCTCGGGTTCCTGGCGTGAACGTCAAGTAAAGGCTGTCGAAGCCCAAAGTGGCGAATTTTGGGTCGGCATTGGCGGAATAGGCGCTTGCGAAGGCCAGCGTTTTCCACGACGGTTTGACCGTATGGAGCAACCCGGTCAGTACGAACGCGTCGACATCCTGGGCGACGGTCGCTTCATGCCAAGCATAGAGTGTGCCCAGCGAATGACCGACCCAGATCACGCGAGAGAACGGGCGACCGCCGATCTGGCCGTTTCGCAGCTTCTGCACCACCTGGTGCAGCGCCTCGGCGCCATTGTCGAGCGAGACCAAAGCGCTGTTCGGATGAGTGCTGCGGCCGTAGCCGAGCCGCTCTATATTGAACGCGGCATATCCGGCGCCGGTCACTTGGCGCACGTAGGAATAGACACTCGGTCGATACGGCCAGTCGGAGTAGTAACTGTTGTAGGTCGCGCCGTGCACCAGCAACTGCACAGCAGAGGGTGTCTTGTCTGCCCTGACGCAGAGTTCACCGTAAAGCGTGGCATCGGGCACTTGCGGCAGCGATACCGCCACTTGCAACGCTTCGCATTGCGGCAGTACATCGGCGGGACTACCGGCAACCGCCGCCGGCGCCAGCCAGAGGCTCGAAGTCGCGACCGCCGAGACACCTAACCACCGTAACAATGCTCCTCTTTGATTCTTGCATACGGAAATCGTGCACACGGTTTTTTCTCCTTATCGAAAACCTCCATCGGATGACACCTCCGGAATCCGTGAGGCTCAAACACACGCGCAACGATAGCGCTGCCTGCGCTTGGCGCAATGGTGAATGCAGGAATGAGGTATCGGGCGCGCTTCGCCGGCAACGGGACCGAGGCTTGCAGACTGGCCGTGGCCGAGACCGCTCGTTACAGGATGGCGGTAGTCGTCAATTCAACATTCTGAAGGCGAGCGATCGCATCACCCCTAGTGGCAGAATTGAAACGATGTGTGTTTTACTTACCGGCAGTGAGATTCGGGGCTGAACGGAGGACAACATGGTACTGAAGCAGAAAGTTGTGCTGAGGGGACTCGCGCGGGCATGCGCAGTCAGTATTCTCGCCGGGGCCCAATTGGCATCAGCCCAGGGATCGGGTCCCACACTGACTCCGCAAAACAGCGGCACTACCAACCGGCTGCAAGCAGTCAGTCCGGTGAACTCGGACGTGGTCTGGGCATCCGGGCTCGGTGGTACGTTTGTTGTGACTACGGACGGCGGAGAGACCTGGAGAGCCGGTGTGGTACCGGGAGCCGAATCGCTGCAATTCCGCGATGTGCAGGGCGTGAGCCGCAGGGTTGCATATCTACTCTCCGCCGGAGTGGGTACGGATTCTCGGATCTACAAAACCGTAGACGGCGGCGAGACCTGGACGATGCAATTCCAGGCAAGCGACCCAAATTCTTTCTACGATTGTTTCGCGTTCTGGACACCGAAGCGAGGCATTGTGCAAGGTGACGGGTTGAATGGAAAGTTCCCGGATCTGCGTACCACCGATGGAGTGACGTGGGAAGACATCAGCAACAATTTGCCGCCGGCATTTGCGAATGAAGGCTCGTTCGCCGCGAGTGGCACTTGCGTCGCAACTCAGGGTAAAAGGAACGCCTGGATTGCGACCACCAATGCGCGGATCCTGGCCACGACAGACGCGGGCGAAACTTGGAACGCCTATAACACTCCGCTGGTTGGTGGCACTGGCACCGCAGGTGCATTCACAGTGGCTTTCCGCGATTCCCGCAATGGCATCGTTGGAGGCGGCGATTTCGCGGGAACCGGTCCAGCGGCAACGGCAATATCCAGCGATGGCGGTAAAACCTGGACGCTCACGAATACGCCTCCAGTGACCGGAGCAATTTTCGGCCTGAGCTACGTGAGTCGGTTTGGAGAAGACGACGACGGCGACGCTGTGGTGGTTACGGGTCCGGCAGGAGCCGCTTGGACTTCCGATGAGGGAAACACTTGGTTCACGTTGCCGGGTGTGACCGGTTACTGGGCGGTGGCTTTTGCGGGTCCGGAGGATGGTTGGCTGGTGGGAACTGAAGGGCGCATTCTGAAGATCAGCTTCAGCGACCGGTGATAGGTCGATCTCTTGTACGTTGAGAGCCCCATCTACTCGAGTTTCGCGAGCTCGGCAGCGGCATCGGGCGCCGACAGCGGCAGGTAGTGTTGCGGGGATGCGGCAACGGCCTGCTGGCCTTCGCGCGACAGCACGTAGCGCGCGAACTCGCGGCCCAGCGGGGTGATCGGTCGCGGCAGGTAGATCAGCAGGTGTCGGTCGAGTGGATAGCGGCCGGCGACGATGCTTTCGCAGGTGGGCGCAACCGGTTCGGCCTGCTCGTGCACGGCGATGGCGAGCGCGCGCACCTCGGGCCTGGCGCGCATCGCGGCCGCGAAGCCGATGGCGGAAGGATCGGTGGCCACCTTGTCCACCAACTCGGCCGATTGCGGCACGCCGACGACGCGCGCACCGAATGGCCGGCCCGGCATCACCGCCTGCTGCAGCTCGAACGCGAGCGCCGTACCCGGCTGGATGCCGTACGCGTGGACGCTGCGGTCGCCCCACTCGCGTAGCCCCAGATCACGCCAGTGCTCGACCTCGCCGGCAAACACCTTCGCGACCTGTGCCAGCGTCAGCGATTGAATCGGGTTGTCGCGATGCACGAACACCGCGAGCGGCCCGCTCAAAGCGTGCGGATCGAGGGAAGCATGGGCGATACGAACGGCGAGGGGCTCGCTGCCTGCAATGTTTCGGTATTCCTCGAGCTGCGACGGGGTGAACAGCGCGCCCATCGGCGCGAAGGCGGACAGTCCCTTCGCGAGGGCGGCCGGTGCGAAGCGCGTGCCCGGAAGATCGAAGCGGAAGCGCACGCGCGGATGCACGGCGCTGAACCTCGAGGCCATGGCGTCCAGCATCTCGCGCATGTCGTTGTAGCCGACCACGACGATTGCGCCGTCAGGCGCGATATAGCCTGCCTCGCGCGGCAGCTCGACGGGCTGCGGCTGGTATGCCGGCAGCGCCGGATCGACCCGGTTGACGCTTACCCCGGCGCATGTCGAAGGATGCTCAGCTCGCGCGAGGTCGGGCATCAGCGCGCACGCGAGCACAACGGCCATGAAGCTGTGCGATGAGACCAAGCCTGGCATCGGGACACGGTAGGGACGCCGCCTGAACGCAGGCTGAACAGCAGATGAACGCCGTCGAGTGCAAAGGCCCCGAAGTACGCCGGTAACCCACTGAAAGATAAGGAACGTTCCAAGGTTGTCGGCGAGAACCGGCTAGCCCGTCATGCGCCTGCCCTGCCGGGACTTGCGAGGCGCACGCGGTCAGTGGATGCGCAACAGCCGCTTGATTTCGCGCTCCGCACTGAACAGCAGCTCGGGGCCGGCGGCGCCGGGTTGCGTACCCGGCGCTTCCGTCGGCGCCGCCAGAGACTCGATCAGCGCTCCCGCCTGGCGAGCGGTCAGCGGCTCGGCCAGCAGGAACCCCTGGCAGTGACTGCAGCCGAGGCGCTGCAGATGCTCCAGTTGCGCCTCGGTCTCGACGCCTTCGGCAATCACCTGCTTGCCGAGCGAAGCGCCCAGCGTGATCACCGCGCGGACGATCTCGGAGTTCTCCGCGCTGCCTTGCAACTGATTCACGAACGAGCGGTCGATCTTCAGGCTGTTGATCGGCAGCACCGACAGATAGCTCAGCGAGGAGTAGCCGGTGCCGAAGTCGTCGATGCTCAGTCCGACGCCCAGCTGGCGCAGCTGCTTCATCGTGTCGGCCGCCTGGTCCATGCGCGCCATCAGCGCGTTCTCGGTGATCTCCAGCGTCAGCAGGCTGGGCCGCAGGTTACGCCGCTCGAGCGCTTCGGCCACCTCGGTGGCGAACGTGGTCGAGGCGAAATCCCGGCTCGACGCGTTCATGTGCATGCCAATGCGGCTGGCGTGTGCAAAGCGGGCGTGCCAGTCTTGCAGCTGGGTGCACACGCTCTCGAGCACCCAGTGGCTGAGCGGCTCGATCAGGCCGCACTCTTCCGCCATCGGGATGAAGGTGGCCGGGCCGATCAGGCCCCGCTGCGGATGACTCCAGCGCACCAGCGCTTCGAACGACACGAGCCGTCGCGGTAAGACCTGAAAGATCGGCTGGAACACCAGCGACAGCTCACCGAGCTCCACGGCGCGGCGCAGGTCGCCCTCCAGGCTGAGCTGCTCGGTGGCCCGGCGGTGCAGGCTGGTGTCGAACAAAGCGAACTGGGCCTTGCCCTTGGCCTTGGCCTTGTACATGGCCAGATCGGCGTCGCGCAGAACCTCCTCCGGCGTCCGATAGCCGATGTCGCTGAAGGTGATGCCGATGCTGGCGCTGGTCGAGACTTCCTTGCCGGCGATCTGCAGCGGCTTGCGCAGCACCTGCTGCAAGCGCTCGGCCAGCGAAACGACGTGGTGGGTGTTGCCGACATCCTCGGTCAGGACCGCGAATTCGTCGCCGCCCAGCCGCGCCAGCACGTCGCCCGGCCGCACATGCTCCTGGATGCGGCGCGCAACTTTCAGCAGAAACTCGTCGCCCGCGCCGTGCCCCAGGCTGTCATTGATCAGCTTGAAGCGGTCGAAGTCCAGGTACATCACCGCGAAGTGACGTGACGGATCCTGGCGATAGTTTTCCAGGGCCTGCAGCAGGCACTCGTTGAAACGGCTGCGGTTGGCCAGATTGGTCAGGCTGTCGTGGTAGGCGATGTGCTGCAGCCGGCCCTCGGCGCGACGGCGCGCCGTGACATCGTGGACCTGGAAGATCAGGCACGGCTCGGTGGGCGATGAATCGGCGAAGAAGCCGCAATGCAGCGACACCCAGATCTCACGGCCATTGGCGTCGCGGCAGCGCAGCTCCAGCGAGAATGCCTCGACCTCGCGCCGAAGGACCCGAATCAGCTGCTCCTGCAGCATGCCGGCATCTTCGCCGAACAGGAATTCACTGAATTGCCGGCCTGCGATGGCCGATACCTCGCAGCCGAGCAGCGCACTCAGGGCCCGGTTGGCCTGCAGCACGCGGCAATCGGTCGACACCAGGGCCATGCCGATCGAGGCGTGGGTGAACGCGCTCTGGAAGCGCTTTTCGCTCTGCTCGAGCTCGCGCACGTGCTGGGCCGACTGCGCCGCCACCTTCTCGGCGGCCTCGACCCGCGCCGCCCGCTCGCGCTCGGCCGCCGTCTGCTGCGCCAGGAAATAGTGCAAGGTCGTCAGGAACATGGCCAGCATCGGCACCGAAACGATCAGCACCGGAATGCCGAACTGCCTGAAAGTCAGGAACAGCAGCGATGCCAGCGCGCCGGCCGAGGTGAAGGTCAGGCCGACCCAGCCCCACTCGTGGAACCAGTTTGCGAGGGACAGCGGCTCGCCGCGCTTGAGCTTGCCCACCGCGCTCACGAGTGCGCTGTTGACGAACGCATAGATCGCGCCCAGCGTCATCATCAGCAGCATCAGTCCGCCGGGGCCGAGCAGGGAGTTCGCGCGCAGGCCCGTGGCAGCGGTCTGGAACATCCAGCCGCAGACGAACATGGCCAGGCCGGCGATGGCCGGGCTGCAGATGCGGCTGGTCCAGCGCTTGGAGGTGCGGCAGGCGCCAAGCGCGGCCTCACAGGCCGCGCCCAGAACGGCGGCCGGCGGTCCATGTATCGCCAGCAGCAGGAAAATATATATTTCCCCCGCAGCGAAGGAATTCTTCGAGCGCGGGACGCGCACCGGGAAGAAACCGGCCAGCATCGCGACCAGCACGCCGGCCATGATCTGGGCGATCTGCGCCAGCGGCAGGGCAGCGACGCTGCGCACCGACGCCGTCAGCACGACGCCGCCAAGCAAAACCGTCGTCCACCAGTACAGCGTGGCCGGGCGGTTGTAATCGGGCATCAAGGCCCGATGCAGCGCCAGCCAGCCGCGCCGGCCGAACTCGTACCAGGTTGGGGGGGCGGCGGCGCTCATGATGGGGCCTCGCGCCGGCGACCGGATCGTGTGACTCCGCGGCAGGTGATCATCGCGGGCCCAGGTGCGAGTCGTTCAAGTGACCGAGCGGGCGCGGGGTTACTCGCCCTGCAGGTTGAATTTGAAACCGGTGACCTGCCCGCCGGTTTCGCTCATGACGATCCCTTCGCTGAGGACCACACCCTCGCTCACGACAACGCCTTCGCTCACGACCACGCCTTCGCTCAGCACCACGCCTTCGCTCAGTACCACCCCCTCGCTCAGCACCACGCCGTTGCTCAGCACGATGCCCTGGGTCATAGTCGAGCCGCTGCCTCCGGCCAGCCAGCCCGACAGCTTCGCGGTCGGGATGAACACCCCGGTTTTCGAGAGCATGTCGCAGCTCCCGGCCAGCGAGTCGCCGATGACGACCCCAGCGTTGATCAAGGACTGGCTGGAAAGCGCCGAGTCGGTGAAATTCTCAGGATAGGTGTTGGACGGGATGCCGGTGCCGGACCAGTACACCACCCTTCGCTTGCGCACGGCCCCGTTGGCCCAGGTAATGCGCGCGTCCCAGATCGGCTGGTAGGCCGTAAAGAGGGCGCTGCCGCTCAACACGTTGTTGCCACCGGCAAATACGATCTGGGACCAGTTGAAGCTCGCGCCATTGATCGTCGAGGAGGCGGCCGGCATCGTCTGGCCGCTCGCCAGGATGCTTTCGCCGGGGTTGTATCCGCCCCAGGCGATATCGTTTCTCAATGCTTTGGCCAGCACCACGGCGCCGTCGACGTTCAGGTAGCCGGCGCCCTGCTCCAGCAGGTTGTAGCCGGGCAACGGCTGCGCGGTGTATTGCAAAATGGCCTTGACCAGCGGCGGAGTCAGGCCCCGGTTGGCCTGCAGCATCAAGGCCACGGTGCCGGTCACCGCCGGGGCGGCGACCGAGGTCCCGCTCAGGATCATCTGGGTTTCGCCCGGAGTGTAGGAGCTGAATGACAGCGGTGTAACCAGTGAGCTGAAGTAATTGTTGGCCAGGAGGTTCCAGGCGACGGTGCTGTCCGCCGTGGCCGCCGCACCGACGATGCGGTTGCCGGGCGCCACCAGATCGGGCTTGAGCAGGTTGTCGTAAACCGTCGCGCCGTTCGTATCGACGTACGAGGAACGGGTCGGCCCGCGCGAGCTGAAATTGGCGACCGTGTCGTCGCCGCGCCCCACCGTGTTGTGGAAGTTGACGGCGCCCACCGTGATGACCGACGGATCGTTGCCCGGTGAGCTGATCGCGCCGTAGACCTCCTGATTCTGGGTCGACTGCCCGAAATTGCCGGCGGCCACGACCACGGTGATGCCGGCCGCCGCGGCGCTGCGCACGGCGGCGCACAGCGGATCGGACTGCCAGCTCTCGGTGGAATCGGCCGCCAGGCTCACATTCATGACCTTGATGTTGTAATCCCTGGCGTGGTAGATGACCCACTCGATGCCCTCGAGCGCGTCGCTCATCGTCCCGTTGCCCTGGCTGTCCAGCACCTTGACGTCATACAGGTTGGCGTTCGGGGCGACTCCGCTGATGTCCTGGGGCCCGGCAGCGGTCGCGGTGTAGTAGCGTCCGGCCGCCACCGATGCGACCAGCGTTCCATGGCCGTAGGCATCGTCGTTGCCGGCCGAGTCGGCCGCGATCGCAGCCTCATAGGCCGCCAGCGCCGAGCTCCCGGGCGCGAGCGAGGTGGTGCTGTCGACTCCGGTGGTCCAGTTGGCCAGCGACGCGTTCAGCAGGTTGACGTTGCGCTGAACGCGCGAAACGTCGCTGCTGTTTTCAAAGGCTTCGTGCGACTTCATCACGCCGGAGTCGAGTATCGCGATTCCGATTCCGCTGCCGTCCAGGCCGCTGTAGGTGCTGGGAGAGGAGTGGGAACGCACGTTGCTCGTCAGCGTGCCGGTGATCATTTCGAGCATGCTGGCGGTCCGCCGGATGTCCCGATTCGGCGAGACGCTGACCACGTCGCTGCGCTGCGCCAGCGCGTGCAGCTCGTCGGCGGGCAGCTGCACCGTGACCGCATGCACCGCCGGATGCATCGCATGGATCGAACCGCCGGCGCGCAGCACCTGCGCGCGCACGCCGGTCATCAGAGGATCGACCCCGTCGGTGACGACCACCGCCTGGAGATGCCGCACGCCGGCCACATCGTGCACCCAGCGGGCCGCGGGAGTTGCGCCCGTTTTCACGATATCGCGCAATTCGTGCGAGAGCTTTTTCTCGCCGGCGTCCAGTGACGGCTGCGCGCGCGCGGTCGCCGCGCCGAACAGCATGGCGAACGAGACCACGGCCGCCGCCAGCGCGCCCGCCAGGCGCAGCGGGGTGGCGCGTCGCTCCAGCAATACGATGAAGGCGCTTATCGATGGGATCGGGAAATTTCTCACAGCGGCGGTTTCCTGTGGGTTGAGCAGGAACCGCGTA
>DASZFP010000038.1:0-33174 GCA_035939615.1 Burkholderiaceae bacterium | reverse complement strand
ACCTGCTTGATGCCGCCGCGGCCGGCCGCCAACAGCTTTTCCTTCAGGCCGCCGATCGCCAGCACCTCGCCCCGCAGCGTGATCTCGCCGGTCATCGCCACGTTGGGACGCACCGGAATGCCGCTAAGCGTCGAGACCATCGAGGTCGTGATCGCGGTGCCGGCGCTCGGGCCGTCTTTGGGCGTGGCCCCTTCCGGCAGGTGGACGTGCAGGTCGCTCTTTTCGAAGATCTCGTCCTTGATCCCCAGGCGCCGGGCCCGTGCGCGCACCACCGTGCGCGCGGCCTCGACCGATTCCTTCATCACGTCGCCCAGCGATCCGGTGCGGATGATGTTGCCCTTGCCCGGCATGGTGGCACTCTCGATCGTCAGAAGTTCGCCGCCGACCTCGGTCCAGGCGAGTCCCGTGACCTGGCCGATCTGCGCCTCTTTTTCGGCCACGCCGAAGTTGTAGCGGCGCACCCCCAGGAACTTGTTCAGGTTGCCCGGCAGCACACGCACTTTGCCGCCGCTTTCCTTGATCAGCGCATTCTTGACAACCTTGCGGCAGATCTTGGAGATCTCGCGCTCGAGCGAGCGCACCCCGGCCTCGCGCGAGTAGTAGCGGATGATGTCCCGGATCGCCGAGGCAGTGACCTCCAGCTCCTGCTTGAACACGCCGTTGTTCTTCATCTGCTTGGGCAGCAGATACCGCATCGCGATATTGACCTTCTCGTCTTCCGTGTAGCCGGACAGGCGAATCACCTCCATCCGGTCCAGCAGCGGCGGCGGGATGTTCATGGTGTTGGCGGTGGCGACGAACATCACGTCCGACAGGTCGTAGTCGACCTCGACGTAGTGATCGACGAACGTGTGGTTCTGCTCCGGATCGAGCACTTCGAGCAGCGCCGAGGACGGATCGCCCCGGAAGTCCATCCCCATCTTGTCGACTTCGTCGAGCAGGAACAACGGGTTGCGAACGCCGATCTTGCTCAGGTTCTGCAGGATCTTGCCCGGCATCGACCCGATGTACGTGCGCCGGTGGCCCCGGATCTCGGCCTCGTCACGCACGCCGCCCAGGGCCATCCGCACGAACTTCCGATTGGTCGCGCGCGAAATCGACTGTCCCAGTGAGGTCTTGCCCACGCCCGGCGCGCCCACCAGGCACAGGATCGGGGCCTTGAGCCGGTCGACGCGTTGCTGCACCGCCAGGTACTCGACGATGCGTTCCTTGACCTTTTCCAGCCCGTAGTGATCCTCGTCCAGCACGCGCTGCGCGTTGCCCAGATCGTTGTTGATCTTGCTCTTCTTCTTCCACGGAAGATTGACCAGGGTGTCGATGTAATTGCGAACCACGGTCGCCTCGGCCGACATCGGCGACATCAGCTTGAGCTTCTTCAGTTCCGATTCGGCCTTCTGGCGCGCCTGCTTGGGCATGCGGGCCGCCTTGATCTTCTTGTCGAGCTCGTCCAGGTCGGCGCCCTCTTCGCCCTCGCCGAGCTCCTTCTGGATCGCCTTGACCTGTTCGTTCAGGTAGTACTCGCGCTGGCTCTTCTCCATCTGACGCTTCACGCGGCCGCGGATGCGCTTTTCGACCTGCAGGATGTCGATTTCGGTTTCCAGCTGCCCCAGCAGGTGCTCAAGCCGCTCGTTCAGTCCCGACATTTCCAGGATGCGCTGCTTCTGCTCCAGTTTCAGGGGCAGGTGCGCGGCGATCGTGTCGGCCAGGCGCCCGACTTCGTCGATTCCCGCAATCGAGGTCAGGATCTCGGCCGGAATCTTCTTGTTCAGCTTCACGTACTGGTCGAACTGCGCCACGATCGCGCGGCGCAGCGCCTCCAGTTCGGCATTGCCGCCGGCTTCCGGCGCCATCGGCGTCAGGTCACAGGCGAAGTGCGTGCCAAGGTCCTCGATCCGATGAATGGTCGCACGCTGCGCCCCCTCGACCAGCACCTTCACGGTGCCGTCGGGCAGCTTCAGCATCTGCAGGATGTTGGCCACGCACCCGATCGCATAGATGTCGTCGGCCGACGGCTCATCCTTGGCGGCGTTCTTCTGCGCCACCAGCATGATGCTCTTGCCGGCCTCCATCGCCGCCTCGAGCGCCTTGATCGACTTGGGCCTGCCGACGAACAACGGAATCACCATGTGGGGAAACACGACCACATCGCGCAACGGCAAAAGCGGCAGCACCGTGGGTTCCAAAGGCAGCAGGGTGGTGGACATGTGGGCGATCCTGACGGCTCAATGCCGTGGAAATGGGGACAATCCGGGCCGTTTCAAGCCAAACCCGGCCAGCCACCCAGGGCAATTCGACTCTAACACGTCGTCGGGCCCGCAATGGCCCGAGCAGCCGGTTCACTTATGCGCAATCTGTGGGGGCAACCCTACTAACGCCGCCCCGCGGGCGGTTGAAACCGTAGCGCACAAGTTGCAGCCGGTAAGACCTGTCCCCCGCGCGTGCAGCGGGCTCTTATCCGCGCATCAGCGAGGCGCGCCGGCGACTTTGGGCTGGTCGGAGTAGATCAGGATCGGGCGGCCTTCGCCGATCGAATTCTCGTCGATGACCACTTTAATTACATTATTCATGCTGGGCAGGTCGTACATCACGTCGAGCAGCACGCTCTCCACGATCGAGCGCAGGCCGCGCGCGCCGGTGCGGCGTTTCAGCGCTCGCCGCGCGATCGCGTCCAGCGCTTCGGGGCGCACCTCCAACTCGACCCCCTCCATCGACAGCAGGCGCCGGAACTGCTTGATCAGCGCGTTCTTCGGTTCCACCAGGATCTTCACCAGCGCCTCTTCGCTGAGCTCGTCCAGCGTGGCCACCACCGGCAGCCGGCCGACCAACTCCGGGATCAGGCCGAATTTGATCAGGTCCTCGGGCTGCACGTCCTGCAGCAGGTCGCCCACCGAATGATCTCCGGAGATGGCGATTTCCGCGGCGAAGCCGATGCCGCTGCGCTGCGAGCGGTTGCGGATGATCTTCTCGAGGCCATCGAAGGCCCCGCCGCACACGAACAGGATGTTGGTCGTGTCGATCTGCACGAAGTCCTGGTTGGGGTGCTTGCGCCCGCCCTGCGGCGGCACGCTCGCGATCGTGCCCTCGATCAGCTTCAACAGCGCTTGCTGCACGCCCTCGCCGGACACGTCGCGCGTGATCGAGGGGTTGTCGCTCTTGCGCGAAATCTTGTCGATCTCGTCGATGTAGACGATTCCGCGCTGGGCCTTCTCGACCTCGTAGCTGCAGTTCTGCAGCAGCTTCTGGATGATGTTTTCGACGTCTTCGCCAACGTAGCCGGCTTCGGTGAGCGTGGTGGCGTCGGCGATCACGAAGGGCACGTTCAGCAGCCGCGCCAGCGTCTGCGCCAGCAGCGTCTTGCCCGATCCGGTCGGACCGATCAGCAGGATGTTGCTCTTGCCCAGCTCGACGTCGTCCTTGGTCGCCAGGTGCTTCAGGCGCTTGTAGTGGTTGTAGACCGCCACCGAAAGGATGCGCTTGGCCTTCTCCTGCCCGATCACGTACTGGTCCAGGATCGAGCAGATCTCCTTCGGTGCGGGAAGGTCCGAGCGGGGCCCGTTACCGGCCGGCTCTCCGGAGGCCTCGTCCCGGATGATGTCGTTGCACAGGTCGATGCACTCGTCGCAGATGAAAACCGACGGGCCGGCGATCAGCTTCTTGACCTCGTGCTGGCTCTTTCCGCAAAAGGAACAGTACAGAAGCTTTTCGCTCGATCCCTTCCGGTCCGTCATCGTGCGTCCGCTCCCTCCGTCGAAGAAAGGCGCTCAGAGCCTGCGCGACCGGCCGCGGGTCACACGCCCTCGCCGCCGCGCTTGACGAAGATCTTGTCGATCAGGCCGTAGCTTACTGCATCGTTGGCCGACATGAAGTTGTCGCGGTCGGTGTCGCGCGCGATGCGCTCGACCGGCTGCCCGGTGCGGTCCGACAGGATCTTGTTCATGCGCTCCCGCAGGTACAGGATCTCGCGCGCCTGGATCTCGATGTCGGAGGCCTGGCCTTGCGAGCCGCCCGACGGCTGGTGGATCAGGATGCGCGAGTTCGGCAGCGCGTAGCGCTTGCCCTTGCTGCCGCCCGCCAGCAGGAACGCCCCCATGCTGGCTGCCATGCCGACGCAGATCGTCGAAACGTCGGGCTTGATGAACTGCATCGTGTCGTAAATGGCCATGCCGGCGTACACCGAACCGCCCGGCGAGTTGATGTACAGGGCGATTTCCTTGTCCGGATTTTCCGACTCCAGGAACAGCAATTGGGCAACGACCAGATTGGCGGTCAGTTCGTTGATCGGCCCGACGATGAAGACGACGCGGTCCCTCAACAGTCGCGAGTAGATGTCGTAGGCGCGCTCGCCCCGGCCGCTCTGCTCGATCACGATCGGCACCATGCCCAGTCCTCTCGGCTCCAGCGGCCCAGTGCCGGCCGTCCCGCTGATCGCCGCAGCCACGCGCTGATTCACTTGCGACCTCCCATCAGTTCGTCGAACGGCACAGCCACTTCCTTGACCCGGGCCCGTGCCAACGCCCAGGAAACCACATTGTCCTCGGTCAAACCCGCCTCGATTTCGGCCAGTCGTTCACGACTGCCAAGGTACCACTGAATGACTTCCGACGGGTTCTCGTAATTCTGGGCGATCGACTCCACGGCCTTGCGGATCTGATCCTGGCGCGGCTGAAGACCGTGGCGCGCCATCAGTTCCCCGACCAGCAGACCGAGCCGCACGCGCTGCCGCGCCGCCGGCTCCAATTCCGCATGGACGTGCGCGCCCTCCGCATGGGCGTGCGCGCCCTCCCCCGAGCCGGGGTGAGCGCTCTTGGACAGGCGCTGCAGTTCCTCGTCGACCAGCGACTGGGGTACCTCGAAACGCGCCGCCTGCAGCAGCGCGGCGAAAACGTAATCGCGCGTGCGCACGCGCAGGCGGCTGGCCACCTCGCGCTCCAGGTTGGCCCTGATGTCGGCCCGCATCCGCGCCAGGTCGCCGTCCGCGATTCCGAGCGCGCGCGCGAAGTCCGCGTCAACGGGCGGCAATTCGATCTGCTCGACGCGCTTGAGCGTCACCGAAAACTGCGCGGTGCGGTCGGCCGCGCTGCGGGCTGGATAATCGGCCGGGAAAGCCAGTTCGAACTGCGTCTGCCGCCCCGCGCGCAGGCCGCGCACGGCCTGCTCGAAGGCCGGCAGCATGCGGCCTTCGCCCAGGTTGAACGAGAAGTCCTTGGCCTCGCCACCTTCGAAGTCCTGCCCGTCGATCGTTCCGCGAAAATCGACGCTGACCCGGTCGCCGTCGACCGCTTCGCGATCCACGCTGGACCGCCCCGCCCGCTGGCGCCGAACGATCTCGACGGTCTGGTCGACGTCGGACTCCGAGACGTTGCAGGTGTAGCGATGAAGCTCGACCTGCGAGATATCGCCCGGATCGATTTCCGGATAGACCTCGAAGGTTGCGCTAAAGCCGATCTGCCCGGTGTCCGCGACCGGCAGCGGCTCCAGCCGCGGCGCGCCTGCCACCCGCAGCTTGCTCGCATCCAGCGCCGACGACAGCGCGCTGCCGAGCTTTTCGCGCATCACCTCGGCCTGCACTTGGGAACCGTACGACGCCGCCACCAGCTTGATCGGCACCTTGCCGCGGCGAAATCCAGGCATACTGGTCTGGCGGGCAAGCCGCGCCAGCCGCTGCGATACTTCCGCTGCTATGTCGCTCGCCGCGACGGTCAGATCGACCCGCCGCTGCAGTCCGCCAAGGTCCTGAATATCGGTGTGCATCTGCAAAGCGCGATCGGGTCGTTGGTCATGCCGCGCGCGGAGCGCTGATTCGCGCCGTCCGTGGTGCGAAGGGGGGGACTCGAACCCCCACGCCGGTGAAGGCGCCAGGACCTAAACCTGGTGCGTCTACCAATTTCGCCACCTTCGCTCCGGCATCCATCACCCTCGCCCGGCATCCCGATTCTAATCGAACGCAATGAGCCCGGACCAATACTGTCGGCAAAAGCTCGCCTCGATCGGCTCCAGCGCCCACTACAGCCTGCTGTTCCTGCCCACCGAGCGCCGGCGCGCGGCCACCGCGCTGTACGCGCTGCGGCGCGAGCTGGATGAGGCGGCCGAGCAGGCGTCCGACCCGGCGCTGGCGCGGGCCACGCTGGGCTGGTGGGCGCAGGAAATCGGGCGCCTGTTCGAGGGCGCGCCCCAGCATCCGGCCACGCGTGCGCTGGCGCCCCACGTGACCGTGTACGGGCTGTCGCCTGAGCCGTTAGAGCGCTTGTTGCAAGCCCGCGTTCAATTGCTCGAGCCGGTCCCGTTCGCCGATTTCGACGCGTTGGCGCAACACTGCTATCTTCTGACCGGCCCTTTCGCCGAAATGGCGGCCGGCGTGTTCGGATCCTCCGAGCCGGCCACACGGGCCCACGCGCGCGAACTGGACTTGGCGGTGCAGATGATCCGGATGATGCGCGATTCCGGCCGCCACGCGCGCAAGGGGCGCATCCTCCTGCCGGCGCAGGAACTGCACGAATTCGACGTGACACCGGACGACCTGTACTGCGCCCGCTATGTGAAGGGATTCGCGCCGCTGCTCGCGCGGCAGGCGGCCCGAGCACGCGCCGCCCTGCGGTCGGCCGCCGAGCAGCTGCCGGCGCCACAGCGGCGCGCGCAGGCGCCCGGCATCATCCTCGGAGCGCTGTACGAGGCGCTGCTCGGAGAGCTGGAACGCAGCGACTTTCGCGTGCTGCACCAGCGCATCGCGCTCACGCCCCTGCGAAAAATGCTGATCGCGTGGCGCACCTGGGTGCTCGGGCCGCCGCGCGGCGGCGCGCCGGCGCGATGAGCGCGCACCAAGGGGCCCCGGCGCGCTGGGTGGTGGTCGGGGCCGGCTGGTCGGGCCTGGCATGCGCGGTCGAGGCGGCCCGGCAGGGCGTTGCCGTCACGCTGGTGGATGCCGCGCCGGCCATCGGCGGCCGCGCCCGGCGCGTCGATCTGCGCATCGGCGATCGCGACTTCACGGTCGACAACGGACAGCACCTGTTGCTGGGCGCTTGCACCGAAACGATCGCGCTGATGCGACGGCTCGGCGTCGATCCGGATCAGGCGCTGCTGTCGCAGCCGTTCACCGTCCGATATCCGGACGGATGGCGCCTCGGGGCAGTTGCCCTGCCCGCCCCGCTGCACCTGGCGGTGGGACTCGCCGGCGCGCGCCGCGTGCCGTGGCCCGAGCGCTTCGCGCTGGCCGCCTGGATCGCGCACCAGCAGCGCAATGGGTGGCAGATCGAGGTCGACTGCCCGGTCGCGACCTTGCTCGCGACCCAGCCCGAAGCACTGGTGCGCCGGCTGTGGCGGCCGCTGTGCATCGCTGCGGTGAACGCGGAACCGGCGCAGGCCTCCTCGAAGCTGTTCCTGAATCTGCTGCGGCTGACGCTCGGAGCGGCCGAGCCGGACAGCCGACTGCTGCTGACACGGCGCGATCTGTCCGCCACGATGCCCGAAGCGGCCCAGCGCTACCTGGCCCAGGCCGGCGCCGCCGTCGTTCTGCGCCAGCCGGTGATGGGGCTTGCCCGATCGGATTCGGGCTGGAACGTGCTGCTGCGCGACCAACAACTTTCGGCCGATCGCGTCGTGCTGGCGGTGCCTGCCGAGCCGGCAGCGCGCCTGCTGGAGTCGGCATCGATCGAGGCGCTGCAACCGGCCATCGACGCGCTGCGCGGCCTGCAGTACGAGCCGATCGCGACCGTCTATTTGCGCTACCCGGAAGGAACCCGGCTGCCCGAAGCCATCTATGCGCTGCTCGACGAGCCGGCGCAGGGACGTCCCGGACAATGGGTGTTCGACCGCGGCAGGATCGATCCGGCCCACCAGGCGATCTTCAGCGTCGTGATTGGAGCTCCGACGCTGCGGATCGAGAGCGACCGCGGCGTGCTGTGCGCCGCCGCCGACCGTCAACTATCCACCGAATTCGGCCTGCCAGCCTCGATCGCGCAGAACATCGTGATCGAGCGGCGCGCCACGCTGCTGCCGGCGGTCGGGCTGCGCCGCCCGCCGCCGCGGCTGCCCGTGGCGGGGCTGTACCTGGCCGGCGACATCGCCGACAGCCCGTTCCCGTCGACGCTGGAGGGATCGGTGCGGGCTGGGCTGGAGGCGGCGCGGGTGGCAATGGCAGAGCGCATTCAGTGATTTCGAAGACGAACCCGGGAATGGACGCGCTCGCTCATCAGTCGGGCTCCGGCCCCGGCGTACGAACGCGCGACGGCTGCTCGGTCGAGCTGTACCGCAGCCTGCCTTACCGCGGCGATCTCGACGGCGTTGGTCTCGTCACCGAGATGACGCTCCGTTATGAAATATCCAATCAAGCCTGGCGCCACTCGTTCCACGCGTCGCCGTTGTCGGAGTCGGAAATTGAAGACTTGTTTGCCGAGGCCGGCTTTCACGGGTGCGAGTGGTTTGGCCCAAAGCGCACATGGGTTCGAGCGATAGCCAGTTGATATCTGCCCATCTTACGGTAGCCGCAATCACCTAGTTGCTCCGGGATTTCCCATGAACTCAATGCATGGGTTCCCCTGACGCCAGGCTCTGCCGGCTGACGCTAATCTGCTGCGTGCAGGTCGGGTTCCGGATCAATCTGCCCAAAGGAAATACAAATGGACGACGTCGAATTGGAAGTCGTCAAACAAGACGCGGTTGAGTTTATGGAGCCGGTCGATGACGAGCTTGAAGCTGGCAAGCCAATATCGGTCGAGGAATGCGAGCAGGAGACGCGCGAGTTGTCGATCGAGGAATTGGAAGCCATCTTCAGGGAGTTGAATTGATTTGACGAATACGCGGCGGCTTGGAGCGGCCCGCCCTATCGCAGCCGCAGCTCCGAGATCGCTTCCGACAGCGACTCGACCGCGATGACCTCCAGCCCCTCGATCGGCTTGCGCGGCGCGTTGGCCTTCGGGATCAGCGCGGTTGAAAAGCCGATCTTGGCGGCCTCGCGCAGCCGCTCCAGGCCGCGCGCGGCGGGGCGGATCTCACCGGCCAGGCCCACCTCGCCGAATACGGCGAGCGCGCGCGGCAGCGGGCGGTTGCGAATCGACGACAGCACGGCCAGCGCCACAGCCAGGTCGGATGCGGGCTCGTCGATGCGAACGCCCCCCACCGCGTTGACGAACACGTCCTGGTCGTAGCTGGCAACGCCCGCGTGGCGGCTCAGTACCGCCAGCAGCATCGCCAGCCGTTGCGGGTCGACCCCGACGCATAGCCGCCGGGGGTTGGGCACGTGGGCCGCATCGACCAGCGCCTGGATCTCGACCAGCATCGGGCGGCTGCCCTCCTGCGTCACCATCACGCAGGATCCGGCCACCAGGCCGCCCTTGCCGTCGCCCTGCTGCGACAGGAACAGGGCCGACGGATTGCTGACGCCGCGCAGGCCGCGGTCCGTCATCGCGAACACGCCGAGCTCGTGGATCGCCCCGAAGCGGTTCTTGAAGGCTCGCACCAGGCGGTAGGCCGAGTGCGTGTCGCCCTCGAAGTACAGCACCGTGTCGACCATGTGCTCCAGCACCCGCGGCCCGGCGAGGGCCCCTTCCTTGGTCACATGACCGACCAGGATCACGGTGACGCCGCTGCGCTTGGCCAGGCGCGTCAGACTCGCCGCGCACTCGCGCACCTGCGACACCGATCCGGGCGCCGAGCTCAGGGTCGGTGTAAACAGCGTCTGTATCGAGTCGACCACGACCACGCGCGGTTTTTCGGCTTCGATTGCCGCCACGATCGTCTCCAGCTCGATCTCGGCCAGCACCTTCAGCCGGGGCAGCCCCGCGGCCTCGATCGACAGGCGCTGGGCGCGCAGCGCCACCTGCGGGGCCGACTCCTCGCCGCTGACGTACAACACGGCCTCGGTCGCCGCCACGCGCGACAGCGCCTGCAGCAGCAGGGTCGATTTGCCGATCCCCGGGTCGCCACCGATCAGGACCACGCCGCCGTCGACGAGGCCTCCGCCCAGCACGCGGTCGAATTCCTCGATCCCGGTGTACAGCCGCTTCGGCTCGGTGGCCGTCACGTCGCTGATCGGCACGGCGGCGGCTGCGGAAGCGGCGGCCGCGCGCCGGCGCTGCGGGCCCGGCTCGGTGCGGGTCTCGATCAGCGCGTTCCACGCGCCGCAATGCGGACACTGGCCCTGCCACTTGACGGCCGACCCGCCACAGGCGCTGCAGACGAATTGCGTTCGGGTCGTGGCCACGTGGCGGCGTCAGTGCGCGTCACTGACCCGCACGCGCGGGTTCAGCCCGCACATCAGCTCGTAGGCCACCCGTTGCGACCGCTGCGCTACTTCATCGATCGCGACGTGCTCGCCCCACAGCTGCACCGGGCTGCCCACCCCGGCATCGTCGATGCCGGTCAGATCGACCGTCAGCATGTCCATCGACACGCGCCCAACCAGCGCGGCGCGGCGCCCCGCCACCCAGACCGGCGTGCCGTCCGGAGCGCTGCGCGGGTAGCCGTCCGCATACCCGCAGGCCACCACGCCCACTCGCGTCGGCACCGACGCGCTCCAGCGGCTGCCGTAGCCGACCCGGCCGGCGGCCGGCACGGTACGCACTGCGATCAGCTGAGAATTCAACGCCATCGCCGGGCGCAAGCCCAGCGTTGCGGCGCTGACAGAGGCGGCCGGCGAGGAACCGTACAGCGCGATGCCCGGCCGCACCCACCGATCGCCCAGGTCGGGGTGCAGAAAAAGCGCCGCCGAGTTGCACAGGCTGGTGTCTGTCGCGAAGCGGCCGCACAGCTGCTCGAACGCGCTGCGCTGCGTTGCCACATCGCACGGGCCCGCGTCGAGGCGGTCGGCGTTGGCCAGGTGACTCATCAGCGCGGCCAGCCGCACGCCGGCCGCCGATTCGAGCCGCTGTCGCACCGAGGCGACCTGCCCGGCCGTGAACCCGAGCCGATTCATCCCGCTGTCCAGCTTCAGGTACACATTGAGGCGGTTACGACCAGAGCGGCGCTCGATCATCTCGATCTGTTCGATGCAGTGCACCACGCAGGTCAGATCGAGGCGGGCGGCCTCATCGAGCTCTTGCGGGTCGAACACGCCTTCGAGCAGCAAAATGGGCTTGCGCCAGCCGTTGTCGCGCGCCCGCTGCGCCTCCTCGACTTCCAGCAGGGCCAGTCCGTCGGCATCGGCGAACGCGCGCACGGCCCGTTCCAGGCCGTGACCGTAGGCGTTCGCCTTGGCCACAGCCCAGATCCGGCGCTGGCCGGCCCGCGCGCGCGCCGCACACAGGTTCGCGCTCAGGGCGCGATCATCGATGCGGGCGACAAGAGGTCTGGGCACGTGCTTCTGCCGGATCCCCGGGAAATCGCAAGAATACCGGCTTGCGCGTCGAGGCCCGCAGTGTCTACGTGCTATAAACCGCGCCGCTCCATCCGTTCGGCCGATCGCCCCGTTCTTGGTCCCGACCCCTGCTTCCGCCACTGGCGCCACGCGCGGGTTCTTCCTCGTGATGGCGGCCCAGTTTTTCTCGTCGCTGGGCGACAATGCCCTGCTGATCGCCGCCATCTCGCTGCTGCGCGAAATGCACGCGCCGCAGTGGATGACGCCGATGCTGAAGCTGTTCTTCTTCATCTCGTACGTGCTGCTGGCGGCGTTCGTCGGCGCATACGCCGATTCGATGCCCAAATCGCGGGTGATGCTGGTCACCAACGGCGTCAAGCTCGTGGGGGCGATGCTGATGTTGATCGGCCTGCACCCGCTGCTGGCGTATGCGGTGGTCGGGTTCGGCGCGGCCGGCTATTCGCCGGCCAAGTACGGCATCGTCACCGAGATGCTGCCGCCCGAGCGGCTGGTGGCTGCCAACGGATGGATCGAAGGCCTGACCGTGGCTTCGATCATCCTGGGCTTCGTGACCGGCGGCGTGCTGGTGTCGCCGTCGGTGAGCGCGATCCTGGTGGCGGCGGAGTTCCCATACATCGACCCGCATCCCGGCAACGTCGGGGAAGCGGCGATCGCAGTGATCTGCGGCATCTACGCGGCCGCGGCCATCATCAATATCTGGGTGCCGGACACCGAGATTCGCTATCCGAGGCAGGAGCACACGCTGTGGCGGCTGCTGCGCGATTTCGGGCATTGCATGGTCACGCTGTGGAAGGACCCGCTCGGGCAGATATCGCTGGCCGTCACCACGCTGTTCTGGGGCGCCGGCGCAACACTGCAGTTCATCCTGCTGAGGTGGTCGTCCGACATGCTCGGGATGGATCTGTCGCACGGAGCGGTGCTGCAGGCGCTGGCCGCGCTCGGCATCGCAGTGGGCGCGGTGCTGGCCGCGAGCCGCGTTTCATTGAAGCGATCACTGGGCGTGCTGCCGGTCGGCGTTGCGATGGGACTGACGGTGGCGGCGCTGTCGCTGGTCGATCTGAGGCCGCTCGCGCACTCGGGCCCGATCGTGTGGGGCCACACCTTGCCCTGGCCGTTGCTGGCGTCGGCGGTCGCGATGGTGGTGATCGGCGCGATGGCCGGTTATTTCGTCGTCCCGATGAACGCCTTGTTGCAGCATCGCGGCTACGTGCTGCTGTCCTCGGGCCACTCGATCGCGGTGCAGAACTTCAACGAGAACCTGGGCATCCTGGTGATGCTGGGCGTGTACTCGCTGCTGATCGTGGCGGGACTCTCGGCCGCTGCGACCATGTTCCTGTTCGGCGCGTTTGTCGCCGCCACCATGGGTCTGGTGATCCTGAAGCACGCGGCCAACCAGCGCCGTTTCGACGCGGTCGCGCGCATCGGCGAGGTACGCCACAGCCCCGAGGCGGGCGATCAGGGGGTCCCGCCCGCCTGACGATGGACTTCGCGCGCGAGGCACATGTCGGCCCACACCTTGGCCTTGTCGGCCAGGTTGCGCAACAGATAGGCCGGGTGATAGGTGACGATCACCGGAACCGCGCGACTGCCCACTTCGATCCGGTGCGCGCGTCCTCGCAGCGAAGCAACGCTCGCGTCCGAACCGAGCACCGCCTGTGCCGCCACGCGCCCCATCACCAGGATCAGGCGCGGCCCCAGCAATTCGATCTGCCGCCTCAGGAAGGGTTCGCACCGGGCGGCTTCGTCCGGTTCCGGGTTGCGGTTCGCCGGCGGCCGGCACTTCACGACGTTGGCGATGTAGACGGCCGATGGCCCCGAATCCGATCGGCGCAGCCCGGCCGCGGCCAGGATGCTGTCCAGCAGCCGGCCGGCCTGACCGACAAACGGTTCCCCGCGCAGATCCTCCTCCGCGCCCGGCGCCTCTCCGATCACCATCCACTGCGCGCTGCGGCTGCCGACCCCGAACACGGTGTTGGTCCGGGTCCTGCACAGACCGCACGCGGTGCACGCTGCCACGGTCCGCTCGAGCTCGTCCCAGTCCATCCGGCCAATCGCGACCTCGCGCGAAGCCGGGGCCGCCTTCGCCCCAAGGGCGAAGGCGGCCCCGTCCTCCGAAGCTTCAGCGAGGGAGGACCTTTCCTCTTCAGCGAAAGAGGACCTCGCAGCCCACACCGGTCCCAGGCCGAGCCGGTGCCAGAGGCGAGTTCGCCGCCCATCCAGCGTCAAAGCGGCACCCTCATCACGACCGCGTCTTCGCGCCCGCCCGCAGCCGGGTAGTAGCCGGGGCGCGTGCCGATCCGTACGAACCCGTAGCGCTGATACAGGCGCAGCGCGGCCTCGTTGCTCGGACGCACTTCCAGCAGCAGGGTGCGGGCTCCGTAGTCACGCGTGCACTGGGCCATCCATTCCAGCGTCTTCCACCCGTACCCCTGGCGCTGATAGGCTTGCGCAACGCTCAGGTTCAGCAGGTGCGCTTCGTCGACCGCCAGCATCGCGATCGCATAGGCCACCATCGATTGGGCCCCATCGAACAGCGCCCAGGCCGTGTAGCCGGCGCGCAGGGCGTCTTCGAAGTTACCGCGCGTCCAGGGAAACGGATACACCTCAACTTCGATCCGCATCACCTGATTCAGGTCCTGTGCCGACAGCGGCCGGAACTGCGCCTCCTCGGGACGCCGTACCGCGCTCACAAGGACCGCTCGCCGTGGCCTGCGCGCTGCGCCACCGTCAGTGCGACCTGGTCGCGCACGTAGCCGGGTGCCGCATCACGGGCCCGGACTGCACGACCTTCGGCCAGATCGACGCGGGCCAGTTCGGCGACAGCCGATGCCTCCGCGCCGAGCTGCGGCCACCGCGCCACACCCGGCTGGGTCGGCCAGGCGCTTGCGAAAGCGCTGAGCGCATCGCCCGCGATCACGTCGGGCTGCCAGCGTGCGACCAGCTCGGCGACCTCGCCGGGCGAGGTCAACGCCGCTGCCGCGAGCTCGCGCGCGGCGCCTGCGCCCTCGTAGACGGCCCAGTAGATCTGCCCCATCCGGGCGTCGATCGCCGCCATCACGCGGGACGCGGTGCCGCCCGACCGCGCCCCGGCCGCCTCGGCGCTGACGAGCGCGCGCTGTGCCGCACTGAAGGCGAGCGCCCGCAGGCTGCCGACCGGGACAACCGGCCGGTCGCGCGCAAACGCCAGGCCCTGGATCAGGCCGCAGGCCACCCGCAATCCGGTGAATGCTCCCGGACCGCTGCCGAATGCGAAGGCATCGATCTGCTCCAGCCCGAGCGATTCATCGGCCAGCAGCTCCGCGATCATCGACAGGGCGCGCTCGGCAACGCGGTCGCCGGCCGCCTGGCTGCGTTGAACAACCGTGTGCGGATGCGCCAATGCGACCGAACAGTGGCGGGTCGAGGTTTCGATCGCGAGAATGCGCACGGGTGCAGGAGGGACAGTCACGTCATTCTATTCAGAAACACCGCCGCACCGCCCGGCGCGGCGACCGGCCGCAACCTTCAGAACGGTCTGCCGGGCCGACCGCGAGGTTGCTCGCGGTGCGCGTTCCGGATTTGCTCCCGCAGCTGCCGCCGCTCTTCCGGGCTCAGCTTTGGGCCCGGAGCGGGAGCAGCACCCCGAGGAGCGGGCACAGCACCGGGAGGCGGCGCGGCGCCCGGAGCCGGCGCAGCGCCCGGAGCCGCGTGCTGCTCCGGCGCCAGCCGCTCGCGGATGGCACGCCGCTGCTCCGCGGGCAGGCGCGCCCAGATCCTCGCACGTTCCTCGGGCGTGAGTTGCTGCCACAGCTGGCGCCGCTGCTCGCCGGTCAGATGGTTCCAGATGTCGGTGGCGCCTTCGGGGGGCGGGACCGCCTGGCGCGATCCTGCCGGCGGTGCAGCCTCGGGCGAGACGGGCGGCGGCGCAGCCGGCGGCCCTGCCTGCGCCATGGCGGCGCCCCAGGACAGACATGCTGCGGCGACCGCTGCAATCAGGACTCTCATCGAAATTCGGTACGCGCTCCGTGTACTCGATCTTGTCATTCGACACTCGCGTGCGCCAGCGCGCTCGGCCAAAAGTCCGCCCAAGCGGCGTAAATTCTGTAACACTTTGTTCCCCATGCGGGGCGCGCCTCGGTCGCGGCGATACGATCGCGCTCGCCGGCCGGCGTTTACCTTAAATGTCCAAAACGCCTTCACAAAAAATCCTGGTCGTCGATGACGACCAGCGGCTGCGTGATCTGTTGCGCCGCTACCTGAACGAAAACGGCTTCACCGTCTACACGGCCGAGGGCGCCGCGGCGATGAACAAGCTGTGGCTGCGCGAGCGTTTCGATCTGCTGATCCTGGACCTGATGATGCCCGGGGAGGACGGCCTGTCGGTCCTGCGTCGTCTGCGCGGCGGCAACGATCCGACTCCGGTGCTGATGTTGACCGCAAAAGGCGAAGACGTCGACCGCATCGTCGGCCTGGAGATGGGTGCGGACGACTACCTGCCCAAACCGTTCAATCCGCGCGAGCTGCTGGCCCGTATCAACGCGATCTTCCGGCGCAAGGCGCCGGCCGAGCTGCCGGGAGCTCCATCCCAGGAAGCCAGCAGCGTCGTCTTCGGAGACTTCGTGCTCGATCTGGCCACCCGCACGCTGACCCGGGCCGGCGAACCCGTGGCGCTGACGACCGGCGAATTCGCCGTGCTGAAGGTGTTTGCGCGCTTTCCCAAGGTGCCGCTGTCGCGTGAGAAGCTGATGGAGATGGCGCGCGGCCGCGAATACGAGGCCTTCGACCGGAGCCTGGACGTGCAGATCTCGCGGCTGCGCAAGCTGATCGAGCCGGATCCGTCCAAGCCGCGCTTCATTCAGACCGTCTGGGGCCTGGGATACGTCTTCATACCGGACGGCACGGCTTGAGACTGCGGTCGCCGCCGCTGTTCTGGCGGACGTTCCTGCTGATCCTGCTGCTGTTTGCTGCCTGCATGGCGGTCTGGTGGCCCACGGTGCGGGCGTTCGAGCGCGAGCCCCAAGCGCGCCAGATCGGCCAGCAGGTCGTCTCGATCGTCAACACGACGCGCAGCGCCCTGGTTTACTCGGATCCCGAGCGGCGCCGCTACCTGCTGAACGACCTGGCTGAAAACGAAAGCATCCGGGTGGTTCCCCTCGAACCCGGCGACCAGACCGTTCCTTTGCCCGACGACCCGCTGATCAGCCTGGTCACTCGCAACGTCCGCGCCAAGCTCGGTCCCGCCACGCGCCTGGCGGCCGAGGTCAACGGCGTCCCGGGGGTATGGGTCAGCTTCTCGATCGATGACGACGCCTACTGGGCTTTCATCGACCGCGACATCTTTACCGGCAGCGCCGGGCACGAGTGGGAGGCTTGGGCCGCGCTGGCTGCCATCATTTCGCTGCTGATCGCGGTGGCCATCGCCGGGCTGGTCAACCGTCCGCTGGGCGAGCTGTCCCGCGCCGCGGCCGAACTGGGCGCCGGCCGCACCCCGAGCAGCCTGCCTGATGTGGGGCCGCCCGAGATCCGGATGGTGAATCGCAGCTTCAACCGGATGGTCGAAAGCCTCGACCGCCTCGAACGGGAGCGTGCCATTCTGCTGGCCGGGATCTCACACGATCTGCGCACGCCGCTCACCCGTCTGCACCTGGAGCTGGAGATGAGCGGCCTGCCGGAGGCCATGCGCGACGCCATGATCGGGGACCTGGATCAGCTCGATTCGATCGTGCGGCAGTTTCTCGACTACGCGCGGCCGCTGGCCGCGCGTCCGGCACAGGAAACCGACCTGGCAGCGCTGGCGCTCGATGCGCTGTCGCGCAGCCGGATCGATTCGTCGGCGCGCTGCCAGGTCGAGCAGGACCTGGAGCGCGGTGTGCGCGTGATGGGCCATCCGATCGAGCTGGCGCGGGCGCTGGACAACATCATCAGCAACGCATTGCAATATGGCCGCAGCGCAACGGGCGATCTGCATCTGCGGCTGCAGGTGCGCCGCGACGGCCCCGACGCGGTCGTCGCCGTGACCGATTCGGGACCGGGCATCGCGCCGGACCAGATGGAGCGGCTGCTGCGGCCGTTCGAGCGGGGTGACACCGCCCGCTCGGGCTCCGGAGGAGCCGGCCTCGGTCTGGCCATCGTCGACCGGATCGCCCGCGGACATCAGGGCAGGCTGCACCTGGCGCCCAACCAGCCCTCCGGCCTTCGCGCCGAGCTCAGGATTCCGGCGTTACCCCAGCAGGGTTAACGCTACGGCCGGCAAGCCCGGCCTTCGCGCCGAGCTCAGGATTCCGGCGTTACCCCAGGCAGATTAACGCTACGGCCGGCAAGCCGGCCTGCGCGCCGAGCTCAGGATCCCCGCGATGGATCGGGATCCGTGACCAGAGTCTTGCGCGCTTTTTCGGCCTGCTCGAGCGCGTGCGCCGCCTCCGGCGGCATGTAGTTCTCGTTGTGCTTGGCCAGCACCTGGGACGCGTGGAACAGGCCCCCCGGTTCGATCTTGCCTTCCGCGACCACGCCCTTGCCCTCGCGAAACAGGTCCGGAAGGATGCCGTCGTAGGCCACATTGATCGTGCTGGCGGTATCGGTCACCCGGAACGTCACGCGCACGCCTTTACCCTCGCGGTGCACGCTGCCGTTCTCGACCAGGCCGCCGATCCGGAAGGTCTGATTGGCGGGCACCTTGTTGGCGGCCACGTCGCTGGGCGTGTAGAAGAACACCAGGTTCTGCCGGAAAGCCGACAGAACCAGCGCCGTGGCCACTCCGAGCACGGCCACGCCCGCAACGATCAGCGCCGCTCGGCGATGTCTGGGCTTCATTCGGTTTCCTTGCTCGACCAGTCGGACGTGCGCCGCGCCGCTTCACGCGCGCGCCGCACGCGCGCCCGCAGCAGCATCATTTCGGCCGCCAGTGCCAGCACGACCATACCGTACGCGCTCCACACGAACCGGCCCGATCCGCCCATGGCCCAGAATTCCTGCCAGCTGGCCCAGTGCATGGCTACTCCAGCGCCACCTGCTGGGCCCAGCCCGAGCGCTTCTCGCGTTCGAGCAGGATCGCGCGTGCGCGCGCCAGCGAGGCGGCGATGCTGTACATCCAGAACGCGAGGGTCATCACCAGCATCGCCTCCAGCATCGTGGCAGCCATCGTCGGGGCCCGCGTCAGGCTGATGGTGGCGCCCTGGTGCAAGGTGTTCCACCACTGCACCGAAAAATAGATGATCGGCAGGTTCACCACGCCGACCAGCGCCAGCACGCCGGCCGCGCGGTCGGCGCGGCGCGGATCGTCGATCGCGCCGTGCAGCGCCATGAACCCGACGTACAGAAACAGCAGGATCAAGGTCGAGGTCATGCGCGCGTCCCACACCCAGTATGCGCCCCAGGTCGGGCGCCCCCACAGCGCCCCGCTCCACAGCGCCAGGAACGCCATCAGCATGCCGGTCGGGGCCATAGCGCAGGCCCATATCGAAGCCATGCGCGCGTTGAAGGCGATTCCAACGCCGGCCCAGAATGCCATCACCGCGTAGATGAACATCGCCATCCAGGCCGCCGCCACGTGGACGAAGATGATCCGGTACACCTCGCCCTGCTGGAAGTCCGTCGGCGCCACGAAAAACCCCAGATACAGCCCGAACCCCGCCAGCACAGCGGCCAGCGAGCCGAACCACGGGATCAGCCGCCCCGCCAGGCGATAGAACTCCGGCGGCGCGGCAAAGCGGTGCCATCCGAACTTCAGAGGGCGAATGGTCTGGGCCTGCATGGAATGCATTATCCCAAACTTATTCAACTGAAACCCGCAACCCGGCTCCGATCGCCCAGGGCGCGAGCGCGGCCGCCCCCAGCGAAAGCGCCCCCAGCACCATCAGCCAGGGAACCGGCGACAGGCCTCCGACCGACCGGTCGACCGCGAGCGCCCCGAAGATCAGGACCGGAACATAGAGCGGCAGAACCAGCAGCGTGACCAGCACGCCGGCGCCGCGCAGGCCCAGCGTCAGCGCTGCGCCCACTGCTCCGACCAGGCTGAGCGACGGGGTGCCGAGCAGCAGCGAGGCGACCAGCGTGGCCGTGGGACCCGGCGCCAAGTCGAACACGACCGCGGCCCCGGCCGACAACAGCGTGATCGGCGCCCCGGTCATCAGCCAGTGTGCGGTGATCTTGCCCAGAACGGCCAGCGACAGCGGCTGGCCCGACAGCATGATCTGCTCCAGCGTGCCATCCGCATAGTCGAGCGCGAACAGGCGACCCAGCGACAGGATGGCCGCCAGCAGCGCGGCCACCCAGACGATGCCCGGCGCGATCAGCCGCAGGGTGTCCTTGTCCGGGCCGACGCCGAGCGGGAACATCGTGATCACGATCAGGAAGAACAGCAGCACGTTGACGATGTCGCCGCGCTGTCGCCGCGCCAGCAGCAGGTCGCGCCTCACCACCGCCAGCAGCGCCTGGATCATGCTGGGGCCTGCCCGCTCAGATCCAGCCGCTCAACCGGCACCGGCGCCTCCCAGGCCTGGTGCGTCGTCAGCACGACCGCGCCGCCGCCCTCCACGTGCCGCTCGATCAGCTGATTGAGGACTTCGACGCCCCGGCGGTCCAGCGCGTTGAACGGCTCGTCCAGGATCCAGATGCGCGCCTGGCGGGCCAGCGTCAGGCGCCCGAGGGCGACGCGGCGCTTCTGCCCCTGCGACAGCTGGCCTGCCGGCCAGTGTGCGAAGCGCTCGATCGCCAGCAGGCGCAACGCCCGCAGCACGTCGCTGTCGCCCGCCCCGATGGTGGCGATCGCCGCCCAGACCCGCAGGTTCTCCGCGGCGGTCAAATCGTCCTTCACGCCGTTCAGGTGTCCCACATAGATCAGGTCGGCGCCGTACTCGTCGCGCACGCGCCCGATCGGCCGCCCATGCCATCGCACTTCGCCGCTGGTCGGGCTGAGCAGGCCACACAGGATCCTGAGCAGGCTCGTCTTGCCGGCCCCGTTGTCGCCGGCGACGTGCAGGCATTGGCGTGCATCGACCCGGAACGAGAGCCGGTCGAACAGGCGCCGATGACCGCGCTCGCACTGCAGCTCGATCGCCTCGAGCATGGGCTATCCGGCTGGAACCGTCACAGGCCGGCGCCGCGCAGGGCCATTCATGCGCGGGTGAGCAAAACGACTGCGCTGGCCGCAATCGCCTCGCCGCGTCCGATCGATCCCAGCCGCTCGGTGGTCTTGCCCTTCACGTTGATCTGGGCCCGATCAACCTGCAGCAGCGCCGCGATTGAGGTGCGGATCGCCTCGACGTGGGGGGCGATGCGCGGCTGCTCCGCCAGCACGGTGCCGTCCACATTGGCCACGCGCCAGCCGTCCTGCCCCACGCGCTGCATCACCTCGGCCAGCAGAGCACGGCTGTCGGCGTCGCGATAGCGCGGATCCGAATCCGGAAAGATCCGGCCGATGTCGCCGAGGCCGGCTGCCCCGAGCAGCGCGTCGGTGATGGCGTGCAGCAGCACGTCGGCGTCCGAGTGTCCGAGCAGTCCCCGCTCGTGCTCGATCGCCACGCCCCCCAGCACCAGTCGCCGTCCGGGAACCAGCGCATGCAGGTCGAATCCCTGCCCGACCCGGATGGTATCTACCATCGTCCGCTCGCCTTCAAGATCGCCTCCGCCAGCGGCCAGTCGGCCGGCGTCGTGACTTTCAGATTGACGTCGGTCGCACTGACGATCCGCGGCCGCAGTCCGGTCCGTTCCACCGCGCTCGCCTCGTCGGTGACAGCGCCCGGATCCGGGCAGTCCTGCAGCGCGCGCAGCAGGATACCGAAAGGGAACAGCTGCGGCGTCTGCGCCCCCCACAGCCCGGCGCGCTGCACCGTCTCGGTCACGGCGCCCGCGTCGACGCGCTTGAGCGTATCGGCCAGGGGTGCAGCCAGCAAGCCTCCGGCATCGTCGGTTCCAACCGCATCGATCAGGGCGGCCAGGTCGCGCGCGGACAGGCACGGGCGGGCCGCGTCGTGCACCAGCACCCGATCGTGCTCGCGCGCCTGCTCGGCCAGCACCCGCAGGCCGTTGCGGACGCTTTCGGCGCGCGTGGCCCCGCCCACGGCCGCCAGCGCGGCGCCGCTCGGCAGCGACAGCTGCGCGGCTTGCCGGTCCTGCGGAGCCACCACGATCAGAACCTGCGCGACGCGCGCATCGGCCATCAAGGCCGTCACCGAGTGCTCCAGCAGCGTGCGCGCTCCGAGCCGCAGGTACTGCTTGGGCGCGTCGGCCCCCATGCGCGAGCCGGTGCCGGCTGCCGGGATCAGACCGAAATAACGGATCGCCACGGGTTGATCGGAAATCCCGGTGATATCGTGCGTGCCGCTGCCGCCCTGAATTCAGGTTCCGGGCCGGCAAGACCTTTGGAATGGATTCTCGCACGGCATCAGCACCCATCTGTGGACGGCGCAACCGAATTTGCCCTGCCGCCGCTTAAGCAGGCCGAGCGCTTCGCGATCGGACGGCCCGCCGGTTCGGGCGACTCGCTGCTTCTGACGAAGCTGGCCGATCGGGAGCGGCGCGAGGGCCGGCTGACGGTGATCGTGTGCGCCGACGCGCTGGACGTGTATCGGTTCTCCGAGGAGCTGCCCTACTTCCAGCCGGACCTGGCGGTGCGGGCGTTTCCGGACTGGGAAACGCTGCCCTACGACATTCTTTCCCCGCACCCGGACCTGGTGTCGGAACGCATCGAGACGCTGTACCGGTTGATGACGCGCAACCCGGCCGGCGAGGGCCCGCGCGCCGACGTGCTGCTGGTAGCGGCCACGACCGCGATGCAGCGGCTGGCACCGGCCTCGTTCGTCGCGGGCCGAACCTTCCGGCTGACCCAGGGCCAGCGCATCGACGTGGACCAGTTGCGGTCCCAGCTGGCGCTGGCCGGCTACCACAGCGTCTCGCAGGTGGTCGGCCCCGGCGAATTCTCGTTGCGCGGCGGGCTGATCGATTTTTTCCCGACTGGCGCGACGCTGCCGCTGCGCCTGGATCTGCTGGACGATGCGGTCGAATCGATTCGCGCCTTTGACCCGGACACGCAGCGCAGCGTCTACCCGGTGCCGGAGGTGCGGCTGCTGCCGGGTCGCGAGTTCCCGTTCGAGGAGCAGGCCCGCACCGCCTTTCGCGGCCGCTGGCGCGACGCCTTCGAGGGCGATCCGAGCCGCGCGCCACTGTACCGGGACGTCGGCAACGGCATCGCCGGGGCGGGCATCGAGTACTACCTGCCCCTGTTCTTCGACCAGACCGCAACGCTGCTCGATTACCTGCCGCGCGAGACCCGCGTCGTGCTGCACGGCGCGGTGGAGGCAGCGGCGCGGCGCTTCTGGAACGAGACCAACGAGCGCTACGCGTTCCTGTCGCGCGACACGCAGCGCCCGTGCCTGGCTCCAGGGCAGCTGTATCTGCCGGTGGAGGAGCTGTTCGTGCAGCTCAAGCCGCTCGCCCGGCTGGCGCTCGCCGAATCGGCTCACCCGGATTTCGAGGAGCTGCCGGCGCTGGCGGTGGACCGCAAGAGCCCCGATCCGCTGCAGCGCCTGCGCGACTGGAGCGCCGGCTTTGCGGGCCGCGTGCTGCTGGTGGCCGATTCGGCCGGGCGCCGCGACACGATGGCCCAGATGCTGTCGGAGTCGCGCATGCAGTTTTCCGAGTGCGAGCGCTTCGAGCAATTCACCGGCTCCGAAGAGCGCCTGATGCTCGGAACGGCCCCGCTGCACCAGGGCTTTGCCTCGCCCGGTGCGCACCTGGCGGTCGTGACCGAGGCCGAGCTGTACGCGGCCAGCCCGCGCCGCCAGCGCCGCACCCAGCGCGATCGGGCCACCAACGTCGATGCGGTCGTGCGCGACCTGGCCGAGCTGAAGTCCGGCGACCCGATCGTGCACGTCGAGCACGGCATCGGTCGCTACCTCGGACTGGAGACGCTCGACCTGGGGGAAGGTCCGACCGAGTTCCTGCACCTGCTGTACGCAAACGACACCAAGCTGTACGTGCCGGTGGCCCAGTTGCACCTGATCGGGCGCTACATCGGCACCGATCCGGACGCGGCTCCCTTGCACACGCTGGGCGCGGGCGAATGGGACCGGGCGCGGCGCCGCGCGGCCCGCCAGGTGCGCGATACCGCGGCCGAGCTGCTGAACCTGTACGCAGCGCGGGCCGCCCGCAAGGGACATGCGTTCCAGTTTTCCGAGCGCGACTACCAGGCATTCGCCGACGGCTTCGGATTCGAGGAAACGGCCGACCAGCAGGCAACGATCGAGGCGGTGCTGAAGGACATGCGAGCCGGCTTTCCGATGGACCGGCTGGTGTGCGGCGATGTCGGCTTCGGCAAGACCGAGGTCGCGCTGCGGGCGGCCTTCGCTGCGGTGGCCGGCGACCGCCAGGTCGCGGTGCTGTGCCCGACCACGCTGCTGGCCGAGCAGCACCTGCAGACTTTTCGGGACCGCTTCTCGCAATGGCCGGTCAATATCGGCGAGCTGTCGCGTTTTCGTTCGCCGCGCGAGGTGGCGCAGATCCTGGAGCACCTGGCCGACGGCCGGATGGACATCGCGATCGGCACCCACAAGCTGCTCTCGCCCGAGGTCCACTTCGCCCGCCTGGGGCTGGTCATCATCGACGAGGAACACCGCTTCGGCGTGCGGCAGAAGGAGCGGCTGAAGGCGCTGCGGGCCGAGGTCGACGTGCTGACCCTGACCGCGACGCCGATTCCCCGCACGCTGGCGATGTCGCTGGAAGGCATCCGCGACTTTTCGGTGATCGCGACCGCTCCGCAGAGACGCCTGGCGATCAAGACCTTCGTGTGCCCCGAGAGCCGCAGCCTGATGCGCGAGGCCTGCCTGCGCGAGCTCAAGCGCGGCGGGCAGATCTATTTCCTGCACAACGTGGTCGAGACGATCGAGCAGCGGCGCCGGCTGCTCGCCGAATTGATCCCGGAAGCCCGCATCGAGGTCGCGCACGGCCAGATGCCCGAGCGCGAGCTGGAGCACGTGATGCGGGACTTCTACCAGCAGCGCTTCAACCTGCTGCTGTGCACGACGATCATCGAGACCGGGATCGACGTGCCCACCGCCAACACGATCCTGATTCACCGGGCCGACCGCTTCGGGCTCGCCCAGCTGCACCAGCTGCGCGGCCGGGTCGGACGCTCGCATCACCAGGCCTACGCCTACCTGATGGTGCCGTCGGAGGACAGCCTGACGCGGGGCGCCGAAAAGCGGCTGGAAGCGATCCAGAGCCTGGAAGAGCTGGGCAGCGGCTTTTACCTGGCGATGCACGACCTGGAAATCCGCGGCGCCGGCGAGGTGCTGGGCGAGTCCCAGTCGGGCAACCTGCACGAGGTGGGCTTCGATCTGTACACGCAGATGCTGAATGCGGCCGTGCGGGCGCTGCGCAGCGGGCGCGAGCCGGACCTGCTGCAACCGTTCGCGGCGGTGACCGAGATCAACCTGCATACGCCGGCGCTGCTGCCGGCCGACTATGTGGGCGACGTTCAGCAGCGGCTGTCGCTGTACAAGAAGCTCGCCTCGTGCAACGACGAGGACAGCCTGGAGTCGGTGCGGGAGGAGCTGATCGACCGCTTCGGCCGGCTGCCGCCGGCCGCGCGCGCGCTGTTCGAAACGCACCGTCTGCGGCTGGTGGCCGAGCGCCTGGGCGTGCGCAAGATCGACGCATCCTCCGACTCGATAGGGTTGCAGTTCGGCACCGACACCCCGGTCGATCCGGCCCGCGTGATCCAGCTGCTGCAGCGGGACAAGCGGCTGAAACTGGCCTCGCCGGACCGGCTGCGACTGACCGTGGCCACACCCCAGGTCGAAAGGCGGCTGCAGGAATTGCACGGCCTGCTGAAAGAGCTGGCGTGAGCGGCCAGGAGCCGTTGGCGGGATCCTCGGCGGGTGCGCCGGCCGACCTGGTGGTCCAGGCGCCCGATCTGTCGGCCGAGGCGATCGAGGCGTTCCGGCAGCGCTTCGCCCCGGCGCCCCTGCAGCCTCAAGCCGCTTCCGTGCGGCTGGTCGGGGTCGGCCCGCGCGCAACGGTTGCGGCAGCCGCTGTCGAATTGGCGGCGCGCTGGCGCTGCGACGCCAACCTGGTCCCTCCGCACTGGGCGCTGTCGGATTTCCGACTGCTGGCGCTCGACATGGACTCGACGCTGATCCAGATCGAATCCCTCGACGAGCTGGCGGCGCTGGCCGGCCGCGGTTCCGAAGTGGCCGCGATCACCGAGGCCGCGATGCGCGGCCAGGTGGCCGATTACTCCCACAGCCTGCGCCAGCGCGTGGCCCTGCTGGCCGGCACCGACGCTTCGTTGCTGCAGACCGTGGCGCAGCAGCGCATGCAGCTGTCGCCCGGGGCCGAGCGCCTGATCGGGGCGGTGCAGCGCGCCGGCCTGCGCACCCTGCTGGTGACCGGCGGCTTCGGGTATTTCGCCAGGATCTTGCAGCGCCGGCTCGGCGTCGACGAGGTATGCGCCAATGAACTGGAGGTCCGCGATGGGCGGCTGACCGGTACCGTGTGGGGACCCGAGCCGGACCCCGACCGCGTGGTCGACGCGCAAGGCAAGGTGGCCGCCCTGCAGCGGGTGTGCGACGACATCGGCTGCACCGCCCGCCAGGCGATTGCAATCGGAGACGGAGCTAACGATCTGCCGATGCTCAAGCTCGCCGGCGTCGGCGTCGCCTACCACGCCAAGCCGAAAGTGCAGGAAGGCACGGATTACCAGCTGAACTACTGCGGCCTGGACGGCGTGCTCGAGTGGTTCTTGTAGATGTGCGAATTCCGAGACCCGACTTAAGACGCCTGCGTCGCGACCGCGATCCACCAGGCCCGCAGCGGTGCGCCACCCGCTGCCAGGCGCCAGCGCTCGCGCGCCGCCCCCGCTCGCGCCAGAAGGACCTTCGCTCCCAGCTCGAGCGGCGGGCCGTCCTCGACCCACAGGGTGCACGGCGAAGCGGCAAATACGCCGCGCCATTCGCTTTCGTCGGTCCATTCCGCGTCGCCCGCGCGGGCGAGCAGTCCCGCTCCCCGCGATCGGTCCACCATCAGATTCAGATCGAGGGTGGCTCCCCGTTCGAGCGAGCAGACGGGGGCGAGCGCGCCATCGAAACGCACGGGCTCGCGCCCGATGGACAGGTGCTCGGCTCCCGAGGCAAAGCTCAGCGTCATGCCGGCGCCCTCGACCAGCGCGATCCAGCGCTCGATGCCGGGGAAGGACGAGAAAGGGCCGTCCTGCGCCACCTGCGCGAGGCTGATGCGAAAAATCCAGTCCTGCGCCGTCGGCCAGGCGAGGAGCTCGCGCGTGGACCCGCCCCCGTTGCGCCAGGGCTGCGCTTGGACGCGGTCCGCATCGACCAGCAATTGATTCACGCGGGAAAGACAATCATCTGAGGGGCGAGCGAGGTGTCGGCACCAGCCGCAAGCGCTCCGGTTTTCGCATCAGTGACGGCAATATGGATTCTGGCGCCGAATCACGCCATCCGCTCAATGCCGAAAATCGCGTGAAGAATTCGTTTTCGGCGGAGGCATCGGCCCATCGTGCGAACCAGATGAAGGTCCGCTCGTGCTCGCGAATCGGCAGGCGCGGAAAGTTATTGGGCGCTTCTTCGGTCACGAGGCGCGCAATCGGTTTGACTGCCTCCGCGGTCAGGTGCGGAAGCATGGCCTGCTCGAAAAACTGCGCAAACTGCGCTGTGTCGACACTGCCGAGATAGTAAATGGTCGCGCCGATGATGCCATCCGTTCCGGTGTGCGCACCCGGCTGCGGCGAAAAATCGGGAGTCGGCCCGACAGGTCGCAGCAGCAGCACGTTATCCGAATCGAGCATCGTCGCATTGGCAGCGGCGCGGTTGGCCTGCCAGACCGGCCCCCCGTAGAACGACGCGAGCGCCTCCTGGCGCGTGGGCATGTCGCGAAAGCCGCGCATCCATACGAATCGATCCGGATCGTCCAGATCGCGGAACGTGCCGACCACCTGGGCGCCGACCGCGTTCAGGGGCTGCACGAAGGCCTTCTCGAAGAGCGAGATCAGCGTATCGCGCTGTCCCCGGTGCAGTGTGTACTGACGAAGTTCGAATATTCCTTCTTCGCTCATGTCCCGCTCCCGAGCCCAAGGGCGTAACGCCCGGCCTGCAAGTGCCGCGCCCGCCGTTCCGGCGAGAAACAGGCGTCGACTGCGAATCGTGGATTCCAACCGGATGCGAGTCCTTTGCCGTCGCAAGATTAGTCTGGATATGCTGACGCCTGACGTCACATTTTCGGTGGTCGCGCTGCATGAAGTGATCGACGCGGCGGCCATCGGTGCCCTCTAAGCCAAGCGGGCAATCATCCCGTTTTGTAGTGAGAATTTGGACGAACGGCACGTTCGGGGACAGAGTCTGGCGCGCTGCGCAGATCTGGGCACAACAGCGGTAAAATGACCTTCAAATTCCTTTTCACGGGCGGGTTATGTCATCACTTCCAGAAGGCTACCAACCGGTTCAATCCACGATTGGCGGAGTGACCTACAAAGGAAGCTATTGGGTAGACAACGACAAGCACGTCGTCAATGTGTCCACCGATTTTGGAAAGGGCAGCACTCCCGCACTTAAACGGCGCGACGATCAGCGCTCGCGTGACAGGGCCAACGGTACGGCCGCGCTGAGTCTGTTCAGGGCGATGGTCTACCGGCACCTGCAAGCAGATAAAACACCGTAATCCTGATTTGCCGGGCCGATGTTTGAGGTCGCAAATCGCGACCTCAAAGCGACGAATTCCTCGGCCGTGCCAGCTCCGCCGACAGGTCGTGCTCGTCAGCGCCCGTGATGCGGACCTCGACAAACTCGCCCGCCGGCAGCGGCTTGCCGGCCGTCACGCGCACCACGCCGTCGATCTCGGGCGCCTCGAGGCGGCTTCGCCCGACGCCGCCGGCCGGCGCCGATTCGTCGATCAGAACCGTTTCGACCGACCCGACCCGATTTATCAGCCGCTCGCGCGACACCTCGGCTTGGACCTGCATCAGTCGCGCCCTGCGCTCCTCGCGCACCGGCTCGGGCACCGGATCGGCCAGCTCATTGGCCGCGGCACCGTGCACCGGCGAGTAGGCAAAGCAGCCGACGCGGTCCAGCCCGGCCTGGCGCACGAAATCGAGCAGCGTCTCGAACTCCTGCTCGGTCTCGCCCGGGAACCCCGCAATGAACGTGCTGCGGATCGCCAGCTCCGGGCAGGCCGCGCGCCACGCCTGGATGCGGTCGAGGTTGCGTTCGGCACTGGCCGGGCGGCGCATCAGCTTCAGGATCCTGGGGTGCGCGTGCTGGAACGGCACGTCCAGATACGGCAGGATCCGGCCTTCCGCCATAAGAGGGATCAGATCGTCGATGTGCGGGTATGGGTAGACGTAGTGCAGGCGAACCCATGCGCCCAGCCGACCCAGTTCGACCGCCAGGTTCTGCACGTGCGTCCGCACTGGCCGGCCGCCGACGAAATCGGTCCGGTTGCGCAGATCCGCGCCGTAGGCGCCGGTGTCCTGCGACACGATCAGCAACTCGCGCACCCCCTGCTGCACCAGCCGCTCGGCCTCCCCGACCACCTCGCCGATCGGCCGCGATACGAGCTTGCCTCGCATCGACGGGATCACGCAGAACGTGCAGCTCTGGTTGCAACCTTCGGCGATCTTCAGGTACGCGTAGTGGCGGGGCGTCAGCTTAAGCCCCGCCGGAGGCACCAGGTCCGTGAACGGCTCGTGGGGCCTGGGCAGGTGCACGTGGACCGCGGCCAGCACCTCGTCGGTGGCGTGCGGCCCGGTCACTGCCAGCACGCTGGGGTGGATGCGACGCACCAGGCGCTCGCCGTCCGGCTCAGTTCGCGCGCCCAGGCAACCGGTCACGATCACGCGGCCGTTTTCGGAAAGCGCTTCGCCGATGGCCTGTAGCGACTCTTCCACGGCCGCGTCGATGAACCCGCAGGTGTTGACGACCACCAGATCGGCGTCGCGGTAGGTCGGGCTGATCCGGTAGCCCTCCGCCCGCAGCTGGGTCAGGATCCGCTCGGAGTCGACCAGCGCCTTGGGGCAGCCCAGCGAGACGAACCCGATCGCGGGCTCCGGCGAACCTGCCGCGCGGGCCGCCTTGCGACCGGTGCGGGCCGCAACGGCGCTCACCCGTTCTTCTTGTCGGTCGGGGCCGCGGCGGTGAACGGGAAGCTGGAGAACATCGAACGGGTCTGGTTCTGCATGTTCTCCTGCATCTGAACGAACAGGTTTTTGCTCTGCTCGATGTAGTTCGTCATCATCGACTGGATCATCGGCGCCTGCATGTTGACGAACTGGGTCCACGCTTCCGGACCGATCTTGTTGGTGTCATAGAAGGCGCGGCTCTGCTCCTGCAGTTTGCGCTGGATGTCGATGAAGGCCTGGATGTTCTTCTCCAGGTACGAGCCCATGATCCCCTGCATCGCGTTGCCGTAGAAGCGGATGATCTGCGACAGCACCGGGGAGGTGAACATCGGCATGCCCGCCTGCTCCTCCTCCAGAATGATCTGCAGCAGGATCTGGCGCGTCAGATCCTCGCTCGACTTCGCATCGACAACCTGGAATTCCTCCTGGTCGATCACCAGTTGCTTCACGTCGGCCAGCGTGATGTAGGTACTGGTTTGCGTGTCGTACAGCCGCCGGTTCGGGTACTTCTTGATCAATCGTGCTGCCATCTGGCTCGGATCCTGTCTGGGCCACCATCGCTGCGGCGCCGCGGAGTGCAGCGCCGCAAGTCCGTGCCACCCAAGCGGATTCTACGCCGAGCCCTGCCGTGCGAAGCGCGAAGGAGGGCTTGGCCTCCGAAGCCCGCAGGGCGAAGGAGGCTTACCCCATGTGCAAACCGCCGTTCACCGAGAAGTCGGCACCCGTGGTGAAACCCGCGTCCTCGGTGGTCAGCCAGCCGACGATCGAGGCGATCTCCTCCGCCCGGCCCAGTCGCTTGACCGGAATCGTCTGGATGATCTTCTCCCTCACGTCTTCGCGAACCGCCATCACCATGTCGGTGGCGATGTAGCCGGGGGACACCGTATTGACGGTGATGCCCTTGTTGGCGACCTCCTGGGCCAGAGACATCGTGAAGCCATGCATGCCGGCCTTGGCTGCCGAGTAGTTGCTCTGTCCGAACTGGCCCCTTTCGCCGTTGATCGAAGAGATATTGACGATCCGGCCCCAGCCGCGGTCCAGCATGCCGTCGATCACCTGCTTGGTCACGTTGAACAGGCTGTTCAGGTTCGTGTCGATCACGATGCGCCAGTCGGCCAGGCTCATCTTGCGAAACACGCCGTCGCGGGTGATGCCGGCGTTGTTCACCAGGATGTCGACGGGTCCCACTTCAGCCTTGGCACGGTCGAAAGCGGCCTTGGTCGACTCCCAGTCGGCCACATTTCCGATCGAGCAGATGAAGCGGTAGCCGCCATCGGCCTGCTCGGCGATCCACTTGACATGGTCGCGGGTGGGCCCGCAGCCCGCGATCACCCGGTAACCCATTTCGTGGAACTTGCGGCAGATGGCGGTGCCGATGCCCCCCATCCCGCCCGTGACGTACGCGACCCTGGTCATTTTCTGTCTCCTCTTCTTAACGGTCCTTAAACTCCTCGGGCGCCGCTGAAGGCAGCGCCCTAGCCGCGTTCGACCGCCAGCGCCACCCCCATGCCTCCGCCGATACACAGCGAGGCCAGCCCGCGCCGGGCATCGCGACGCTTCATTTCGTGCAGCAGGGTCACCAGGATGCGACAGCCGGACGCCCCGATCGGATGGCCCAGAGCAATCGCGCCGCCATTCACGTTGATTTTGGCTGTATCCCAGGCCATCTCCTTGTTGACCGCGCAGGCCTGGGCGGCGAATGCTTCGTTGATCTCCAGCAGGTCCAGGTCGGCCGCTTTCCAGCTCGCCCGCGTCAGCGCCTTGCGCGATGCCGGCACCGGCCCCATGCCCATCACCTTCGGATCGACGCCGGCCGAAGCGAAGGCGCGGATCCGCGCGAGCGCGGGCAGGCCGAGTGCCTTGGCACGCGCCTCCGACATCACGACCACGGCGGCGGCCCCGTCGTTGATGCCCGAGGCATTGCCGGCCGTGACGCTGCCTTCCTTGTCGAACGCGGGCTTCAACCCTGTCAGACCCTCCAGCGTCGCATCGCCCCGGATGAACTCGTCGTCGGCGAACGGCAGCGGCTCGCCCTTGCGCTGCGGAATCGGCACCGCGACGATCTCCTCGCGGAAGCGGCCCGCCTCGCGCGCGGCGGCGGCCTTGCGCTGCGAGGCGATCGAGAATTCGTCCTGGCTCGCGCGCGAAATGCCGTACTCCTTGGCGACGTTTTCCGCGGTGATGCCCATGTGGTAGCGGTTGTACACATCCCACAGGCCGTCGATGATCATGCTGTCGATCAGCTTGGCGTCGCCCATCCGGAAGCCGTCTCGCGATCCCGGCAGCACGTGGGGCGCCAGGCTCATGTTTTCCTGACCGCCGGCCACCACCACCTCGGCATCGCCGTTGGCAATCGCCTGGGCGGCCAGCATCACCGCCTTCAGCCCGCTGCCGCACACGACGTTGATCGTCATGGCCGGTACGGCAACCGGCACGCCGGCCTTGATCGCTGCCTGCCGGGCCGGGTTCTGCCCGGACCCGGCGGTCAGGACCTGACCCATCACAACCTCGTCGACCTGCTCGGGAGCCAGCTTGGCCCGCTTCAGAGCCTCCCCGATCACCACGGCCCCGAGTTCGGGCGCGCTGATCCTGGCCAGCGCCCCACCGAATTTGCCGATCGCGGTCCGGGTTGCAGAGACAATCACGGCTTGCTGCATGGTTCAACCTCCTGCGGTTGCGTCCTGGGCCTTCTCACGAACATAACGGCCTGGCGCCGCCTCGATCGGCGGGTACTGCTGGCTGCCATAAGCGCCAGGGGCGTCGACTTCACCATCGGCAAATTGCCCCAGCCAGCGGTCCCAGTGTATCCACCAGCTGCCGGGAAATTCCTGCGCTGCATCAAACCAATCGTCGACGCTTTCCGGAAGAGACCCCTCCGGGCCGACCCAGTAGTTGCGCCGGTTCTTGGATGCCGGGTTGATCGTGCCGGCGATGTGGCCGCTCGCCCCCAGCACGAACTGAAGCTGCCCCGGCGGCACGCCCGTCAGTGCGCGAGCCGACACATAGGCACCCTTCCACGGCACGATATGGTCCTCGCGGGCCCCGAACACATACGCGGGCACCTGGATCCGGCCCAGATCGATCGGAGCGCCGCAGGCCGAGATCTTGTTCGGCGCGATCAGGTTATTTTCCAGGTAGGTGTTGCGCAGGTACCAGGCATACATCGGTCCGGGCAGATTGGTGCTGTCGCCGTTCCAGTACAGCAGATCGAACGCGGGGGGCGACCGGCCTTCCAGATAATTGTTCACCACGTAGTTCCACACCAGGTCGTTGGCGCGCAGGCTGGAGAACGTATTGGCCAGATCGCGCCCCGGCATCAGCCCGCCTTTGCCGATCGACTGCTCGCGCATCCGCACGTGCGTCTCGTCGATGAAGATGTCCAGGATCCCGGAATCGGAAAAGTCGAGCAGCGAGGCCAGCAAGGTCAGGCTGGCGACCGGGTCGTCGCCGCGGGCGCGCATCGCCGACAGCGCTGTCGCCAGCAGCGTACCGCCGACGCAAAAGCCCAATGCATTGACCTTTGCTGCGCCCGAGATGCGGCGCACCACATTCAACGCCTCGATCGGGCCGCGCTCCACGTAATCGTCCCAGGTCAGCCGGCTCTGATCCCGGCCGGGGTTGCGCCAGGAAACCAGAAACACCGTGTTGCCGCGTTCGATACAGAACCGGACCAGGGAGTTCTCCGGCTGCAGGTCCAGGATGTAGAACTTGTTGATACAGGGCGGCACGATCAGGAATGGCCGCGCCCGCACCCGTGAGGTCA
>DASZFP010000037.1:0-26404 GCA_035939615.1 Burkholderiaceae bacterium | reverse complement strand
AACTCGCCGGACAGGTTCGACTTGACGAACAGGTTCTGAAAGGTCGGCTCGATGCTGGCCGACACCCCCACGATGTTGGAGATGGTCGCGGTCGGTGCGATTGCGACGCAATTGGAGTTGCGCATGCCGAACTGGCGGATGCGGCGGCGCAGCGCATCCCAGTCCAGGCTGGCCGAACTGTCCAGTTCGACGTGGCCGCCGCGCTCGGCCTGCAGCAGCTGCAGCGTGTCCTGCGGCAGGATGCCGCGGTCCCACAGCGATCCTTCATACGAGGAGTACCGTCCGCGCTCGGCCGCCAGCTCGGTGGAGGCCCAGTACGCGTGGTAGCAGACCGCTTCCTGGCTGCGATCGGCGAACTCGACCGCCGCCGCCGACGCGTACGGAATGGCCAGGCGGTACAGGCAGTCCTGGAATCCCATCAGCCCCAGGCCGACCGGGCGGTGCCGCAGGTTGGCGTCGCGCGCCTTTTGCACCGCGTAGTAGTTGATGTCGATCACGTTGTCGAGCATCCGCATCGCGGTGGCGATCGTGTGCTGGAGCTTGCGGTGGTCAAGGCCGACGGTCGCACCGGCGTCCTGGGCCAGGTGCGCCGGCAGGTTGATGGAGCCCAGATTGCACACGGCGATCTCGCTGTCACTGGTGTTCAGCGTGATCTCGGTGCACAAATTGGAGCTGTGCACGACGCCCACGTGCTGCTGGGGCGAGCGCAGGTTGCAGGCATCCTTGAACGTGATCCAGGGATGGCCGGTCTCGAACAGCATCGTCAGCATCTTGCGCCACAGCTGCCGGGCGGGCAGCCTGCGGTACAGCTTCAGCTCGCCGCGCAACGCCTTGCCCTCGAGCTCTTCGTAGGCGCGCTCGAAGGCGCGCCCGGTCAGGTCGTGCAACCGGGGGCAATCGCTCGGTGACAGCAGGGTCCATTCGGCATCCTGGACCACCCGCTTCATGAAAAGGTCCGGAATCCAGTTCGCCGTATTCATGTCGTGGGTTCGGCGCCGGTCATCGCCGGTGTTCTTGCGCAGTTCCAGGAATTCCTCGATGTCCAGGTGCCAGACCTCCAGGTAGCAGCACACGGCCCCTTTGCGCTTGCCGCCCTGATTGACGGCGACGGCCGTGTCGTTGACCACCTTGAGGAACGGCACCACCCCCTGCGACTTGCCGTTGGTGCCCCGGATATGCGAGCCCAGGGCCCGCACCGGGGTCCAGTCGTTGCCCAGACCTCCGGCGTACTTGGCCAGCAGCGCGTTTTCCTTGATGGCCTCGTAGATCGAGTCCAGGTCGTCCGCCACCGTGGTCAGGTAGCACGATGACAGCTGCGGGTGGCAGGTTCCGGAATTGAACAGCGTGGGCGTGGAGCACATGAAATCGAAGCTCGACAGCACCTCGTAGAACTCGATGGCGCGCGTTTCGGGCTCCATCTCGTTCAGCGAAAGTCCCATCGCCACGCGCATGAAGAAGGTCTGCGGCAGCTCGAAGCGGCGCCCGTCGTGATGAAGGAAGTAGCGGTCGTACAGCGTCTGCAGCCCGAGGTAGGTGAATTGCAGGTCGCGTTCGGGCCGCAGCGCGCCGGCCAGCCGGTCCAGGTCGAACCGGGCCAGCCGCTCATCCAGCCGCCCGGCCTCGATGCCCACCCGGATGCAGTGCGGAAAGCAGGCGGCGTAGCGCCGCGCCATGCCGGCCTGATCGACCTCCTCGCCCAGCACTTCGCGCCGGATCGCGTGCAGCAGCAGGCGCGCGCTCAGGCGGCCGTAGTCCGGGTCGGTCTCGACCAGGGCGCGAGCCGCCAGGATGGCCGACTTGTGCACTTCGGCCAGCGGGATGCCGTCGTACAGGTTCTTCAGCGTTTCGTTCACCACGGCGTCGGCCGATACGGCCGCGTCCAGGCCGTCGCACGAGGCCTGGATCAGCGAGCGCAGTGCAGTCCGGTCCAGCGCGAAGCGGCGCTCGCCGTCCAGTACGGTCAGCTCGGCCAAAGCGGCGCGCTGCTCCTCGCGCTGGCGGGCCCGCTCGCGCGCGCGCTGCTCCCGGTACAGCACGTAGGCCCGGGCCACCTCGTGCGCTCCGGCACGCATCAGCGACAGTTCGACCTGGTCCTGGATGTCCTCGATATGGAACGTTCCGCCGGCCGGCTGGCGCCGCAGCAGCGCTGCCACCACGCTCGAGGTGAGCGCTTCGACCTGCTCGCGGATCGCCGCCGAGGCGGCGCCCTGCCCGCCGCGCACCGCGATGAACGCCTTGCTCATCGCAACCACGATCTTGCCGGGTTCGAAGCCGACCACCGCCCCGTTGCGCCGCATCACCTTGTAATCAGCCAGCGAGATCGCGTGCGGCCGCTGCAACGGCGGCGCGGACTGACCCGCGCCGAAGACGCCCGACAGCCGTTCGGCGGCGCCCGTACCCGTCGTTTCGGTGGAAAGCTGCATCTGGAATCCTCCTGTTCTACGTGCCGGCCGGTTCGATCAGAAGCGCGACCACAAGCGGTAGAAGGTGATCCGCACCGGCCACCACCGACCTGCCCGCCTGCGGCGCGCGAAGGCGCCGCGCGACGTGCCGGTTCCGGTTATGGGTACAACATGCTGTGGTATCAAGCTCATTTTGTACAAAGTGTTGTGGGCCATCTTATGGGATACCGCGTGGCGCGGCAAGACAGAAATTTCTTGCGGAGCAGCACCGCGCCGCGGCCGGCCGGGCCGGCCGGCGCAACCCGTGTGAAATCAGTTAAGTAGCCCCGGCGCGAAGGCGGCCGCTGCGCCGTAGCGCCCGCCCGGCACGGTCGAACGAATCAGCCGAGCAGCCCGGGCGCGAAGGCGGCGGCGTCGACGTTCAGCGCGCGCGCAAGGCGCCGCCAGTCGAAAAGGGGTCCGGGGTCGGTCTTGCGGGGCGCCGCCACGTCGCTGTGGCCGCGCACCGCGCGCAGCGGATAGGCCGCAAACAGCTTGCGGCCGAGCCGCCCCAGCACGTCGTACTGGGCCTCTGTGTAAGCGGCGGTGTCGGTTCCTTCCAGCTCGATGCCGAGCGAGAAGTCATTGCAGCGCTCCCGCCCCTCGAACACCGATTGGCCGGCGTGCCAGGCGCGCTCGGCGCAGCCGACGAACTGCGTCAGGCCGCCGTCGCGCCCGATCAGGAAGTGGGACGACACCCGCAGTCCGTGCAGCTCGGCGAAGTACGGATGGGCGGCGTGATCCAGGCTGTTCGTGAACAGCCGCTCGATCTGGCCGGTTCCGAACTCGCCCGGAGGCAGGCTGATGTTGTGAATCAGCAGCAGCTCGATCGCGCAGCCGGCAGGCCGCGCGTCCTGATTGGGCGAGCGCAGGTGGCGCGCCGGGCGCACCCAGCCGGCCGCGTCGAGCGCGAATTGCGGATCCGGATGCGCCTCGGTGCCCGGGCCCATCGCAGGCCGCTTCCTTATTTGAGTCCCAGCCGGCGCATCCGGTAGCGCATCTGCCGGAACGAGATGCCCAGCAGCTGCGCGGCGGCGGTCCGGTTGTGACCGGTGCGGGCCAGCGCAGCCAGGATCGCCTCGCGCTCGACCGAGCCCAGATAGGCCTCCAGGTCGGTCGGCACCCCTTGATCGACGCCGAAGCCCTCCTTCGCCGCGGCTACGGAGGCCACGGCCGCATCAGCTGTGGCGGGGGCAGTCGAGTCCTGCGCAGCTGTGGCGGGGGAGGCCCTGGCCTCCGAAGCCGCGGCGCCAGCCGCGGCGAAGGAGGCCGACTCGGGCAGCTGCAGATCCTGCCCCTGCATTTCGCCCCCGGGCGCCAGCGCCAGCGCCCGCTCCAGCACGTTTTCCAGCTCGCGCACGTTGCCCGGGAACGGGTGGCGCTGCAGCGCAAGCACGGCCGCCTCCGACAGCCGCGTCGGCGTCAGTCCCGAGCGCTCCGCGATCCGATGCAGGATCGAATCGGCAATGGCGGAGATGTCGCCGACCCGTTCGCGCAGGCTCGGCACGCGCAGCTCGATCACGTTGAGCCGGTAGAACAGGTCCTGCCGGAAGCGGCCGGCCGCGATCAGCTTGTGCAGCTCCTGGTGGGTTGCGCACAGGATGCGCACGTCGACCGGGTCCTCCGCGGTGGCGCCGACCTTGCGCACGCGCCGCTCCTGGATCGCGCGCAGCAGCTTCACCTGCATGCCCAGCGGCAGCTCGGCGATCTCGTCCAGGAACAGCGTGCCGCCGGCGGCGGCCTGGAAAAACCCGTCACGGTCGCGGTCAGCCCCGGTGAAGGCGCCGCGGCGGTACCCGAAGAATTCCGCTTCCATCAGGTTCTCGGTGATGGCGCCGCAATTGACCGCGATGAACGGCATGTCGCGGCGGGCCGACTGCTCGTGGATCGCGCGCGCCACCAGCTCCTTGCCGCTGCCGGATTCGCCGAAGATGGACACCGGCGCCATGCTCTGGCCCAGCCGGCGGATCATCACGCGCAGCTGGACGACGGAATCGGAGTCCCCGATCAGGCGGTCCAGAGCGCCGTGCGCGGGCGGCGCCTCCTGATCGCCCGGGCGGCCGCTGGCCGACAGACCGCGCAGCGCCGAGCGCACCAGCAGGCGCAGCTGATCCAGGTCGACCGGCTTGGTCAGATAGTCGAACGCGCCGGCCTTCAGCGCGGCCACCGCGTTTTCAGCGCTTCCGAACGCGGTGATCACCGCGATCCTCGGCCCGCCGCGGCCGTGCACCTCGCGCACCAGGTCCAATCCGGAGCCGTCCGGCAGTCGCATGTCGGTCAGGCACAGCGCGTAGGCGCGCTGCGCCATCAGCTCGCGCGCGCGCGCCACCGATTCGGCGCCGTCGACGTCCAGGCCCATGCGCACCAGCGTCAGCGCCACCAGGTCGCGCAGATCGGCCTCGTCGTCGATCACCAGAACGGCCGGCGTGCGGCCGAGCCCCGCGCCGGGGCGCGCCGCTGTCTCGACGGCCGATCCCGGAAGCGGATTCATGGGTGCAGCGCCTCGTTCACGTCGCCGGCAGTGTATCCATGAAATCGGGATGATCGTCGCGCTGGCGCTCGGGCGGACCGAACGTCAGGCAGAAGCCCAGTCGGGGCGGCCCCTGCGAGGCCTGCCATCCGGTGTAGGCCAGATCGAAGCCGTTGGCCATGCAAAACTCGCGGGCCAGGTACAGTCCCAGCCCGGTGCCGCGCGTATGGGTCGTGAAGAACGGCTCGAACATCGATTCGCGGTCGGCCGCGTCCACCCCGGGGCCGTCGTCGAACACCCAAAGGCGGGTCGGCGCGTCCCGCTCGGCGTGCGCCTCGGCCCGGATCTCGATGCTGCCGGGCCGGCCCGAGCTGTAGCGCAGCGCATTGTCGACCAGGTTGAACAGCACCTGGCGCAACTGGTTCTGCTCGAATCGCACCACCAGCGACGGCGGCGCCGTCAGCCGGATCACGCCGTCGGCCAGGCCCCGGTCGCGCATGAACTCGTCCAGCCAGGCCGCACAGAACTGCTGCAGATCGAACTCGTCGGCCAGCGGCGGCTCGCGCCGCGCCGCGCGCAGCACGTCCTCGACCAGGCGGTTCAGCCGCTGCGTGTTCTCGCGCACGATCGAGGTCAGCCGCTGGTGCAGCGGATCGCGCACGTCCTCGGACAGCAACTGCCCCGCCTGGCTGATGGCCGCCAGCGGGTTGCGTATCTCGTGCGCGATCGAGGCCGTCAAGCGCCCCATCGCCGCCAGTTTCAGGCGCTGCGCCCGCTCCTCGATCGCCTGCAGATCCTCCAGAAAGATCACGTACTCGTCCGACGACTCGAAAGCCGGCCGCGCAAAGCGCACGCGCAGCCGCCGCTGGGTGCCGGCAGCGAGCTTGACCTCGGGGCCCTTGATCACGATGACCGACTGCGCCGGCGCCGCGCCCAGCGCGAGCGAGGTCAACCAGTTCTGGAACGCGTGGGCCAGCTCCTGCGCCGAATCCAGCTCGACCAGGCGCCGGCCGGTCAGCTGGGCCTCCGGATCGAAGCCCAGCATCGAACGGGCCGACCGATTGTTGGCGCGCACCCGGGTGTCCGCGTCGGCCACGATCACGCCCTGTTCCATCTGGGAGATCACCAGCCGGTTGATCTGCAGCTGGCTGTGCAGCTCGCGTCCGCGCAGCCGCACCAGCTGCTCCTGGCGCGACAGCCGGGTCGACAGCAGGCGCAGCAGCGCCGTGATGCCGAACAGCGCAGCGCCGACGACGCCGGCCTGGAACAGCTGCGCCTCCCCCGGCTCCCCGCCCAGCGAGCGCAGCACCTCGTTGCCCAGCAGCACCAGGGCCGCGATCGAGCACACGAAAAACGCGCCCACGCTCGGCAGCGCGAGCGAGGCCTCGGCCAGCGGCAGCAGATAGAAGATGAACACGCCGCTGCGCGTGCCGCCGCCCAGCACGACCAGCAGCGAAATCAGCAGCAGGTCCACCGCCAGGTGGGCCCAGATCTGCAGCCCGAAACGGCTGCGCCGCAGCAGCGTCCAGGCCAGCAGCGATATGGCCAGCGCGAAATACGCGCCCAGCAGGCTCATGATGCGGTCCGGATCGGCGCCCAGCGTGCGGCCGATCACGGCGGAGCCGAACATCATCACGGCCAGCAACAGGGCCGTCGATACCAGCACCCGCACCAGCGCGAAGGTCTGCAGCGTCGGCCAGGACGGCTCGACCACCGGCGGCGCCTGCGGCCGCTCGGGACGGCCGGGCGGGTTGCGGGCGGACGGCGGGGCCGCTTGCGGCGACCCGACGCCGGCCCGATCCCGGATCAGCGCGCGATCGGCCACGTCAGCCGCCGGGCCCGCCCCGCTCCAGGTGCTCGGGGCTGCAATACCACTGGCCGTCGCGCAGATGGGCTTCGGATTTCGGCACGTTCAGTCCGCAGGCGGCGCAGGCGATCATCGGCTCGGCGGGCTTGCCGGGCGCGCGCGCGCCGCGCTCGTCGCGGCGCAACCAGTTGCGCGCGACCGCGTAGACCAGTCCTGCCAGCACGATCCAGAACAGCAAGCGCGCCATCGAGTCGGTTTCCGGACGGGCATCGCCCCGTCAGAATCTGCGCAGGATCACTTCCACCACGAACAGGCTTCCCACATAGGCCAGCAACAGCATCACGAACCCGGTGAAGGTCCACCGCAGCGCGGTGCGGCCGCGCCAGCCGAACACGGCGCGCCCCGTCAGCAAGGCGCCGAACACGCACCAGGACAGTAGCGCGAACACGATCTTGTGCGGGGGCACCAGCGAATGTTCCAGGCCGAGCGGGCGGCCGAACAGCTCCTCGGAAAATACCGCTCCCGAGGCCACGGTCGCGCTGAGCAGGACGAAGCCGACCGCAATCTGCCGGAACAGCAGCGACTCCAGCGCCAGCAGGGGCGGCAGGTGAGCGAACAGGCGCGCCAGGCCCCGGCCCGGAACGGCCGACGGCCGATGCAGGTAGTGATCGACCGACGCCATCAGCAACGCGTGCAATGCCGCCACCGTCAGCATGCTGTACGACAGGATCGCCACGCACAGGTGCACCCGCAACGCGAGCGATGAGCCTTCGGCCGCGAGCGAGCCGCGGAAAAACGACGGCAGCAACACGGTCACGGCGGCAATCGGCGCCACCAGCAGATAAAGACCCCGCAGCGGCACGAAGAAGCCCTCCACCCACAGCAGCAGACCGCTCACCAGCATCGTGGCCGACAGGGCATGGGCAAACCCGAAGCGCAGCGCGCCCAGGCCGAACATCGAATAACCCAGCGCGACCGCGTGCCCGACCAGCGCCGGCAGCATCAGCGCCGCGACCGGCTCGATCCGCCGAACGGTGGCAGCCTCGGCCTTGAGCTGAACCCAGCTGAGCGCGGCGATGACCAGATACAACAGGGCGGTCACGAAGGCCGCAAAACCGTAGAATTCGTGGCCTGTCATAGGGCGTTTCTTATACCACGCTGCCGATTCGGCGCCGATCACGATGCTCGACCAACTGACCGAACGACTGGCTCGCATCGCCAAACAGATGCGCGGCCAGGCTCGACTGACCGAAGCGAACACGCAGGACATGCTGCGCGAGGTGCGGCTGGCGCTGCTGGAGGCCGACGTGGCGCTGCCGGTCGTGCGCGACTTCGTCGCGCGCGTCAAGGAGCGCGCTCTGGGACAGGACGTGGCCGGCAGCCTGACCCCGGGCCAGGCGCTGGTGGGCATCGTGCAGCGGGAGCTGGCGCGATTGATGGGGGCGGAGCTGCCCGCGGCCCAGCGCGAGCTCAATCTGGCGGTGCAGCCCCCCGCGGTCGTGCTGCTGGCCGGACTGCAGGGCTCCGGCAAGACGACCACCTGCGGAAAGCTGGCGCACCTGCTGATCACCGAGCGCAAGAAAAAGGTGCTGGCCGTTTCGACCGACGTGTACCGCCCGGCCGCCATGGAGCAGTTAAGGACGGTCAGTCGCGCCGCCGGCGCCGAGTTCTTCGAGGCGCAGGCCTCGGCCGCGCCGCTGGCGATCGCGGCCGAGGCGCTGTCGCACGCGCGCCGCCACTATGTCGACGTCGTGCTGGTCGACAGCGCCGGGCGCACCAGCATCGATGAGCCGATGATGCAGGAAATTGCGCAGCTGCACGCGCAGCTGGCGCCGGTCGAGACGCTGCTGGTGGTCGACGCCATGCTGGGTCAGGACGCGGTCAACACCGCCTCGGCCTTCGCCGCGCGGATCGCGCTCACCGGGATCGTGCTCACCAAGCTGGACGGCGACGCGCGCGGCGGGGCCGCGCTGTCGGTCAGTCACGTCACCGGCCAGCCGATCAAGTTCGCGGGGGTGGGCGAGAAGCTCACCGGGCTGGAGCGCTTCGACCCCGAGCGGATGGCCGGCCGGGTGCTCGGAATGGGCGACATCGTGGCCCTGGTCGAGGACGTGCACAAGGCGATCGACGTGGATGCGGCCGAGCGGCTGACGCGCCGGATGCGCTCGGGGGCCCGCTTCGACCTGAACGATTTTCGCGAACAGGTCATCCAGATGAGAAAGCTGGGAGGCGTGGGCAACCTGCTCGACAAGCTGCCGGCGCAGATGGTCAAGGCGGCCGGCGCCGTCGACACCGAGCAGGCCGACCGCCAGGTGCTGCGGCTGGAAGGCATCATCAATTCGATGACGGCACAGGAGCGGACCCGGCCGGAGCTGATCAAGGCCTCGCGCAAGCGCCGCATCGCGGCCGGCTCCGGGGTGGCGGTGCAGGAGGTCAATCGGCTGCTGGCCCAGTTCGAGCAGGTGCAGGCGATGATGAAGCAGATGCAGAAAGGCGGCATCGGCAAGATGATGCGCGCGCTCGGAGCGCTGGGCGGAGCGCCGCGCGGCGCACCGGGCGGGCCGCGCCGGTGAGCGCCGCTCAGGACGGCCCGCGCCGCGCCGACGGCGTGTAGCTCCACTTGTCGCGCCAGGCCGACAGCACGGCCCCGGGATACTCGCCCCGACCAACGCTTCCGTTGTAGCGGCCGAGCGCGCGGAACAGGTCGCCCTGCTCGCCGTCCAGGTAGTGGCGCAGGATCACGCAGCCGTAGCGCAGGTTGGTGCGCATGTCGAACAGCCGGCGCGCGTCGCCGTCGCCGATCAGCGAGGTCCAGAACGGCATCACCTGCATGTAGCCGCGCGCGCCGGCCCCGGAAATCGCGTAACGGCGAAAGGCGCTTTCGACCTGGATCAGCCCGAGGACCATCTGCCGGTCCAGGCCGGCGCGCACGCACTCGTAATCGAGCGTGCGCAACAGGTCGATCCGGGTGCGGTAGTCGGGCTCCGGGCGGGCCAGCCGCCGCGACATTTCGGCCAGCCAGTCCACGAATGCGACCCGGTCGTCGATCCGATCGAATTTACGTTCCGGCGGAGCCGTGTCGGCGATGCGGGCCGCGAGCGCCGTGCGCACCGCATCGACCAGCGTCTCGTACTCCTGGGCGCCGGCGTGGGCCGGCCGCGCGAACAGGGCCCAGGGCAGCGCCACCACCGTGCCCAGCGCCGCGCGCCGGCCGCTGCGCCGCCGCTCAGCGACGGATCTGCTCCCGGATGAAAGCCACCACATCGACGGTCGGGATCATGGAAGGGGTCAGAGAGCGGCGCGACGCATATTCCAGCTGATTGGCCTTCAGGCCGCGTTCGCCGACCGTGATCCGATGCGGGATGCCGATCAGCTCGGCGTCGGCGAACATCGCGCCGGGACGCTCTCCGCGATCGTCCAGCAGAGCCTCCACGCCGATCTCGCACAACTGCTGGTACAGGCGGTCGGCCTGCTCGCGCACCGGGGCCGACTGCTGGTAATTGATCGGACAGATCACGACCTCGAACGGCGCGATCGCGTCGGGCCAGATGATTCCACGCTGGTCGTGGTTCTGCTCGATGGCCGCGCCCAGCAGCCGCGTGACGCCGATTCCGTAGCAACCCATCTGGATCGGGTGCGGCTGGCCAGATTCGTCCAGGTAGGTCGCCCCGAGTTTTTCAGAATAGAGCGTCCCCAGGAAGAAGACGTGCCCGACCTCGATGCCGCGCTGGATCTGCAGCCGGCCCTTGCCGTCGGGCGAGGGGTCGCCCGCCACCACGTTGCGCAGATCGGCGACGCTGTCGGGCTCGGGCAGATCGCGGCCCCAGTTCACGCCGGCCAGGTGGTAGTCGGCCTCGTTGGCGCCGCAGACAAAATCGCTCATCCGGGCCACCGTCCGGTCGGCGATCACGCGCACCGGCCGGCGCGGGGCAACCGGCCCCAGATAGCCGGGCGTGCAGCCGAAGTGCGCCTCGATCTCGGCCTCGCTGGCCAGGCGCCAGCGCGCCAGGCCCGGCTGCTTGCCGACCTTGGTCTCGTTCAGATCATGGTCACCCCGAACCAGCAGCATCCAGATCTCGGCAGGACCGGCCGAGCCTTGCGGCGGGTCGACCGCCACCACCACGGCCTTGACCGTCTGCTCGATCGGCGCTCCCAGATACGCGGCCACGTCGGAGCAGCGCGTACAACCGGGGGTGGCTACCTTGCGCATCGCCTCGGTGGGGGCGGCGCGGGACGGCAGCAGCGGCAGCGCCTCGGCCAGCTCGACGTTGGCCGCGAAGTCGCCCTCCGGGCTGAATGCGATCTGATCCTCGCCCGTGTCGGCGATGACCTGGAACTCGTGCGAGCGGCTGCCGCCGATGGCCCCGCTGTCGGCGGCGACGGCGCGAAACGCCAGGCCCATCCGTGAAAAGATCCGTTCGTAGGCGGCGAACATGCGCTCGTAGCTCAGGCGCGCGGCCGGCTCGTCCCGATCGAACGAATAGGCGTCCTTCATCGTGAACTCGCGCCCGCGCATCACCCCGAAGCGGGGCCGGCGCTCGTCGCGGAACTTGGTCTGGATATGGTAGAGGTTCAAGGGCAGCTGGCGATAGCTGCGCACCTCCTGCCGCACGGCTTCGGTGACGACCTCTTCCGAGGTCGGCTGCAGCACGAAGTCGCGACCGTGACGGTCCTTCAGCCGCAACAGCTCCGGTCCGTACTTTTCCCAGCGGCCGGACTGCATCCACAATTCGGCCGGCTGCACCACCGGCATCAGCAGCTCGATCGCGCCGGCGCGGTTCATCTCCTGGCGGATGATGGCTTCGATCTTGCGGATCGAGCGCAGCCCCATCGGCATGTACGTATAGATGCCGGCCGCCAGCTTCTTGATCATGCCGGAGCGCAGCATCAGCTGCTGACTGACGACGTCGGCGTCGGCCGGCGCCTCCTTCAGCGTGGAAACGAGGAACTGGGAAGCTCGCATCGGAAAATAAGGCGGCCGATCCGGCCGCGCGCGTCGCGTTTGAGCCGCGCCGTGCGGCTCCTATAATCGGCCGCAGATGATATAGCTTCAGGTGATGGCATGCTGGACAAGGAAGGCTACCGCCCGAATGTCGGCATCATCCTGCTCAACGACCGCAACAAGGTATTCTGGGGAAAACGCGCAAAGCAGCACTCTTGGCAGTTCCCGCAAGGGGGGATCAAGCACGGCGAGACCCCCGAGCAGGCCATGTACCGTGAACTGTACGAAGAGATCGGGCTGATTCCGGAACAGGTGCGCATCGTCGCGCGCACCCGGGAGTGGCTGCGCTACGAGGTCCCCGAGCAGTGGATCCGACGCGACCTGCGGGGCAACTATCGCGGGCAGAAGCAGATCTGGTTCCTGCTGCGGCTGATCGGGCGCGAGTGCGACGTGTGCCTGCGCCGCAGCGAAAAGCCCGAATTCGACGCCTGGCGCTGGCACGATTACTGGATTCCGCAGGATTCTGTGATCGAGTTCAAGCGCGCCGTCTATCAGCAGGCGCTGGCGGAGCTGTCACAGTACGTGTTCCGCGCGGAGCAGCGCAAGGCCTGAGCCCTCGCTACAGCACGACCAGGTTGTCGCGGTGGATCAGCTCGGGCTCCTCGATGAAACCCAGGATCGAGGCGATCTCGCTGCTGGGGCGGCGCGCGATCTGGCGGGCCTCGGCGCTCGAGTAGTTGGCCAGGCCCCGGGCCACCTCGACGCCGTCGGGCCCCACGCAGCAGACCACGTCGCCGCGCGCGAAATCGCCCTGGACCTGCAGCACCCCGACCGGCAGCAGGCTTTTGCCCTCCTCGCGCACGGCGCGCACCGCCCCGGCGTCGACCATCAACCGGCCCTTCAGCTGCAGGTGGTCGGCCAGCCACTGCTTGCGCGCCGTCAGCACCGGGTCGCGCGCGGCCAGCTCGGTGCCGATCGGCACGCCGTTGGCCAGTCGCACCAGCACGTCGTCCTCGCGTCCGCTCGCGATGATGGTGCAGGCGCCGCTGCGGGCCGCCCGCTTGGCCGCCAGCACCTTGGTCAGCATGCCGCCCGAGGCGATCTGGCTGCCGGTGCCGCCCGCGACCGCCTCCAGCGCGGGGTCACCCGCCTGGGCGTGCGCGATCAGCACGGCCGCCGGATCGGCACGCGGATCGGCGCTGAACAGGCCCGCCTGATCGGTCAGGATCACCAGCACGTCGGCCTCGACCAGGTTGGTCACCAGCGCGGCCAGCGTGTCGTTGTCGCCGAACTTGATCTCATCGGTCACGACGGTGTCGTTCTCGTTAATCACCGGCACGACCTGCAGGCTCAGCAGCGTCATCAGCGTGGAGCGCGCGTTCAGGTAACGCGCCCGGTCGGCCAGGTCGGCGTGCGTCAGCAGCACTTGCGCGCTGCGCAAACCGTGCGCCGCGAAACCCGATTCATAAGCCTGTGCCAGGCCCATCTGCCCGACCGCGGCGGCGGCCTGCAGCTCGTGGATCTGCTGCGGCCGCTTGCGCCAGCCCAGCCGTTGCATGCCTTCGGCGATGGCGCCGCTGGACACCAGGATCACCTGCTTGCCCAGCTGATGCAGCGCCGAGATCTGCGCGGCCCAGCGCGCGATCGCACCCGGATCCAGGCCGCGTCCCCCGTCGGTCACCAGGCTGCTGCCGACCTTGACCACCGCGCGCCGCGCCGACGCGAGCGCGCCGGTGGCGCCCATCACGCATCCGCCACGGTCGGCTCGAAGCGCACGTCGCCCGCCGCTGCCGCCTGCGGATCGTCCACGCCCCGACGCGCCAGAAAATCGTGCACGGCCCACATCAGATCACGGCAGCCCTCGCCGGTCGCCGCCGACACCGCGAAGATGGGGGCGGTGGTTCGCAGCCGGCGGCGCAGCCGCTCCCGCAACCGCGCAATGTGCTGCTCGCGCTGCTGCGCCGCCAGCGCGTCGATCTTGTTCAGAACGATCCAGCGCGGCTTGCGGTGCAGGCTGACGTCGTACCGCTTGAGCTCGGCCACGATGGCCCGAGCCTGGTCGACCGGGTCGGGACCGTCGTCGTACGGCGCCACATCGATCACGTGCAGCAGCAGCCGCGTGCGCGAAAGGTGGCGTAGAAACTGGTGCCCCAGTCCGGCGCCCTCGGCGGCGCCTTCGATCAGGCCGGGCAGATCGGCCAGCACGAAACCCTTGCCGTGCTCCAGCCGCACCATGCCCAGGTGCGGGTACAGCGTGGTGAACGGGTAGTCGGCGACCTTGGGACGCGCGTTGGACACCGCCGCCAGCAGCGTCGACTTGCCGGCATTGGGTGCGCCGAGCAGACCCACATCGGCCAGCACCTTCAGTTCCAGCCTAAGCCTGCGCGCCTCGCCGGGCGCTCCCAGCGTGCGCCGACGCGGCGCCCGGTTGGTGCTGGACTTGAAGTGCAGGTTGCCCAGTCCCCCGCGCCCTCCGGCGGCCAGCAGCGCGCGCTCACCGTCGGTGGCAAGGTCCGCGATGGTGGCGCCGGTGGATTCGTCGACGATCAGCGTTCCGACCGGCACCCGCAGCTCGATGTCGTGCCCCCCGGCCCCGAAGCAGTCGGAACCGCGGCCGTGTTCGCCATTGCCGCCCTGGTGGCGCCGCTGGTAGCGATAGTCGAGCAGCGTGTTCAGGTTGCGGTCGGCCACGACCCATACGCTGCCGCCGCGTCCGCCGTCGCCGCCGTCCGGGCCGCCCTTGGGGATGAACTTCTCGCGGCGAAACGATGCGCAGCCGTTGCCACCACAGCCGCCGATCACTTCGATCCGAGCTTCGTCGATGAATTTCATAAGGAACCCGCCTTCGCTCGCTGCGCGAGCTTCGGCGGGCTAGCCCGCCGTGGCGTGCCGCCGCCGCTCTGCGAGCTTCGGCGGGGTAGCTAGTGGGCGGACTTGCCGCCGGTCTCGCTGACGGCGGCAGCGCCGGCGGCGGGCGGCACGATGTGCACCCGCTTGCGGTTTTTGGGGCCACCGACCGAAAAGCGCACCGTGCCGTCGACCAGCGCGAACAGCGTGTGGTCACGCCCCAGGCCCACGTTGTCGCCGGCGTGCACGCGGGTGCCGCGCTGGCGCACGATGATGCTGCCGGCGCTGACCGATTCGCCGCCGTACGCCTTCACGCCCAGCATCTTCGGCTGGGAATCGCGGCCGTTTCGCGAAGAGCCGCCTGCTTTCTTGTGTGCCATATGCGTCCGCCTCGCGCGTTCAACCGATCCGGTCGATCTGCAGTTCGGTGAAGTCCTGCCGGTGGCCGGCGTGTTTCTGGAAGTGCTTGCGCCGGCGCAGCTTGAAGATGCGCACCTTCGGATGCCGCCCGTGCGACACCACCGTGGCGGTGACCGTCGCATCGGGCACGAGCGGGGCTCCCACGCGCACGTCCGACCCCTCGCCCACGGCCAGCACCTCGGAGATCTGCACCTGCTGTCCCACCGCCAGCGGCAGCGATTCGACCTTCAGGCGCTCCCCGGCGCTGACCCGATACTGCTTGCCACCCGTCTTGATGACCGCGAACATGGTCCAGACCCCGTCCAAGATCCTGTCAGAAAATCCAATGCGAAGCCTGATATTGTCGCATTTTCGGCGGTTGAGCGTCAATGCACGACCGCCGGCCCGGGTGGCCGGCCGCTGCCTCAATATAATCGAAGCTGCCCCGCCGAGCCGCCCCCAAATCGCCGCCCGATCCGTGTCGATCGCCTCCGCAACCCGCGTCCCCGGCAGCTCGACCTTCGACCTGGCGTCGCTGCTGGCGCCGATCGCAGCCGACCTGCAGGCGGTCGATCAGATCGTGCGCGACCGGCTGCACTCCGAGGTAGCGCTGATCGCGACCATCGCCGACTACATCGTCGGCGCCGGCGGCAAGCGGCTGCGCCCGGCCGTTCTGTTGATGGTGGCGCGGGCGCTCGGCTATCGAGGCTCGGACCACGGCGTGCTGGCCGCGGTGATCGAGTTCATTCACACGGCCACGCTGCTGCACGACGACGTGGTCGATGAATCCGACCTGCGGCGCGGGCGGCCCACCAGCAACGCGGCATTCGGCAATGCCTCCAGCGTGCTGGTGGGCGACTTCCTGTATTCGCGCTCGTTCCAGATGATGGTCGATGTCGGCAGCCTGCGCGTGATGCGGATCCTGGCCGACGCCACCAACCGCATCGCCGAGGGCGAAGTGCTGCAGTTGATGAACATCCACGACCCGACCGTCGACGAGGCACGCTACCTGCGCGTGGTCGAGTGCAAGACGGCGACCCTGTTCGAGGCCTCGGCCCGGCTCGCTGCCGTCCTGTGTGCGGCCGAGCCGGCGCTCGAGCAGGCCTGCGCACGCTACGGGGCGGCGCTCGGAACCGCGTTCCAGATCATCGACGACGTGCTCGACTACGACGGCGATCCGCACGAGATCGGCAAGCGGGTCGGCGACGATCTGCGCGAGGGCAAGGCCACGCTGCCCGTGATCCACGCGCTGCGCCAGGCCAGTCCCGCCCAGCGCGCCCAGGTCGAACAGGCCATCCGCGACGGCCGCGGCGACTTCGCCCAGATCGCCCGCATCGTCCATTCCCACGGTTCGATCGAGTACGCGCGCCGGCGCGCGCAGCTCGAATCGCAAGCGGCCACCGAGGCGGCGCATGCGCTGCCGCCGTCGGTGTTTCGGGACCGTCTGTTAGACTTGGTCTCGTTCGCTATGCGGCGCGACCGCTGAAACATCCGAGCAGGCCGTTGCGGTGTTCAGGGCGGCTTGTCATTGCGCGGGGTGTAGCTCAGCCTGGTAGAGTACTGCGTTCGGGACGCAGGAGTCGGAGGTTCAAATCCTCTCACCCCGACCAGCCCATTGCTTGAAGCCTTGAGTTGGAACACGTTCCGCTCTGGGCTCAGATCGCCGCCCTCGTTGGGCTGCTGCTGATCTCGGCTTTTTTTTCGATGGCCGAGACCGCGATGATGGCGCTGAGCCGGCTGCGGCTGCGCCACCTGGTCCGCCAGGGCAGCGTCGCGGCGCGGCGCACGCAGGCGCTGCTGGACCGCACCGACCGGCTGCTCAGCGTGATCCTGATCGGCAATTCGTTCGCCAACGCGGCGATCACGGCCCTTTTTACCGCGCTCACGCTGCTGTACTTCGGCGAAGGCCACTGGAACCTGGCGATCGCGACCGTGCTGATCGCATTCACGATCCTGGTGTTCTCCGAAGTCACGCCCAAGGTGATCGGGGCGAGCTACCCGGAGCCGCTGGCGCTGCTGGCCAGCGGGATCCTGAAGGCGCTGTCGTGGCTGGCAACGCCCGCGGTGTGGTTCGTGAACCTGTTCGTGCACGCCATCTTGCGGCTTTTGAGGATCCCCGGGGCCGGCGCCATCGCCTCGACCCGCCTCACGCCCGAGGAGATGCGCACCGCGGTGCTGGAAAGCGGCAGCTTCATCCGCGGCAAGCACCGCAGCATGCTGCTGAACCTGTTCGACCTGGAGCAGCTGACGGTCGACGACGTGATGGCGCCGCGCGCCACCATCGAGGCGCTGGACATCGAGCAGCCGATCTCGGCGCTGACCGACCAGTTGACGTCCTGCTACCACAACAAGCTGGTGGTGTACGAGGGCGACATCAGCCGGGTGGTGGGCGTACTGCACGTGCGAAAGCTGCTGGCCGTTCTGTCGGCCGGGCCGGCCACCCACGAGGCCATCCGGGAGGTGCTGGCGGCTCCGTATTACGTGCCCACCGGCACGTCGCTGCTGCAGCAGCTGCAGATGTTCCAGGAGAACCGGCAGCGCCTCGGCCTGGTGGTGGACGAGTACGGCGAGCTGGTGGGCCTGGTCACGGTCGACGACATCGTCGAGGAGATCGTCGGCGAGTTCACCACGCCCGCCCCCGGAGGCGGCCAGTCCGGAGTGCGCTGGGACCCGTCGGGTCAGATCGTGGTCGACGGCGCCGTGCCCCTGCGGCTGCTGAACCGGCGGCTGGGACTGTCGCTGCCGCTGGACGGGCCCAAGACGCTGAACGGGCTGATCCTGGAGCGGCTGGAACAGATACCCGACGGACCGTGCTGCCTGCGCCTCCCCGGCTGCGTGCTCGAAATCGTCCAGGTGCAGGATCAGGCGGTTCGCAGCGTGCGGCTGATCCGGACCAGCGCCTGAAGTGGCGGGCCGGCCGCCATTCGGCCTGCCTGCGCCCCTCTTTTTGGGATTTAAGCTTTACAATTCCAGGGCCTACCGGCACCATCTTTCAGTTTAGAGCGCGTGGGTGTGCGCGCTAATCTTCGTCTGCCGCCATACGCCCACGATGTCTGCCGTCACTCAAGGTCCGTCCGCCGCCGCAGGCGCCCTCACCGGGCTTGCCCGCGCGCTGGTCCAGCAAGGCCGCTTGCGCCCTGACCGGGCCGAGGCGCTCGCGCGCAAGGCCACCCAGAGCAACACCCTGTTCATCGACGAACTGGTGGGCATCGGCGAGACGATCGGGCTTTCTGCGACCGCGATCGCCCGCTTCGCCGCCGAGACCTTCGGCCATCCCTTGTTCGATTTGTCGGCGATCGACGGCGAGCAGCTGCCCAAAGACACGATCGACAAGAAGCTGGTCGCCTCGCTGCGCGTGCTGGCGCTGCGCAAGCGCGGCAATCGGCTGGCGGTGGGCGTCTCTGACCCCACTAACTACCAGGCGCTGGACCAGATCAAGTTCCAGACGCAGCTGGCGGTCGACATCATCGTCGTCGAGCACGACAAGCTGGTCCGGCTGATCGAGGCGACCACGCAGAGCGCTTCGCAGTCGCTCGAACGCCTGATCGACGATGACGTCAGCTTCGAGGACCTGCTGGCTGAAAGCCCGGAGCAGGCCGAGGAGGCCAGCTCGGCCGATGTCGACGACGCACCCGTGGTTCGCTTCCTGCAGAAGCTGCTGCTGGACGCGATCGGCGACGGCGCCTCGGACCTGCACTTCGAGCCGTACGAGAAGTTCTACCGGATACGCTTCCGCGTCGACGGCATCCTGCGCGAGGTCGCGCAGCCGCCGTTGGCGATTCGTGAACGGCTGGTCACGCGGATCAAGGTGATCTCGCGGCTGGACATCTCCGAAAAGCGCGTGCCGCAGGACGGCCGCATGAAGCTCGCGCTGAGCGGCCAGCGCGCCATCGACTTCCGCGTCAGCACGCTGCCCACGCTGTTCGGCGAGAAGATCGTGATGCGGATCCTGGACCCGGCGCAGGCCAAGATGGGCATCGAGTCGCTCGGCTACGAACCGGATCAGCGCGAGGCGCTGGTCAACGCGATCAAGCGTCCGTACGGGATGGTGCTGGTGACGGGCCCGACCGGCAGCGGCAAGACGGTGTCGCTGTATACCTGCCTGAACATGCTGAACCAGCCGGGCGTGAACATCTCGACCGCGGAGGATCCGGCTGAAATCCAGCTGGCCGGGATCAACCAGGTCAACGTGAACGACAAGGCCGGCCTGACCTTCGCCAACGCGATGCGCTCCTTCCTGCGCCAGGACCCCGACATCATCATGGTGGGCGAGATCCGCGACCTGGAGACGGCCGACATCGCGATCAAGGCGGCGCAGACCGGCCACATGGTGATGTCCACGCTGCACACCAACGATGCGCCGTCCACGCTGAGCCGGCTGGCCAACATGGGCGTGCCCAGCTTCAACATCGCCTCCTCGGTGATCCTGATCACCGCGCAACGGCTGGCGCGGCGCTTGTGCACCTGCAAGCAGCCGGCCGACCTGCCGCCCGAGGCGCTGCTCGCGGCCGGTTTCAGGGCGGCCGACCTGGACGGCAGCTGGCAGCCATTCCGGCCGGTCGGGTGCGACCGGTGCAAGGGCTCCGGCTACAAAGGCCGGGTCGGGATCTACGAGGTAATGCCGATTTCCGAGGAGATCCAGCGCCTGATCCTGAAGAACGCCAGCGCGATGGACATCCGCCAGCAGGGCACGCGCGAAGGGGTTCGCAACCTGCGGATGTCGGGCCTATGGAAAGTGAAGCAGGGGATGACCTCGGTCGACGAGGTCCTCGGCTGCACCAACGACTGAAAGCAAGGGAGACAGCCTGATGGCAACCGGCGCAATGGCGCGTCCACGCGAAGCGGTCCGCGAGTTCCTGTACCTGTGGGAGGGGCGCGACAAGGCCGGCCGCGTGCTCCGCGGAGAAATGCGCGCGGGCGGCGAGTCGGTGGTGGCGGCCTCGCTGCGGCGGCGCGGCGTGCTGGCCACCAAGATCAAGAAGCAGACCCTGCCGCGCGGGCGCAGGATCTCGGGCAAGGACCTGGCCCTGTTCACGCGCCAGCTGTCAACGATGCTGAAGGCGGGCGTTCCGCTGATGCAGTGCTTCGACATCGTGGGCCGCGGTCACTCCAATCCATCGATGTCGCGGCTGCTGAACGACATCCGCAGCGATGTGGAGACCGGAACCAGCCTGAACCAGGCGTTTCGCAAGTATCCGCTGTACTTCGACGCGCTGTTCTGCAACCTGGTCGCGGCCGGTGAGCAGGCCGGCATCCTGGAGACCCTGCTGGACCGTCTGGCCACGTACCAGGAAAAGACGATCGCGCTGAAAGGCAAGATCAAGAAGGCGCTGTTCTACCCCACCATGATCATCCTGGTCGCGATCCTGGTGACCTCGGTGATCATGATCTTCGTGATCCCGGCGTTCAAGCAGGTGTTCACCAGTTTCGGCGCCGATCTGCCGTTGCCGACGCAGATCGTGATCAAGATGTCGGACTTCGTGCACGGCTACTGGTACGTACTGCTGGGCGGAAGCGTCGGCACCGTCTACATCCTGTACCAGTCGTGGCGACGCTCACCGCGGGTGCAGATGGCCATGGACCGCTTTCTGCTGAAGCCCCCGGTGATCGGCCAGTTGATCCACAAGGCGACCGTGGCGCGCTGGACGCGCACGCTGGCCACCACGTTCGCGGCCGGGGTGCCGCTGGTGGAGGCGCTGGACTCGGTCGGGCCGGCCTCGGGCAACGCGGTGTACAAGGAAGCGACCCGGCAGATCCAGGCCGAGGTCAACATCGGCACCAGCCTGGCACAGGCGATGCAGAACTCGGGCGTTTTTCCTCCGATGGCGGTCCAGATGACCGCGATCGGCGAGGAGTCGGGGTCGCTGGACACGATGCTTTCCAAGGTGGCCGACTACTTCGAACGCGAGGTCGACGAGACCGTCGATGCGCTGGCCAGCCTGATCGAACCGCTGATCATGGTGGTGCTGGGCGGAATCATCGGCAGCATCGTGGTGGCCATTTACCTGCCGATCTTCAAGCTCGGCCAGGTCGTCTGATCCGGGTGGACTCGCCTGCGCTGATCCGACTGCGCTTTGGATCCTGATATCCGGCCGCTGTTCCCCTGGATCGCCGCGGTCCTGGGGCTGGCGGTCGGCTCGTTCCTGAACGTGGTGGTGCACCGGCTGCCGCGGATGCTGCAGGCGCAGTGGAAGGCGCAGTGCGCCGAGCTGGAGGGCCGGCCCGCGCCCGAGGCGCCGCGCTACAACCTGTGGGTGCCGCGATCCCAATGCCCGTCCTGCGGGCACGCGCTGAGCGCCGCACACAACATCCCGGTCATCTCGTATCTGGCGCTGCGCGGGCGCTGCGCCTTTTGCGCGGCTTCGATCTCGGCGCGCTACCCGCTGATCGAGGCGCTCACGGCGCTGCTGTTTGCCTGGGTCGCCGCGCACTTCGGCTGGTCGGCTGCGGGCGTCGCAGGCCTGGTCCTGACCGCCTTCCTGCTGGCGCTGGCGACGATCGACGCCGACACGACGCTGCTGCCCGACGATCTGACCCAGCCACTGCTGTGGCTCGGCCTGCTGGTGAATCTGCGCCCGACCTATGCGCCGCTGCCGGAGGCCGTGATCGGCGCGGTGGCCGGGTACCTGTGCCTGTGGGCGGTGTACTGGGTGTTCAAGCTGGTGACGGGCAAGGAAGGCATGGGCTACGGCGACTTCAAGCTGCTGGCCGCGCTGGGTGCCTGGCTGGGCTGGAAGATGCTGCTTCCGATCATCCTGATGTCCTCGCTGGTGGGGGCGCTGGTCGGCCTGGGGCTGATCGTGCTGGCGCGCCGCGGCCGCGAGATACCGATCCCGTTCGGTCCCTACCTGGCGGCCGCCGGTTTCCTGATCCTGCTGTACGGAGATCGGGTGGCCCCGCTGGTGGGGCTGCGTTGAGGCGAGCCCGGCAGAGCGAGGGCGGCCACCCGTGCACAAACCCCTGACCATCGCGCTCACCGGGGGGATCGGATCGGGCAAGTCGACGCTGGCACGGATGCTGGCCGAACTGGGCGCCGGGCTGATCGATCTGGATGAGATCGCGCGCGAACTGACCGCAGCCGGCGGCGCCGCCATCGGGGCGATTCGCGCCAGGTTCGGCGAAGAGGTGATCGATCGCAGCGGCGCGCTGGACCGCGCCCGCCTCAGGGCCCGGGTGTTCAGTGAACCGCAAGCGCGCGCTCGCCTGGAAGCGCTGCTGCACCCGATGATCTGGCAACGGGCCCGGCAGACGGCCGAGGCGCTCGCGTCCGGCGCTGGCTACCTGTTGTTCGACGTTCCGCTGCTCACCGCGGCCAGCGCCCGCGCACAGGGGCTCGACCGCGTCGTGGTGATCGACTGCCCGGTCGAGCTGCAGACGGCGCGCGCGCTGCAGCGTGGCCTGGCGCAGGCCGAGGTCGAAGCAATCGTGGCGGCGCAACCGAACCGCACCGAGCGGCTGGCGCTGGCCGACGACGTCGTGTTCAACGGTGCCAGTGTGGCGGCGCTGCAGCAGCGCGCGCGCCGCCTGCATGCGCTGTACCGCGACGCCGCCGCGGCGCGCAGGGGCGTGTGATATCTTCGAACCGGCATCCCCGTCCGCGCCGATGGAGCAGCTCCAGCACGTTCTGTACGAATACCCGTTCACCGAACGGGTGCGCACCTTGCTGCGCCTGGAGGATCTGCTCGAGAAGCTGAGCTACTTTTGCGCGCAGCAGCACTGCTTCTGCCACCACACCGCGTTGCTGACGTTGTTCGAGGTGCTCGAGGTGACCTCGCGCTCGGATCTGAGGACCGAGCTGCTGCAGGAGCTGGAACGCCACAAGCAGTCGCTGCAGGCGCTGCGCAACAATCCCCAGGTCGCCGAGAACGTGCTCAATTCGGTGCTGGAGCAGATCGACGCCGCTCAGGCCGGGCTGGGCGCCACCGCCGGTCGCGCCGGCCAGCACCTGCGCGACAACGAATGGCTGATGAGCATCCGATCACGCGCGATCATCCCGGGCGGCACCTGCGAGTTCGATCTGCCGTCCTACCACGCCTGGCTGATGCGGCCGGCGGCCGAGCGCATCGCCGATCTGCAGACCTGGGTCGCACCGCTGGCGCAATTCAACGAGGCCCTGGCCATCGTGCTCAGGCTGCTGCGCGAGAGCGCCCAGCACAGCGCCCGCGTCGCCCAGACCGGCTCCTTCCAGCAGATGCTGCAGGGGCGAACGTATTCGCTGCTGCAGGTCCGGCTGGACAAATCGCTGGGAGCGATCCCCGAGATCAGCGCCAACAAGTACATGCTGTGGATCCGGTTCACGACCGCGGACCGCGATCTGAAACCGCGTCCGATCGAACGCGACATCCAGTTCGATCTGGCGCTGTGCTCGTTCTGAGCCGGGCCCGGCAACGGCCCCCCGGAGACTGACGATGGCGGCGACGCAAGTGAAGTGCCCGACCTGCGCAGCGCCGGTGGCCTGGATCGAATCGAGCCGGTTCCGGCCGTTCTGCTCCGAGCGCTGCCGCACGATCGATCTGGGCGCGTGGGCGGCGGAACGGCACCGGATCGCGGGCGGGCCGGCTGACGGGGCACCCGATGCTGGCGCTGAACCGCCCCCGGGAGCCAGCGGGGACGAGGCTTAGCGTCGCACCGGCCAGCCGGCCGCAGGCTAATCCGGCGGATTGTGCTTGCGCAGGAACGCGACCGTAGCCTGCAACATCTGCAGCCGCGTCTCGCCGCGCGACAGCCAGTGATCCTCCTGCTTGAGCTTGACGAACTCGACCGTCTTGCCAGCGTGCCGAAGGGCATCGTACATGTCGTCGCTCTGGTCATAGGGAACCACCGTGTCGTCCTTGCCGTGAATCAGCAGCACCGGCACGCTGACGGATTCGACACGCCGGATGGGCGAGATCTTCTCCAGCAGCGGGTCTCCCGGACCGCTGACACCGATGAAGCGGTCCCAGTACCGCTGCTCGCGATTGTTCCTGGCGAGATGCCCTTCGTTGACCCACCTGAGGAACGCCTTCAAATCAGAAATGCCCGCGACCGACACTGCGCATCGGTAGACGCCGGCATCGAGTGTCACGCCGGCCAGCGCGGCGTAGCCTCCGTAGCTCGCCCCGACGATGCAGACGCGGGCGGGGTCCGCGATGCCCTCCTTGACGAGGTAGCGCACGCCGTCGGACAGGTCGGTCTGCATCTTTCGACCGAACTCGCCAAAGCCGGCCGCAGTGAATCTGGAACTGACGGCCGAGCCGCGGAAGTTGGACCGCAACACGGCATATCCCTGGTCCGCCAGGGATTGCGACCACCAATCGAAACGCGCGGTGTCGCGCGACTCCGGACCGCCGTGTACCAGCACGACCAGCGGCAGGCCGTGCGCAACCCGGCCCTTCGGCAGGGTCACGTAGCCGGGGATTTCCAGGTTGTCCGCGGCCGGATAGCGGATGGGGCGGACTTGCATCGGCTCCGTGATTCCCTCGTAGACATCGCCGACCGGATCGGCCGTATGAGTGCCCAGATCGACCAGCCGGTACCCGTATCCGAACTTCGGTCCGTCCACGAGCACGAGAATCTTCTTCAGGTCAGCCGAAGCCGATACAAAATCCACATGATCGCCTGCAAAGGCCCGGACGATCGCGTCCCAGCTCCTTTGCAGTCGCGGCTCGAAGAACACGTATCGCTCGTCGTCGTCGTCCCAGTACGAACCGCCGATCGCCCGGTGAGTCAGGCGGTCCATGATCGGGTCATCGAGCGCTTTGCCCTCGCCGATCGCCGGCACCGGGCTGCCATCCTTCAGTGACAGCAAGCTCCACGCCGGCTCCTCGTCCGGGCCCGCCTGCATCAGAAGCGTGTCGGCAACGGGACCGAACCCGAGCATGCGGGGAAAGCTGATGTCGGCCTGGCCACCGGCAACCTCCTGGAGCTTTCCATCGCGCAACATCGACACGGACCAGCGCTTCTTTCGCTCGGAATAGTCCTCCTCGGCGACCACGTTTCCTTCGCTGTCGACCAGCCAGTCCAGCGTGTCGGGGGAGCCATAGCGAACCATCCTCTGCCGCCCGCTGTCCAGATCGACCTTCAGCAGCGCCTTCTGGGTCCGGGTCGTGAGGTAGATGCCGGGGAAGAACAGGGTCGTATGGCCATCCACGCGCCGGACCATGATGCGGCCGGCGATCACGTTCATCACGTCCTGCTCGCGCAAATAGTCCGGAACGGGCCTGGTTTTCCTCGTGGCGATGTCGAAGACCTGCAGCAGAGGCCATTCCGATTCGTCGCCGCTCAGGAAATCCGGCAAGCTCGTCTCCGACGTGAGGATCAACAGGTGATTGTCATCGGCCCATTCGACGCTGCGCACTTTCGCGTCCTTGATGTGCAGACCGCCCAGCAGCGCGCCATCGGTGAGCGACTTGATCACGATGATGCGCTCCGTGTCGACGTCCTTTACAAATGCGAATCGCGTACCGTCGGGCGACAGGCGCACATGCTCGAGCGACGGCAGCCGGCCGTAGGCCTCCAGCGGCGCCGGCTGCGAGGCCGCGGCAAAGATCAGCGCCGCCAGCGCGACGAGTATCCTGATCCACGGAGCGATCAGGAGGTCCGGTCTTGCCAGGGCCGATTTCAAGGATCGACTCGCACGCACCGAAATTTCAGGCCAGTGTGGAAACGCGCATAGCATTCTGGTCGATGGGGATCGGCGCGCGCAATGGGGCGGTATAACGATGCGCGCCATCCTGGTACACGGCATGGGACGCACCCCGGCTTCGATGCTGGTGCTGGCCCTGCGGCTTCACAACCGGGGGCTGCACCCGGCCCTTTTCGCCTACTCGGCGACGTTCGAATCCTTCCCGGGCTGCGCCGAGCGCCTGCGCAATTTCATCGATCGGAAGGCCGGCCGTGCACCCTTCGTGCTCGTCGGCCACTCGCTCGGAACCGTCCTGCTGCGGTCCGTTTACCCGAGCCTGCGGAACGCTCCCGTGGCCTGCTTCTTCATTGCCCCGCCGACACGGGCGTGCCGTGCGGCCCGCGCGCTCGCAGCGCATCGCTTGTATCGCCTGGCGACGGGTCAGATGGGTCAGCTGCTCGCGGACGCGAAGTTCATGGATACGCTTCCTGTGCCAGGCTGCCCGACCCGGATATACGCCGGAACCGGCGGCCCCGCAGGACCCGGCCTTCCGTTCGGCGGCGAGCCCAACGACGCCATCCTGTGCGTCGAGGAGACCGCGATTCCGGGTATTCCGGTCACGACCGTAAGAAAAGTACATACCTTCATCATGAACGCCGCCGTCATCGCGGACGACATCGCCCGGGCGGCTGCCGCCGGCTGAACGCCGGTCAGTCCGGCGGATTGTGCTGGCGCAGGAACTCGACCGTCACCTGCAGCATCTGTCTTGCCAAGGATCGACGGGTAGCGAAAATCCGGACCCGGTCCCGGATCCGAACCGTCCGCCGGCCTATTTTCGAATGCGCCTGTCCGGGGTAATGTGACGGGCTGGGAGGCCGTGGTCAGCATTGCGGTT
>DASZFP010000036.1:0-30031 GCA_035939615.1 Burkholderiaceae bacterium | reverse complement strand
GGGCCCCATAGGGTCAGTTCCACCAAACTTACTGCCAGACCTTTACGTCGAACTCGGGCTGCTGCTTGCCGGTCGAGTCCTTGATCCGCAGCTCGATGTACTTCGGGTCGGTTCCCTTGTCGAACTTGATGGTCGTGCCGCGCTTGTAGTCGCGCCGGTGCGGCCCACCACCGGTGAAGAACGCGACCAGCTCGTGACTGCCCGCTTTCAGGTTGCCCAGGTAGATGCGCTGCACGCCGCCGCGGTGCAGTGCCTGCACCTCGGAGGGCGTGTACAGGTAGGTGGCCACTTCTTTGTTGTCGAGCTTCAGCTGCACCGAGTCCAGTTCGAACAACTTGCCGACGTCCATCGAGACGAACACCGCCACCTGCGTACTGGCCGGAAACAGCAGCTCCTCCTCGAGCACCATCAGGTCGCGATTGAGCTGGATCACCTCGCTCTTGGTGTCCTGGATGCGACCGTCCAGGTTGGAAAACTCGCTCGCCGGCGGCGCCGCCAGTGCAGGCGCCACGCTGTCAGGCCCCGCAGGCGCCGGTTTCGGGGCATCCGGCGCCGCCGGTGCGGGCGCCGTTGCAGGCGCCGCCGGCTCGTCGGCACCGTACGCCGCCGCCATGCTCACGATGCATCCGGCCACCAGCGATGCTGCGGCAGCGATCGAGGCGGCGGACCTGCGGCCGCCCCGGGCTGAAAGCACACGAAGCAATCCGTTCATCATCGTAACCAGCCTTCTCTTAGTACGTCGCCGACACCTGGAATTCCAGCACGCTCGCATTGAACGAATACAGCTTGCCGGTGCGAATGTCGGTGAAATCGCTGTACTGGAAGCGCAGCCACTGATACGCCGCGTTGACCTTGACGTCGAAGCGCGAAGCGAAGCGTCCAACCGCGTAGGACGTCTTCAAACCCGGCCCCGCGTCCCAGAAGGTGCCGAGCTGGCGGTTGCGCGACATGTAGGTCTCTTCCGCCCTGAAATTGTCGCTGTAAAAAAGAGCATGATCCTGCCTGTAATACCGAAAATACGCGTCGGCCAGCCAGCGCTCACCGACGTGCCGGCTATAGCCCAGTTCGGCGGTGTGGGCGCTGATGTTCCAGGTATCCCAGAAATACCGGTACTGGACGTGTACCGCGCTGCGCGATCCGATGTCGCCGACCGCTCGCAGCAGCACCGCGCGGCCGGTGCGCGTCGTGGGATCGCGCTCCGGTACGGCGGCGCCGAACACGCGCGCAACCCGGTACGGGCTCTGCAGATATCCGCTGTCCGAGACCGACTCCAGGTTCAGGCTCATCAGCCAGCGCGGCGTCAGTATCTGCGTGACCCCGAACCGGTACTGCCAGTGGTTCGCTTGAGCCGAGAATGTGGGAGAACCGTGCTTGCCCACCGTGTCCCATCCACGCGTGTAGCCCAAGCTGACGGTCGTCATCCCGCCGAACACGTCCTGCGTTACGTCGACGCTCGTGCTGTCGGCCGTGTAGTCCGGCTCCTTGCTGTGTGTGCCCGACAGGCTGATGCGCGCGTCGTGGTAGACATAGTCCAGACCGAGCCCGGCTTCCTTGCGAGTCTCATGATAGGGGCTCGCGGTGGTCACCACGTCGATCGAGGCGTTACTGACCATATCGACATAATAGGATCCGGTCACCGACACGCGATCGAACAGGCTCTTGCGGATCAGCACGGCCGGTCCGAGCGCCGTGACCCCGCCGCCGTCGTACAGGTGGAACATCGTGTCGGCCCGATCTTCCGGCAGGTCGGCGCCTTTCGCGCCGGCGGCGGCCAGCACCCCGCCCACAAGCCCGGCAAGCCGCGCACCGTCGGCGCACGCCGTCCGATCGTCCGTTCCGATCAGGGCGCGGATGCAACGTCCCGCGACCGCCAGCAGCGGGCGCATGCCCGGGCTGCCGGGCAGCGCCGGCGCCCGCCCGCCCCTAGTTGCAGCCACAGCCGCCTCCCTGCACGCCGGTTGCGCCGTGGGCAGCCTCCCGCACGTCGAAGACATGCTCCCGGTGCTTGTCGGCCAGCGGTTCGCCTGCGAACTTCATCATCGGATCGGCCAGCCGTTCACGTTCGTACGGCTTCACCCACGGCTGGATGCCGCAGCCCGCCAACAGCGCGGCAGCGGCCATCAGGCCCGTCGCAAGTGTCCGATGCGCGTTCATTCCCTGAGCAACTCCCGGATCTGCTCTTCGTAGGTCTGCTCGTAGCCGTCCTTGTAGCCCAGATGGACGTACCGCACGCGCCCGTCCCGGTCGATCAGCACCGTTGACGGCATCGTGCTCAGGTCGTACAGGCGGCTGACCGTCTTTTCGGTATCCAGAAGCACCGGGAACTGCAGCCCCAGCTTGGACGAGGCGCCGACCGCGTTGCGGATGTCGTCGTCGACGTTGACTCCGAGCAGCTGGAAACCGGAGGCGTGATACTTCTGGTACAGCCGGTTCAGGCGCGGCATCTCCACCCGGCAGGGGCCGCACCAGCTGGCCCAGAAGTTCAGCATCACGACCTGACCGCGCTGCTCCTGCAGGCGCAGGTTCGAGCCGGCCATGCTGTGCAGCGTGAAATCCGGCGCCGGTCCGGGCGTCATTGCGGCAGCGGCCGGCAGGCTGGCCGATGCGGCCAGCCAGACCGCGATGATCGCCGCGGTGCGCGGCCCGGATGAAAACAATCGCAAGTTCATGTGCGGCGTTCCTATAGTCAGAAGAACAAGGTGATCCCGCCGGTGAATTCCAGGTTCTGTGTCGACCTTTGCTGTCCCAGTATGTCGAGCGAAAAAATGTGGTCCCGCATGTCCACCTGGAGCGAGGCCCAGTTGGACAGCCACGCGCGAACGCCGAAACCGACGTTCGCCGTGAAGTGGCGCTGGTCGAACACTTTCGTGCTCCCCAGTCCCGCGATCAGGTACAGGGCGGATGGCCTCGCCGTGCTCCTCCAGAAGAATACTTCGCCCGGAAGGACGTTGAAGCCGAAGGACATGTTGTAATAACTGAGCTTCTCTTCCTTGTTGGGGAACAGCCCGCTCGGCAGGATCTGGCGGAAGACGTCGTCCGTCACGCGCGTGTTGCCGTACATCGCCTCCGCGAAGAAGTCCTCGGTGATGTGATAGCCGAGCCGCACTCCCCCCACCAGATCGGTGCCGAGATACTGGGTGGAATAGACGCCCGTGAACAGTCCGAGCTCGAAATCGTTCGAGGGGATGTGCAGCACCTTCACCGGGCGCAGGTCCAGCTCCGGCTGGATCACCTGCTGGTCGGACGCGGGCGGTCTGGGCGGCTCGTCGACCGCCTGCTGATCGGCCGCGTGGGCCAGCGGGCACAGGCCGAACGCCGCCAGCAGCAGTAACTTCCAGGATGCAGGGTTGCGCATGGGTCGCTCGCGAATGTTCAGAAGAAGAAGCCGAGCCCGATCGTGACCGCGCGATACTGATCGGTGCGGTTGTCCGCGATGTACGCCAGGTACTGCGTGAAGTCCAGGCGCGCGATGAACCGGTCGGCCAGATGCAGTCGCAGCCCGACCGTTGCATCGGCCAGGTTGGCGCTGGACTTGGCGGCCGCCACCAGGCTCGCGTTCGGGATGTTGCTCATCCGCCCCAGGCCGACCCCGACGTACGGCGCCAGCCGCCAGTCCGACCAGGGCTCCACCAGCAGGCTGACGTGCCAGAAGTCGGTGCCGGAGAACGCGCCCTGCACCTGGCCGCCGGTGGCCTCGAGCGCCAGCGTATCGGTGAAGTTGTAGCTCACCCATACCTTCTGCATCGGGTCGGACTTGAAGTGGCCGTAAGCGGCGCCCAACTCCAGCCGCCGATGCAGGTAGTCGTCCACGAAGATGTCGCGAAAGCGGGTGGGCGTACCAATTTGAGTGAGCGTCGTCTCGAGCTGCGCGCGCTGCACCCAGCCCTCCTTGCCGTTGGACGTGCGCACCTGGAACCAGTCGGTGTGACTCACCTCGATTTCGATCCATTCGTCGCGTTCGGCCACATAGAAGATCGGATAGCCCCGGCCAGGACCGGTGCGCAGCTCGATGTACGGGTCGGTCACCTGCACCCTTTCGCCCGCAGCGGCCGCAGCCGCCCACAGCGCCAGCGACAAGGCGACGAGTCCCGTCAGCAACCGGTCTCTGGAATTCAAGGCGGCCGCCACAGCAGTCAAAAGCTGTTGCACGTGCTGCTATTCGGACTGCTGGGGTTGAACGCCGGCGAGAACATCGTCGAGTAAATTGCGGTGCTGAATTCGTCCTGGCCCTGGGGAACCGGATTGGCGATCCAGTACTCGATCAGTCTCACGTTCGAGTCGCTGGTGCTCGCAAAAACCACCCCGCCGCCGTGGAACACGTTGCGCACCAGCGGCTTGTTCAGCAGAAGACTCTGGGACGGCGAAGCGATCACGGTCTCACCCTGCGCCGAGGTGAAGTTCTTGTACATGTCGGAGGTGCGGATCACTGCGGGCGTGTTGGCCGCGTTGGACAGGTCCACCGGTTGGGCGGTCGCAATGATACGGAATGCCCCGCCGGCGCCCGTCGCGCTGGCATGACACGCTGCCGCCGCGCAGGTCTTGGTGGTGGTCGTTCCACCCACCGCGACCTGCAACGGAGTCACAAAAATCGGATTCACGCATTTCTGGAAATAGGCGAACGCCAACGCCTGCGCCCCCGAAAGCGGCGGGTCGCTGACAGTGCCGCCTCCGCAGGCGGCCAGGGACATCAACGCGCAACCGGCTGCGGCGCGTGCACTCCTTGGGTGTCGTCCGGCCCTCTTCGTCACGGAACGCAACCGGCCTGGATCCAGCTCGCGATCGTCGCGTAGTCGGCGCCGGCGGTGGGCAGGACGGCCGCCGTCTGGTTGGTCGCCCCCGGCGGGTGCGGAATGGTCGACGGCATGCTCAGCAGCAGGTTGGTGGCCGGACTGCAGGTGTTGGTGATCAACGTCAGGACCACATTGAAATCGCTGCTCGCCGTCCCGGTCAGTACCAGCTTGTTGTCGACGAAGGACGTGCCCGGCGGCGGCAACTGGTTGCTTCCGACCCCCTGGTGGCAATTGGCCGCACACGTCTTCATCAGGATCGGCTCGACCTGCGCGGTGAACGTCGCCTGACTGAGCGAGTTGACCGTGCGCATCCCGTTGGACCCGTTGAACGGATCGTTATAGTACTTGGCCGCCAGATCCATCCACTCCACCAGCAATCGCTTTTCGGCGGCGTTCAGCATTGTGGCATGGTTCGGCGCGCCCGCCGGCGGGTTCGGGTGCGCGGCCTGCGAGGCCGCATCGGTCATCAGGCTCTGGCCCGACAGGATCTCGGTCAGCCGGCTCTTGCGTGCCACGCCGACCACGTCGCCCTCGCTGCCGGTCGGGATCACCAGAGCCGGATTGCGCTGGACCACCAGCACGCCGTCCTGGATCTGGGTGACCGGCAGCCCGGTGGTCGGGTTGAGCATCGGAGTGCCCACCAGCAGCGCTTCGTACGAGGCCATGCGCCCGGTTCCCGCGGTCGTGCGGGTCAGGTCAAGTCCGATCGGATCGGTGGCGTTGTGACAGTTGGTGCAGGTGCTGGCGCCGCGGTTGAGCTCCCAAATCGGCTGGATGTGGTCGGGGTAGTTGATGACCCCGTTGGTCGGTGCCACTTCGGGAGCGACCAGGTTGTCGGAGCTGAGGGCGTTGCCCGTATATTTGATCGCGATCGACGCGCGCGCCTGACTCGCGCCCGCCCACACGTCCGTGTAGACCGGATCCGGCATATAGCTCATCGTGGTCGGGTCGAACCGGCTCAACGTCAACGCCATCGTATCGCCGGCCTGGTGCTGGCTCGCCATCGAAGGCAGCCAGGCAGCGGGAACGGCGTTGGCGACCGTGCCCGTGTTGATCGCGGCGCCTTTGCGCGGACTGTGGCAGCCGTCGCATGCGCGATGCTCGCCCGCACGCACCTGGATCCAATTGGTGTGCATCTGAAAAGCCCGCCCCTGCGAATCGAGCAACTGCAGCCCGATCGGCGTGTCGGCCGGAACCAGCAGGGTGAACGATCCGTCCGGTTGCACCGGCGCGTAGCCGAGCAGCTGCTGCATCTCGAATTCCGTGTCCCCGATGGCCTGCCGCGTACCCGTCGCGCCGCTCGGCGGCGCCACTGCGCGCACAACGCGCACGAAGCGCACTGGTGCGCACCGGTACGCAGCATTGGCCGGATCCTTGATCTTCACCAGGTCCGCGATCATCGGGCGCGTATCGAGCGGGTCGAGCGGAGTCGTCTTGGCGATCGCCGTGGTGCAACCGGACTGCAGGTCGGTCGGGCTCAGCACCGGGTCGCCCATCCGTCCGAGGCCGTCGGTGTCGTACACGCTTTGCACGTCGAGCAGGCCGTAACCGGCCGGCAGCGACGAATCCAGCAGCGTCGGCGATGCCGACGCAGGCTCCTTGCTCGCCATGATCGGCACTGGATGCGTGTACAGGAACCCGGTCGGAGGCGCCGCCACGATCAGGAACGTCTGGGCGTTCGGATCGAACATGTAGATCGCGTACGACGGGTGCACGTTGTTCTGAATCGGATCGGCCTGGATGTCAGCGATCAGCCGGTTCTCCATGCTCAGGCGCGCCATTTCGGCGGCCGTCAGGGTCGCGCACGAAACGACCACCCCGTTGTTCGTGACCTCGCACGGCGCATAGGCCAGCAGCACGCGGTTGGTGCCGTCCAGCAGCGGGTAAGGACTCGTGATGCGCCCGTACTGGGAAACCCCGCCACCGAAGTTCAGCGCCTGCGCCGTCGGCTGGGTCTGGCCGCCCTGCGCCGGAATGGCCGAGTTGGCCGGCGTGTTCTGTTCGGTGTAATCGGCCGCGTTGATGAACATCAGCGCGCCGCCCTCCTGGGTGCGGTCCAGCGGCATCGCGTCGGTCGCGATATACCCCTTGTAGGGTCCGTTCGGATCCATGTCGCGCGGGTGCAGGAAGCTGTTGGCATCGTTGTGCGCACCGTACAGGACGAACAGGCCCGTACCGTCCGGTTTGGTCGTGAACACCGTGAAGCGGTTGCGGTCGCCCACGTGGTCCCAGCGCGAGTACATGATGGTGCCGTCGGGGCGCACCACCGGGTTGCGGTCGTGGCTCTGGTTGAACGATATCTGCTGGATGTTGCCGCCGTTCAGATCCATCGTGTGCAGATTGGAAACCTGCTCGCGCTCGTATTCGTCCAGCGCGAAATAGCTGTGACCCAGGGCCTGGTTCGGATACGACGCGGTTTGCCGATTCGAGGCGAACACGAAACCGGCGCCTCCCGGCAGGTAGCCGGGGGCTACGTCGTCGCCGGAGGAGCTGGTGATGCGGCGAAACGACCCGTTGGTGAGTCCGCCGGTCGTCATGTCGTATTCCCAGATGTTCCAGTGACCGGTGCACGCGGGCTGATTGCCGATCTTGGACGTGTTCGAGGCCGGGCAATTCATCGCGAACACGATCTTCTTGCCGTCGTACGACACCGACGGGTCGGTCACGTCGCCCTTGCCCTGGGTGAACTGCGCCGTGATGTTGTGCTCGGGGGCGCTGGGCGAGGACTTTTCCCGGATCATCAAGTCGCCCCCCGGCGCAAACGGATTGGCGGTGAGCGGATTGAGGGTGACGGTGCTGGCCCGCATCGCGTACGCGATCGGAACGTCTCCCGCCACGGTGGTCGATCCGGAATCGGAGGTCGAGCCCGACATGCAGGCCGCCAGCGCGATGCTCGAGGCGAGCGCCGTCCAGACGGCGAACCGGGAAGTGTCTTCTGTGTGAACTGCCATCTTTGCCTCCTGCTACCGATCCTTCGAGAAACGGCCCCCATCCAGCAACCCCGACGAGTAATGCAGAGCACCGGCCGCGTCCACCACCACGGCGTCGACCCCGTCGAGCGAGTCGATCAAGCGCATGCCCTTGTCCACACCCATCACGAAAACGCTTTTCGTCAGCGCCTCGCTCGTGAGCCCATCCGGCGCGATCACCGTCACGCTGCGCACAGCGGCCGGCGATCGGCCCGTGGCGGGGTCGATCACATGGTGATAACGAACCCCGTCCGCCTCGAAATAACGCTCGTAGTCCCCTGACGTCGACAGGGCCACGTCCTGCAGCGGCAGCACGGCCACCATCTGGCCGGCCCTGCGCGGGTCGCGAATCCCGACAGTCCACGGCCTGCCGCGCCGGTCGCCCAGGATGCGGCTGTCACCGCCCGCGGTGACGATGGCGTGCCGGATGCCGCGGTCGGCAAGGATCGCGGCGCCGTCGTCCACGGCCAGCCCCTTGGCGATGCCGCCCAGATCGATCCGTACTCCGGGTTGCGCAAAGCGAACCGTGCTCGCGTCCGGGTCCAGCTGCAAATTGCGGTAGCCGATGCACGCCCTGGCGCGCTGCAGCTCCTGCTCGGTCGGCCGGCTCCCGAGGCGGTAGTCGTACAGATGCCCGACAGCGGCGTACGTGATGTCGAATGCGCCACCCGACAGTTCGGAAAACCCGACCGAACGAGCGATGATGTCGTACATCGGCGCGCTGAGCGGCACCGGCCGCCTCGAGGCTTCCCGATTGATGCGCGACAGCTCCGAATCCGGTTTGAACGGACTCATCGTTTCGTCGATGTGGTGCATTTGCTCCATCACGGCCTCGATCGCGGACTCGCCGGCGGCTCGATCCGCGCTCCACAGTTCGACCCGCACCGCAGTGCCCATGATGGCTTCCTCGCGGCTGCACCACTGGCCGGGCTGCACGCCTGCGGCCGTACTGGGGGCTGCAGCAAGGGTGCCTCGGGCGGTGCTCCTCAATCCACTCAACATGTAATAGCGCCAGCCCAGAGCCGGCTTCCCCAGGAAAGCGGATGGTTTTCGGACCGATTCGACCGATCGCGCCGCCGAGCCGGCGCGCTCGGACGGCCCGATCGCAGGCGCACGCTGTCGGACTCGCTGCACGCTTTATAGCGCCGCATTGTTGGTATCAACATTAAGCGCGCTACTTCCTTTGTGGGAGTCCTTTCGACGGACTTAGGTCGAAATCCCTAGACCGTTCAGTGGATGCGACCGAGGGCGTCGGCGATGGCGCGCGTGTACGAATCGAATTCCTGCAGGTCGTTGTGGCCGCCGTCGTTGATCCGCACCAGCTCGGCGTGGCGAGCCAGCGCCAGCAAACGGACGCTGTGGTCGAACGGTATCAGCGCATCCTGCTCACCGTGAATCATCAGAACCGGGCCCTCGATCCGGCCGATGTCCTCGAACGTCTTCAACGGGTAGCGCAGCAACGCCGCCGGCAAGATGGGGTAGTGCAGGTGAGCGAGCTCGACCAGGCTCCAGTACGGTGAAACCAGCACGGTCAAATCGGGCTGCACCTGAGCGGCCAGGCGCGCTGCCAGCGCAGTGCCGAGCGAGCGACCGTAGATGATCTTGCGCCGACCCTGGTAGCGGGGCGCGATGTGGCGCCATGCGGCGGCCACATCCTGGTGCAACTGGGCCTCGCTCTGGATTCGCCCGGTGCTCTTGCCGTAGCCCCGGTAGTCGATCATGAAGACATCCACGTTGGTGGCCCAGTAAAACGGCGTGTCGACGAACCAGTCGGTCAGGTTGCCGGCATTGCCGTGCAGAAAAAACACCAGACCCTTGGGCTGCGGCAGCGTCAGATGCAGGGCCGAGAGGGTGGCTCCGTCAACCGGGATCCGGACTTCGTCGACTCCCGGCAATGCGAAGTCGTAATCGGCCGTAAGTGGCTGCGGGAAAAATATCAGCGCTTCCTGCCGCAGGTAGACCAGTACCAGCAGGCCCAGCAGAGCCACGGCCGCGATGCCCGCTGCGGCGACCAGATCAACCGCCCAGCGCGGCGAACACGTCCTGCGCGTGGTTCGCCAGCGTCGAAAAGTGACCTTCATCGGCGTAAAACACCGCCGTGCAATGCGGCAGCCTGCCGGCCAGCAGCCGGGCCGGTCCGATCGGGACCAGGCGATCGCGCTGGCCGTGCCACAGAAAGATCCGGCGCAACGCGATCTGCTCGATGCGCAGGTTCCAGTTGCACAGCAACGCCAGGATCTCGTTGCGGCTGGCCGCCGGGCCCTGGCGGCGGCCCTCGAGCATCGAGCGCGCCAGCGCCTTCCTGACGCCGGCCCGGTGCAGCACGTCCCGGTCGGGTCTGCCCAGCACCGAGGCGATTCGAAGCAGGCGCCGGTCCGCTCCGGCCTCACCGGACAGCGAATCGGGCAGGGCCGCCCGCATGGCGGCGCGGACCACCTCGGGAAAATGCCGGGCCATCCAGCAGGCCCCGCCCATCCAGACCGGCGCAGCCTGTTGCAACAGTTCGGGTGGACACATCGAGCTCACCAGCGCGCATCCCGTGAGCCGATCGGCCATCCGGTCGGCGCAGGCGAGCGCGTAGGCGCCGCCGGCGGACACGCCCTCGATCCCGAAGCGCTCGATCTGCAGTCGGTCGGCGACCTGAGCAACGTCGTCCGGCCAGTCGATCAGCGTGCGTCCCGGCGCCGGGTCCGAATGGCCAACGCCGGGCCGATCCAGTCCGATCAGGCGCACGCCCGCCGCGCTCGCCAGATCGGCCAACAGCACCACTTCCAGGCGCGACGAGCCGTTGCCGTGACAATGGAAGATCGGAAAACCGTCGGCCCTTCCGACTTCCAGGCATCCGATCCTGCGTCCATCCGCCAGAAGCATCGTGCCCGCTACGATAACCGAGAGCGCGTGCCCTTCGCGGCCATGCCGCCGCTGCGCCAATGCTCGCCCGACTGCGGCGCGCACGTTAAGCTGCGGCGCAAGACCGCTATCTTCGGAGCACGCATGGACGACCAGCGCGCCGCGGCCACCGACGAGCACCCGTTGCGACCGGCGAGGCCGCGAGCCCGCATCCCGACGCTGGCGCTGCTGGTGCCGCTGCTGGCGACTCCGGCCGGCTGCAAGACCCTGCTGCCCTCCGGCGTCGACCATACGATTCAACCATGGTCCAGTTACGAGGACGCTTACACCGCGATCGACCACATCGTGCCTTACCAGACCACGCGCCAGGACCTCGGCGACCGGAAAATCGATCCCAGCGTCAACCATTCGATCACGATCCTCAGTTACACGGACCTGCTGCAGCGATTCAATGCCGTGGCCGCCGTTCCGCCCGAGCACCTGGAGCGCGGCATTGCCGATTGCCTCAATGCCGGCAAGCGTTGTACCGCATACGCGATCGAGGTTCACCAGACGGACACCAAGCGCATAGGAAGCTTCTGGCTGGACCTTCTGAACTTTCGCCGGCGTACGCTCACCACCGGCTGGACCTTCAGCGGGCTGATCGTCTTCGTCGACGACATGGCCGTGTTCGCGCTGGCGGGCGGGCAGCCGAACGTCAGGAATGAGCAGGTCACGCACAATCCGCTCGGCCCGATACAGGGCGTCGGCGTATCGATCAGCCCGATTCCCTAGAGAGGGGCCTGTGGCGGCCTGCGTGACGTGTGGAAGACGCGCAGAATCTCGATGGCGCCTGCGCGGTGCGGTTGGGAGAGGAGTGCGAGTCTGATGCCCGAGACGAGTGACGCCCTGGTACTCGCGCGGCTGCAATTCGCGTTCACGATCTCGGCCCACATTATCTTCCCCGCGATCAGCATCGGCCTCGCGAACTATCTCGCCGTGCTCGAGGGCCTGTGGCTGCGAACCGGCAAGTTGGTTTATCGCCAACTCTTTTTCTTCTGGTCGAAGATTTTCGCAGTCGGTTTCGGCATGGGCGTCGTCTCCGGTGTCGTGATGAGCTACGAGTTCGGCGCAAACTGGGCCGGCTTCTCCCGCGTCGCCGGCTCCGTCAACGGACCGCTGCTCACCTACGAGGTCTTGACAGCGTTCTTCCTCGAAGCCGGTTTCCTCGGCATCATGCTGTTCGGCTGGAAGCGCGTCGGTGTACGCCTGCATTTTCTCGCCACGGCCATGGTCGCGCTGGGTACGTTGTTCTCGGCGTTCTGGATCCTTGCTTCGAACAGTTGGATGCAGACGCCTCAAGGCTTCAACATCGTGGACGGCACCGTCGTGCCGCTCGACTGGCTGAAAATCGTCTTCAATCCATCGTTCCCGTTCCGCCTCGTTCATATGTCGCTTGCGGCCTTCATTGTGGCAGCGACCATCGTGGCGGGCAGCGCCGCGTGGCACCTGCTCAACGGCCGCAGCGGCGAGGGCATCAGGAAGTCATTCTCGATGGCGGTCGGCATGATCCTCGTGGCCGCGCCGATCCAGATGATCGCTGGGGACGCGCACGGCCTCAATACGCTCGAGCACCAACCGGCCAAGATCGCTGCGATCGAAGGCCTGTGGGAAACAGAGAAGGGTGGCACGTCACTGAATCTCGTCGGGTGGCCAGACATGCAGCAGGAGCGAACGAAATACGCCTTATCGGTTCCCCATCTGGGCAGCCTGATCCTGACGAACACCTGGAGTGGCGAAATCCGTGGCCTGAAGGAGTTCGCGCCCGAGGACCGCCCCGATTCGACCATCGTGTTCTGGAGCTTCCGCATCATGGTCGGCATGGGCCTGCTGATGCTCCTGCTCGGGGTGCTCGGACTGGTGCTGCGCTTGCGCAACAGACTCCATGACGCACGCTGGTTCCAACGCTTCGCCCTGGCCATGGGGCCGTCGGGTCTGATCGCATTGCTCGCGGGCTGGATCACCACCGAAGTTGGACGCCAACCCTGGGTCGTCTACGGCGTGCTGCGCACCGCGGATGCTGCCTCGCCTTTGTCTTCGCAACAAGTCGGGACGTCGCTGTTGATGTTCATCATTGTCTATTTCCTCGTCTTCGGCACGGGCGTCTACTACATGTTGAAGCTGATGGCGAAGGGACCGGATGTTGGCGACCCGGCGGCCGACGTACAGGGCGACCTCGGCAAGGGCATTGCACGCTTCGACCGCCGACCGATGTCGCGCGCCACCGATCCGATCGACGAGTGAGCCACTCGTGACGATCGATCTTCCGACCATATGGGCAGGCATCGTCGGCCTCGGCGTGTTCCTCTACCTGCTGCTGGATGGTTTCGATCTCGGTATTGGCCTTCTGTTTCCGTTCTTTGATCGCGAAGGCGACCGAGAGGTCATGCTGAACACGGTCGCTCCGGTCTGGGACGGCAACGAGACTTGGCTCGTGTTCGGCGGCGCTTGCCTCTACGGAGCATTTCCCGTCGCATACTCCACGTTGCTTCCGGCCGTCTATCTTCCGGTGATAGCGATGCTTTGCGGGCTGATTTTCCGCGGCGTCGCGTTCGAGATTCGCGCCAAGGCGCAGCGCACGCGGAACCTTTGGGATCTCGCCTTCATCATGGGATCGGGAGCGGCGACGTTCTGCCAGGGCATGATCCTCGGCACGCTGCTGCAGGGCATCAAGATTGTCGATGGCAGATTTGCTGGCGACCCGTTCGGCTGGCTGTCGCCGTTTTCGGTGTTCTGCGGGCTGGGACTCCTGGTCACCTACGCGACGCTCGGCTGCGGTTGGCTCGTCTTGAAGACCGATGGCGATCTACAACGGCGCATGCGGACGTTACTGAAGCCCTCGTCGTTGGTACTGCTCTCAATCATTGGAGTCATCAGCCTGTGGACCGTGCTCGGTCAACCAACCGTCGCGCAACGTTGGTTCGGCGGACACAACTTCGTTTACTTTGCGCCGGTACCGCTGCTCGTGCTGGTCTGCGTCATCGGCATCTTCCGCTCCGCGGATTCCGGCCACGAGGCGCGCGCGTTCATCTTGATGGAAGCTATCATTTTTCTCGGCTACAGTGGCTTGCTGATCAGCATCTTTCCGAACATCGTGCCGCCGACCCTGAGCATCTGGGCTGCTTCGGCGCCCCGCTCAAGTCAGATTTTCACGCTCGTCGGTGTGGCAATCATCCTGCCCATCATTCTTTCCTACACGGCGCTGTCTTACTGGGTGTTCCGCGGCAAAGTGCGTCACGGCGACGAGGGCTATCACTGATGAAAGACGTGCCGGAGCGCTCTTCGCTGTGGTCGCGGCTCGGCTGGTTCGCGATGCTGTACCTCGGAGGCGTGCTGGCGGTGCTCATGCTAGCGGCGGCGCTTCACATGCTGCTGAGCGCGCAGCTCCAGAAACCCGGCGAAACGCACGAGGCGCGCGCCGAGCCGGATCAGAAATAGCGCGCGACCTTCGCGAGGACGCTTCCGCCCTGCGCCAGGCTGCCGAAGTCCGAGCGCCGGGCGCCCAGTTCTGCCAGCACCAGACCACCGATCGTCCAGTGGTCCGACAGGTAGTAATCGGCCGTCACCTGGAGCCGGGCCGAACCGTCCACCACATCGGTGTCGACGAAGCCGGTCAGCTCCAGCTTCGGAACGAAGGCGTCGACCCAGTCCGCGCGCAGGAAGATCGAATTGCGGCCGACCGGCTCCTGCTGGTCGGCCGCGTAACCGCGGATGTACCAGAGCTGGCCGGCAACCGGCGAGCCCCTGTGTGTGCCGGTGCCCGCCAGGAACCAGTTGTTCCAGTCCCGCCCCGAGAAAGCGGCCTCGTTGAAATGGTATTCGAGGTTGAAGGTGATCTTGGTTTCGCTCGGCGTGTACGAGGCGCCTGCCGCCAGCTCGTTGCGGAAATGCTGCCGCGAGTCACTGGGCAGCACGCTGGGCGCGCCAGCCGGCAGCGTACCGCTCGCACGCCCGAAGCTCAGCGCCTCGTCGATCAGGCTGGAGCGCCGCCCGCCCGACCATTCGGCGTAGGCCACCACACTCTGGCCGACGCTTTCGGTCAGATTCAATCCCCAGCGGGTGCGCCCGTTGTCGTGATAGGCGAGCAATTCGGGGCTCAAGCTGCTTCCGAGGTCGACGCTGCCTTTCAACAGGAAGCGGTCCTGCGCGTTGGTCCGATCGAACATCGGGTCGAAGCTGTGCAGGTTGGAATCGTTGTAAATCGGGCTGATCGATGCGACTTCGGGCGCGTAGGCCGCTGTGAACGAACCCCCGGCCCAGATCCGCTGCACGCGCGCCATCAGCGTGCCGAGACGATCTTCGCGCAGCACGACCGGATCGACCGAGAGCGGCTCGACCACCGCACGGGTCTTGAAGAAATCGGTCGGATTGAACCCCAGGGCGACGCCGCTTTTCAGGTTGATGCGGCCGGCGTCCACGAATGTGCGTTCGAACGGCTCCCAGCTCGCGTACGCCTCGCGCAGATCGTTGGTGACGTTCTGGTGACTCGGAAAGTCCAGCCCGTCCTCGGCGCGCAGGTTCAGGCGCCCGCTGTAGGTCAGACCGACGTTGCTTCCCACGCGCCATTCGTCGCGCACATCCAGCAGCAGCCGCTCCTGCCAGGCCGAGGGGCGCGGCGGCGGCAGCGGCACCAGCAGACCGTCCCGCGTCCAGGATTGAGTGAACGCGTTCTCCAGGTACAGCTTCCGGGTCGTGCCGGCCGGGGCCGGTGCCTCGGGCGCCGCAGCTTGCGGCGTCTGGGCCGCCTTCGGGATCAGGTCCAGATCCCTGTTTTCGCCCGGCGGCTCGTCGGCCCGCGCCACTGCCCATCCCAGCGCCGCTGCCAGCAGCAACGCCGGCCAGCCCCACGCCCTCATTTGATCTGCAAGCGCGGCAGGTAGTCGCGCTGGAACCAGCCTTCCGGAACATCCCGGAAAGCGGACTCGCCGAAGGCGGCCGTGGTGGCGAGCGACGTGTCGACCGCATCGATGATGATCTGTTCGACGGGTCGTATCGAGCCGAGGCGCTGCGAGAAATTGCGGAAGTACACGATCTTCAGCAATCGACCGCTGTCCGAATAGAACTTGCCTTTGACCGGATAAAAGCTGCCCTGCTCGACCCAGTATTCGACGCGGCTGTAAGTGGCCAGATCATTGGCGGCCTTCAGCTCCAGGTGCCAGCATTGACGCGACTTTCGCGCTGCGTCGTCGATCGCTTCCACCCCGACCATGCTGGCGGTGTAGTCGATCGACAGGTTCACGGTCAGGATGTCGCCGACCGCGGCCTGCCCGATCAGGCGCTGCTGCGGCGAGATGCGCACGCTGACCTTGGAGTCCGGGTCGAAGAACCACAGCGAATGGCCGTCCAGCAGGACCCGCTTGCCGGCATCGCGCGCCGGCTCCAGGTACTGCACCAGGTTGCGGAATTGCCCGCTGGTCGGGTCCACCTTGGAGTAGACCGCCAGGACGTCGTGATCCCGTTCCTTGCCGCCGACGTACTCGGTGAGCGTCAGCACGCTGCGGAAGGGCTGGTCGGGGTTTCTCACGCGGTCCGTTGCCGCGACGATCTCCTGCGCCGTCTGAGCGAGGGCCGCGTCGGCGGCGAACAGCGCCAGCGCACTGAAAACGATCCGGGTAAGCCAGTTCATGGTTGCCTCACACGTGTCTCAAAGCATCGACCACCGGCAGCCGCGCCGCCCGGTTGGCCGGAAGCAATGCCGCCACCATCGCCACCAGCGCCAGACCGATCCAGGCTCCGATCACCAGCAGCGGCCGGCCCGCCACGTCCAGGCGCAGCGGCACTTCGTTGACATTGCCCGGCGGAATCCACGTCAGCCCGGCGTGGTTGATGAGCGCGGCCACCAGCAGCGCAAGCACCGCTCCGGTGGTGGCCCCGATGGCTCCGATCAGCGAACCCTCGATCGTGAACTGCGAGCGGATCCCGCTACGGCGCACGCCCATCGCGCGGATCGTTCCGATCTCGTTGGTCCGCTCCATCACGTTCATCGTCATCGTGTTGACGACCGCGAACAGCACGATCACGCCCATCACCAGTGCGATGAACAGAAAAATCGAACTGAACATTTTCACGACCTGTCCATAGAACGGCGTCAGTTCGCCGAAGTCGCGCACGTCCAGGTTCAGATGGTTCTGGCTGAACAGGGCCGCCAGGCGGGCCCGCGCCGCCGTCAGGTCCTCGCTGCGGCGAAGCTGCAGCTGGATGCCAGTTATCTTGTGCTCTCCGCGGCCGTAAACCAGCTGCTGCGCGAGCGCCAGGGGCATCGCGACGTAGTTCTCGTCGAGTTCCTTGACGCCCTGCGGCTCGCCGCCGCTGACCGTGAGCCGGACCACGTTGGGCGCACCGCCGCTGGTCGCCGCCAGAAGATCGATCTCGGGCATCTGCCTGGAGCCCGCACGGTCACCGCCCAGATCGTGCGCGGCCAGATCGGCAATGTCCTCGTGCACGGCCGACGCGCCGGGCGCCGACGATGCGTCAGCGGGCGGCAGCCGGGGGCAGCCCGGCAGTCCGAGCGGAGCGCACAGGCCCAGCACGCGGGCCAGCCCGACCCCGATCAATCCGCGCGCCGGCTCGTTGTCCGACATCCTCGCGTCGGCCTCGAAGCGCCGGCTGGCGCCGAATTCGTCCCATTGCCGCATCCGTTCCCGATCGGACGGAATCAAGCCGACGCCGAGGAACGTCTTGGACGCGTCCACCTCGCCGCTGAAATTGCCCGCAATGCCCACCAGCGACTGGGTCGGCGTCATGACGTTGATCATCGGACCGAGCACCGGATCGCGGCCGATCAGCGTCATCACATCCTGGTAGTGGTCGATCCCGTAAGCGGCCGGATTGCCCGCGCCCAGCAGGAAGTACCCATCGCGGAATACGGTCAGATGGCCGATCCGCTGCACATTGTTGGTCTCCAGTCCCGCGAAAATGTACGAAGCGAACCCGCCGAACAGCAGCATCGCCAGCGCGCCGGCGGCCACGGCCGACCCCGTCATCGTCGAGCGACGCAGGTTGCGCAGCAGATTGCGGAATGCGATTTTCAGCAGCATGTTCATCGTGCCCCTCCATGGCGGTGGTCGATCAGCTCTCCGTCCCGGATCGAATAGATCTCGTCGGCGTGCGACATCAGTTGAGGATCGTGGGTCGCAAAGATGAAGGTGGTGCGCGACTGCTCCTGGACGCGCCGCATCAGCTCGATGATCGAAGCGCCGGTGGCCGAATCCAGGTTGGCGGTCGGTTCGTCCGCCAGCACCACCTGGGGACCCTTGACCAGCGCGCGCGCGATCGCAACGCGCTGCCGCTGTCCCCCTGAAAGCTCGTTGGGGCGCCGCCGGGCGTGCGCGGTCAGGCCCACCGCCTCCAGCATGGCCAGCGTGCGCTCGCGCCGCTCGGCCGCCGGCATGTTCACCAGCAACAGCGGGTACTCGACGTTCTCGTAGGCGGAAAGAACCGGCACCAGGCTGAAGGTCTGGAAGATGAAGCCGATGTTGCGGGCGCGGAAGTCGGACAGGGCCTCATCGCCAAGTTCGCCGACCTTCTGCTCGCACACCTCGACCGTGCCGCTGCCGGGCGAATCGATGCAGCCGATGATGTTCAACAGCGTCGTCTTGCCGCTGCCGGAGGCACCGATCACGACCGAGAAGCGGTGGTACGGAATCTGCAGGCTGATGCCCTTGACCGCGGGAACATCGACTGCGCCCGAGCGATATGTCTTTGTAACCCGGTCCAGGCGGACCACCGTCGCCGTCGCGGCGGGCCCCGCCTGGCGCGTCGTCGGATCCACTGTCGCCATCATCTTCACCTCCACTCGAACCTGTGGTACCGTTTGGTACCAACGTGGCGCATCCTACGGTACCGGTCGGTACCATGTCAAGGGGGTGATCTTGGCCCGGGTCAAGTCGGAAGCCAGCAAGGGCGGGGAAACCACGGCCGGACAGTTCGTCCGCGACCGCATCCTGAGCGCCGCTTTCGCGGCGTTCACGGAACACGGTTACACGCAGGCCAGCACGCTGGAGATCGCCACCCGCGCCAAGGTCTCCAAGCGCGAGCTGTACGCGCTGTTCGGCAGCAAGCAGCAGATGCTGGTTGCCTGCATTGCCGAACGCTCCAAGAGAATGCGGCTGCCGGCGGAGCGGCCCGCGGTGCGCGACCGCCGGGACCTTCATGCGGCGCTGGTCGCGTTCGGGTCGGTGCTGCTGGCCGAGATCAGCGATCCCGACGTGATCGCGGTGTTCCGCCTGGCCGTGGCTGAGGCCGACCGGTCGGCCGAAGTGGCGCAGGCGCTCGACGTGTTCGGACGCAAGGCCGCGCGCACGGCGCTGCAGGAAATCCTGGAACAGGCGCAGTCGGCCGGTCTGCTGAACGGCGCCGATCCGGACCGGATGGCCAGGCAGTTCATGGCGCTTCTGTGGGAAGACCTGATGGTCGGCCTGATGCTGGGGCTGGCCGGCCGGCCCGGCCCGGGCGAAGTGCGGCGGCGCGCGCGCGATGCCGCCGACGCCTTCCTGCGTCTGCATCCCCCGCGCGAGAGCGACGCGCCCGTGCCGGCCTCGCGGAACTGATTACGATCCGCGTACCGACATCTGCGAAAAACCCCGTATGACAGAGGCTGCCCGCGTCCGGCGCCTGGACTCGCTGGACGATCCGCTTCATCTGGCCCAGCTGTGCGATGTGCTGATCGATTGCGTCGACGGCGGCGCCTCGGTGAGCTTCATGCACCCGCTGGCGCCTCTGAAGGCCGAGGCGTTCTGGCGCGCCGTTGCCGACGGCCTGGCGCGCCTGGACCGGGTGCTGCTGGTGGCGCAGGATGGCGACCAACGCATCATTGGCACCGTGCAGCTGGTGTGGGCACAGGCCGAGAATCAGCCGCATCGGGGCGAGGTGTCCAAGATGCTGGTGCATCGCAGCGCGCGCCGACGCGGCATCGGCGCCGCCCTGATGACGGCGGCCGAGCAGGCAGCGCGGGACGCGGGCCGGTCGCTGCTGGTGCTGGACACGGCTGACGGCGCCGCCGCTCGTCTGTACGAACGCCTGGGCTGGCAGCGTTGCGGGACCATCCCGGGGTATGCGCTCTGGCCCGGCGGCGGGCTGTGCGCAACGACGGTCTATTTCAAGGCGCTCGGGCCGCCTCAGAACGTTTAAGCCCCTGATTCAGCCCATTGAAGGACTTAAAGGCATCGTCGGCCGCACAGTGACACCCGTCGAGACCGGTGCGCCGCACCGGCCGAATCCGGGAGACAGACGATGAACCTCAATACCGCAAACCGCATCCAGTCCCGTCTGATGTGCGTCGCTGCCGCCGCGCTGGCCTCCACGCTGGTGCTGAGCAGCGTGCTGTGGCTGTTCTCGAGTGTCGACACCGCGCCGGTGTCAGCCGCCCGCCACCAGCTGATGGCCAGTGCGGCCGATCACGCTGGCGCCGCAGCGACTCGGGGCAGATAGGTCCGCGAGGCAGCTTATCCGGTCCGACCGTGCATTGTGACCCCCGTTTTATCTGTCGCAAGACCGCGTCGGCAACAGCTACAGATGAACTGGCCGCGGCCGAAAGAGGTAATGGGAAGCTGTCAGAGCAGCGGACCGGCTGGCTGCGAATCTTGCAGTGGGTCGAGCCGCCAAACCGAGGATTGGGCGTCACGCGCCCCTTGCCATGCCAGGAACAAGCATTCTCACGTCGCAGCCCAACGGGCGGGGCCGGGAAAGTCTCGAGCTGGAGACGAATCTGCGACGCGCGCTGGCGCGCGAGGAATTCGTACTGCAGTTTCAGGCCAAGGTCAGCCTTGAAAGCGGCCAGGTCGACGGATTCGAAGCCCTGATCCGCTGGCAGCGCCCGGGGCAGGAGCTGGTCGCGCCCGACGAGTTCATTCCGCTGCTCGAGCAAACCGGCCTGATCGTCAACGTCGGGGAATGGGTCCTACGCGCGGCCTGCCGGCAGATCCACGCCTGGCGGGAAGAGGGCGTCACGCCGCTGCCGATCGCGATCAATCTGTCGGCAACCCAGTTCCAGCGCCAGGACATGGCCGGTGCCGTCAGGCGGGCGTTGGCCGAATTTGAGGTCGATCCCCGCCTGCTCGAGATCGAGATCACGGAAGGCACGGCGATGGGTCATGGCGAGGACATCGTGCCCGCCCTGCGCGACCTGAAGGCGCTCGGCGTGCGCATCGCGATCGACGATTTCGGCACCGGTTACTCCAGCCTGAGTTACCTGAAACGCTTTCCGGCCGATTCGATCAAGATCGACCGCTCGTTCATCGACCAGGTCGCCGACAGTCCGGATGACGCCGCGATCGCGAAGGCGATCATCACGATGGCGCACTGCCTGCAGCTGAGGGTCGTCGCGGTAGGCGTGGAGACCGCCGCGCAACTGGCGTTCCTGGTTGCGAACGACTGCGACCAAGTGCAGGGCTACTATTTCTCGCGCCCCGTTGCAGCCACCGAGTGCACGGCGATGCTGAAGGGGCAACACCGCCTGAAGCCGTCCCGACGCTCGGGCGACGCGCAGCGCATGGCCCGCCTGGTCGATCAGGAGGGCTGGTGGAAGGGCAGCGACAAGGAGCTCGTTGCGCTCTTCTGAGACGCGATCGATCAGCTTGACTTCGGCGCTGCGGCCAGAATCTCCCGCACTTTGGTCACCAGCACGTTGCGGTCGACCGGCTTGACCAGAAAATCGGTCGCTCCAGCGCGCTCGCTGTCGGCCGCCGCTGCCTGTCCGAACCTTCCGGTGAGCACCACGACGGGCACTTTGGCCAGCTCCGGGTGCGCACGGATGCGGCGGGTCGCCTCCAGCCCGTCGACGCTCGGCAGCACGATGTCCATCAGGATCAGGTCCGGCCGGTTAGCCATCGCCAGCGCGAACGCCTCGGAGCTGTCGGCGGCGAACATCAGCTCGCACGGTTGACTCCTCAGATACTTGGCCAGCAGCTCGCGCTGGAATGCTTCGTCGTCGACGATCAGTATCCGATACAGTTTCTGCTCCGCCACCGACCGCATCGATTGGGCCGCCTGCACGTAGGGCGCAGCGTCCGCCTGCAGTTCGTCGATCCAGCGGCTCGCGGGCGCCACCGCATCGGCGACCGCCTGCACGGCCGCCCCGGCGTTTCCGCCCTGGCCGGCCCGCTGCGCCGCGGAGCGGATCGTGTCGATGTGCTGTGCGCCGGCGGCCAGGCGGCCGTCGAGGAACTCGCCGATCGTACCCAGGCGGCGCGCACCCTCGACGACCTCGCGCGGATAGCCCGGGGCGGACGTCAAGGCCGACAGGTGCCGCAGCGCGCTGTACACGGCCATCGGGACGCGATAGCCGTCGTAGGACATCGGCCAGAACAGGATGTAGTCGTCGAAGTGCTCGGTGCGGCACAGCTCGAACACGCGCTTCACGTCGTCCTTGTGACACAGAATGATGGTGCGGTGCGGCTGCACACGGATGGCCTGGCTGTGCCGGTACAGTCCCAGGTAATAGGTTTCTGCCTTTTCCAGCTCTTCGAAGGCGAGCACCAGCACCTGGGGGCGGCAGGCGTCGTAGTCGGATACGGCCGATTCGGGCACCCAGGACGGGCGCACGCCGTCGAACTCCTGCGAGAGCAGGTCGGACACGACCTTCGCGTTGGTGTGCCCGTCCGAGGCCACCAGGATCGAGGCGGTCGGGCGAGCGCGGCGGGTCGAATCGGTTCGTGCGTCGGACATGAAAGTCTAAGTGCCGGTGGTATCGAGCCGTTTCGAGACGGCGCTGATCTCCACCCTGACCGCCAGCATAGTCCTGTGCAGACTTTCGACCGGTCCGCGGCTGGCTTGCGCCTCCAGCCGTTCGCACAGCTCACCGAGCTGCAGCGCGCCGACCGTGCGGGCGGTGGATTTCAAACGGTGCGCCACCAAAACCAGGTCCTGCGCCCGGCCGTCGCGAAACGCCGCCTCGATCTGGTCGGAACCGCGCTGCAGGGCCGCAGCGAAGTCGCTCAGCACCTCGGCCGCAAGCTGCGCATCGCCGTCCAGCAGGCCGAGCAGAACCGACTCGTCGTAGGTCGCGAGGCGGCAGCAGCCTTCGTCGGCCTCGAATGGCGCGCCTCTATCGCTGTCCATGTTCACTCCTGTATGTGTGTCCACCTGTGCAACATCGCCTTCAGATCCGCCAGCTGAACCGGCTTGGTCAGGCAGTCGTCCATCCCGGCGGCCCGGCAATTGGCGGCTTCGCCCTTGATCGCGTTGGCGGTGAAGGCGACGATCGGCACGCGGGCCTGGGCCCCTTCGGCCCGGCGGATCTCGCGCGCCAGCTCATAGCCGTCCATTTCGGGCATGTGCAGGTCGGTCAGGATCAGTGCGTAGTCGCCGCCGCGCCACCGTTCCAGCGCCGCCCGGCCGTCGCAAGCCAGGTCGGCATCGAATCCGCACACGCGCAGCTGGCGCAGCGTCACCTTCTGATTGAGCTCGTTGTCCTCGACGACCAGAATCCTGAGCTGCTCGCGCGCCGGGCCGCTGCCGTTGGCCGGCAGATCGGGCCGCGGTGTGGCCCGCGCCGGTGCTTGCGCGGCCACGGGTGGCGCGCTCGTGTCGAGGCGCGTCGGCACGGTCACGCGGAAGGTCGAACCGACCCCGGGTTCGCTTTGCACGTTGATCGTTCCGTGCATCAGATCGGTGAGCTGCTTGCAGATGGACAGTCCCAGACCGGTTCCGCCGAAGCGACGCGTCATCGAGCTTTCCGCCTGCGTGAACGGCCTGAACAGGCGCTCGACTTCCTGCCGCGTCATCCCGATCCCGTTGTCGCGGATCGCGAATCGCAGATCGACCCGGTCGCCGCCGCCGGCAGCCGCCTCGATTGAGACCTCGACGCGACCGGCGTGACGCTCGCTCTTGCCCGAGAACTTGATCGCGTTGCCGGCAAGATTCAGCAATATCTGGCGCAGTCGCACCGGATCGGCCAGCACCGCGTCGGGCAGGTCGGGGCCGAACGTCGGCTGCAGCACCACGCCGGCCTTTTCGGCGGCGGCCGCCAGCGTGTTGCAGACGCGCCGCACGATCAGGGCAGGATCGAGGCGGGTCAACTCCAGCTCCATGCGGCCGGCCTCGATCTTCGAGAAATCCAGCACGTCGTCGATGATCGTCAGCAGGGCATAGGCGGATTCTCGGATCGTATCGACGCAGTCCTGCTGCGATTCGGACAGCGCCGTTTCGCGCAGCAGGTCGACCATCCCGATCACCCCGTTCATCGGAGTGCGGATTTCGTGGCTCATCGCAGCCAGGAAGGCGGACTTGGCGCGGCTGGCCGCTTCCGCCGCGTCCTTCGCGATCCCCACCTCGCGCGTCCGGGACGCCAGATCGGCCAGAGCCTGCTGCAATTGGCGCGTTCGGGTTTCCACCCGGATTTCCAGGTCCGCGTTGATCGCGCAGATCCCCATTTCGGCGATCTTCAGGTCGGTGATGTCGCGCGCATAAGTGAGCACCGAGGGCTCGGCAGACCCCGGGGGGGTGATAGGACGCTTTCTGACGGCAAATATCCTGGCCTGACGCGAGGCCGTCGTGTACTGCAGTTCCGGCAGGATGACCTCCCGTCCTTCTGCCAGCACCTCGTCGTCGCCGGCGGCAAACTGCGCGAGGACGCTGCGCAGAAAATCGCGTTCCGCCCCGGCCGCCACGATGTCGGAGACGGAGCTGCCGCACAAATCCGCAAAGGCCTGGTTGGCCAGCAGGATGCGGCCGCCCCGGTCCTTCGCGAACATCAGCGACTGGCTCCCATCGATCACGTCGTGCAGGAACGTGCGCTGGCGCGCCAGTTCCTGAGCGGTGCGTATCCGTTCGGTCACGTCGCGCCCGAAGCAGGCCACTCCCACCGCCACCCCGGATGCGTCTTGCACCGGGCTGAACGAAACTTCGAAGACGCCGGGATCGGCGCCTTTCCGGGTCAGATTGGTCTCGATCCGGAAGCTTTCGCCGGTCAACGCGCGGTTGAACAGCCGGCGCCAGGCGTCGACCGCCCGCGTCGGAAAGGGTTGTCCGACCTGCAACGCCCGCTGCGAAGCCTCGGTTCCCAGCGCCAGCGCAGCCGAGCGGGAAAACGCGGTGTTCCACCGGGTCAAGCGGTGGCCGGCATCGACCGCCCAGACCAGGTCCTGCGAGTTGTCCAGCACGGCCGCCAAGTGCGCCTCGCTCCGGCGAAGCGCGTCTTCGGTCGCCTTGAGCTGCGTGATCTCGGACATGGCGACGATCACGTGTTCACAGTCGCAACCGGCCGCCGGCACAAACACGCCCGAGCTCTTCACCCACAGGACGGTGCCGTCCTTTCGCACGTAGCGCACCTCGTGAGTAAACGAGGCCGCCCCGCCCCGGGCGATTCCCCGCGCCACCGCCAGGCTGCGCTCCGCGTCTTGCGGATGCACGACATTCTTGAAGTGCTGCCCGACCAGCTCCTCGCGGGGATAGCCGAGCAACGCGCAGGCGGCCTGGTTCACCCGGATCCAGCGCCCGTCCATCCCGCAATGGGCCAGACCGACTCCGGCGTTCTCAAAGGTCGACTCGAAGCGCGTCTCGGAAGACGCCAGCGCGGCCGCCGTTGTTTTGATCTCGGTGATGTCGGAGGCGAAGCCGCCGATGTACTGCAGCTTGCCAGCGGCGTCGCGCACGCGGCGCATGCGCTCCATGATCCAGCGAATGCTGCCGTCGGCGCGCACGACCCGGTATTCGAGAGCTTGGCTCGCCGCCGAGCCGGACGCTATCGCTCGCGCCGCGCGATCGCGGTCATCGGGATGTATATGCTCGAGCAGTGCGAGCGGGTTCTGATACAGCACGTGCGCCGGCGTTCCCCACATCTGCTCGCAGCTGGAGGTCACGTACAGCAGGCGGCGCCCATCCGGTCCGGTCAGCCAGAATACGCAGCCGAGCTCTGAGGCGAGCACATCCAACGGCTGCTGCGCCGGAATTCCGAGGACTTCGAGGGGAATTGGCCCGCTCACCTTCGATTCCATAGCCTCTGTCTCGCCAGGCGTCGGCCAGCGACTTGGCTTTAGCGACGAGTGCGGATTGGGTGGGTCAAGCGCAGACGTCAACCGCAGACGTTGCAACGGCCCTCTGCTAGGGTGGCGCAACCGGCCGCGGGCGTTGCCCGGAAAAGAGCGCAGCGGCGCGATCAATCCCGGGATTCGGGGCCGGACTGAGACTCTGACCCCCGATTCTGGCCCCTGAGCGCCGGCGTCAGAGTCGGGTCACCAGCGCCAGCGCGAAGCCGTCGTAGCCCTTGACGCCGACGGTCTGGATCACGGTTGCGGCAACGCGCGGCTCCGACGCCATCAGCTCGTTCAGCCTGCGCACGCCCTGCACGCTGGCGTCGGCGCTGTCAGCCTCGATCACGGCGCCGTCCCGCACCACGTTGTCGACCACGATCAGGCTGCCCGGCCGGGCCAGGCGCAGCGCCCAGCTGAAGTAAGCCGGGATGTTCGGCTTGTCGGCATCGATGAAGAACAGGTCGAACGGTCCTGCCGCCTGCTCGCCGAGCTGCGCCAGCGCATCGAGGGCTCGCCCCACCCGGACCTCGACGCGCTGCTCCAGCCCGGCCCGGGCGATGTTGGCCCGCGCCACTTCGGCGTGCCTGCGATCGATTTCCAGAGTGATCAGACGTCCGTCCGCGGGCAGCGCGCGGGCGAGCCAGATCGTGCTGTAGCCGCCGAGCGTGCCGATCTCCAGGATCGAGCGGGCCCCGATCGAGCGCGCCAGCAGGTTGAGCAGCTTGCCCTGGGTCGGCGCGACGTTGATCGGCGGCAGTGCTGCCTCCGCGCTCTCTCGCAGCGCCGCATCGAGGGCCGCGTCGTGGCCCACCAGCACGTCGTCCAGGTAGTGATCGACCGCAGTCCAGGTCTGCTGAGACATCGCGCGCTTCTCCGGTTGGGCCATCCGTAAAATCATAAGTCACCTCGGCGCGATCGCGTCGGGTCAACGATGCGCGCGCCTCGGCGAGGAAAGCATGCAAACACTGCGGGCACTGTTCTTCGATGTGTTCGGCACCCTGGTCGACTGGCGAGGCTCGATCGCGCGCGAGAGCCGCGAGCTGCTGTCGCCTCTGGGCGTCGCGATCGACTGGGAAGCGTTCGCCGACGCCTGGCGCGCACAGTACCAGCCGGCGATGGAAGAGGTTCGCAGCGGACAACGGCCGTTTTGCAAGCTCGACGCGCTGCATCGCCGCAACCTGGACCGGGTCATCAGCCGCTTTGGTCTGGACCACATCGACGACGCGACGCGCGACGAGCTCAACTTTGCGTGGCACCGGCTCGATGCCTGGCCGGATGTGGCGCCGGCGCTGGAGCGGCTGCGCCGGAAGTTCCGGATCGCCCCCTGCTCGAACGGCAACGTATCGCTGATGGTCGATCTGGCGCGCCGCAACGGCTTCCTGTGGGACGCGATCGTCGGGGCGGAATTCGCGCGCGACTACAAGCCCAAGCCCGCCGTGTATCTGTCGGCCGCCGCCGCGTTCGACTGCGAGCCGGCCCGGACAATGATGGTCGCGGCGCATTCGTCCGACCTGGCCGCTGCGGCGGGCGCCGGGCTGCGCACCGCCTTCGTGGCGCGACCCGACGAGCTCGGGCCCGATCGCGGCGAGACTCGTGCCAGTGTGCCGGTGGACCTGTCGGTCCCGAGCCTGACGGCGCTGGCGGAGCGCCTCGGATGCGCTTGAAGGCGCGGGGCGGTTTGCCCCTATATCGGCAGGCTATGATGCGCGCCGGGTCCGTGCGAAGGCCCGGTCGACCGACATAACCACTTCTTCGGGGAGAGTACCGTGACGCGTCACCCACTGCGCAACGCAATAGCCGGCGCCGCCCTGCTGATCGGCGCCGTGGCAGCGGCCCAGCAAACTCCGTCGACGGCCACGCCACCTGCCGCCAATCCGCTCGATGACATTCCGGACAAAATGCCGTTCAACACGCCTTACGGTCCGCCGATAACGCTCAAGCGCGCGCAGGCGGCTGTGCAGGCGGCCATGACCGAAGCGGAAAAACGCGGCTGGCCGTTGAACATCGCAGTCGTCGATTCGGGCGCCAACCTGGTCACGATGGTGCGGATGGACGGCGCCCAGACCGCGTCGATCGCGATTTCCGAGCACAAGGCACGCGCGGCCGTCAAATATCGCCGGCCGACCCGCGCCTTCGAAGACGCGGTGCAGAAGAAAGGTTATCTGTATGTGCTGTCGCTCGACGACGTGATCACTTCGCGCGGCGGCATCCCGCTGATCGAAGAGGGCAAGATCATCGGCGCGATCGGGTGCTCGGGCGCAACCGGCTCGCAGGACGAGGCGGTGTGCACGGTGGGCGCCTCGACCGTCAACAAGTAGCCCGGCGAGTCCCCGGGTGAACCCCGCTTTCGTCCAGCTCGTCGAAGCCGAGCTTGCGGGCCTGCACGAATCGGGCTTTTTCAAGTCCGAGCGGGTGATCGCCAGTCACCAGCGCGCGGACATCCGGCTGCGCGACGGGCAGGTCGTACTGAATTTCTGCGCCAACAACTACCTGGGCCTGGCCGACGATGCGCGGCTGATCGAAGCGGCCAAGCGGGGGCTGGATGCGTACGGCTACGGGGTGGCGTCGGTTCGTTTCATTTGCGGAACGCAGACCGTTCACAAGGAGCTGGAGGCGGCCATTTCACGCCTCCTCGGCACCGAGGACACGCTGCTGTACTCGAGCTGTTTCGACGCCAACGGGGGCGTTTTCGAGACGCTGCTGGCCGAGCAGGACGCGGTGATCTCCGACGAGCTCAATCACGCCTCGATCATCGACGGGATCCGGCTGAGCAAGGCGCAGCGTTACCGGTATCGCAACCGCGACAGCTCCGACCTGCAGGCTCAACTGCAGGCGGCCGATGCGGCGGGGGCGCGCTTCAAGCTGATCGTCACCGACGGCGTGTTCTCGATGGATGGCACGGTAGCCGACCTGGCCGCCGTCTGCGAGCTCGCCGACCGGCATGATGCGCTGGTGATGGTCGATGACTCGCATGGCGTGGGCGTGCTCGGCGAACATGGGCGCGGCACCCCCGAGCACTGCGGCGTGGGCCCGCGTATCGACCTGAACAGCGGCACGCTGGGCAAGGCGCTGGGCGGGGCCAGCGGCGGCTATGTTTCAGGACGCAGGCCGATCATCGATCTGCTCAGACAGCGGTCGCGGCCGTACCTGTTTTCCAATTCACTGGCGCCAGCGATCGCGGCCGCCAGCCTCGAGGTGCTGAGCCTGCTCGAGCGCGAGGGCGCACAGCTGCGGTCGCGCCTGCGCGCCAACACCCGGCGCTTTCGGGACGCGATGGCGGCCGCGGGCTTCGCGCTCGCCGCCGGCGAACACCCGATCGTTCCGGTGATGCTGGGCGACGCAGCCGTCGCGGGCGCCATGGCGCAGAAGCTGCTGGAGCGCGGCCTTTACGTGGTCGGATTCTCCTTTCCGGTCGTTCCCAAGGGCAAGGCGCGCATCCGCACGCAGATGAGCGCTGCGCACGCGCCGGAGCATATCGATCGGGCCGTGGCCGCGTTCACCAGCGTCGGGCGCGAGCTCGGCGTGATCGGCTGAACCCGCCGGGACCGCCGGGAATCGAGCCGCAGCCCGATGAGAGCCCTTGTCAAAGCCGAGGCCGGTCCCGGCCTGTCGTTGCAGAGGGTCAAGAAACCCGAGGTCGGCCACAATGATCTGCTGATCAGGATCCGCCGGACCGCGATCTGCGGCACCGATGCCCACATCTGGAAGTGGGACGAGTGGGCGCGCAAGACGATCCGGGTCGGAATGCACGTCGGTCACGAGTACGTCGGAGAGGTCGTCGAAATGGGTTCGGAGGTGCGCGGCTTCCGGATCGGCGACCGCGTCTCCGGCGAAGGCCACATCACGTGCGGGTACTGCCGCAATTGCCGCGCCGGCAGGCGCCATCTTTGCCGCAACACGGTCGGAGTCGGAGTGAACCGGGACGGCGCATTCGCCGACTACCTGGTGATTCCGGCGTTCAACGCCTTCAAGATTCCGGACGACATCTCCGACGAAGTCGCCGCCATCCTCGATCCGCTGGGCAACGCGACCCACACCGCGCTCAGTTTCGATCTGGTCGGCGAGGATGTCTTGATCACCGGCGCCGGGCCGATCGGCATCATGGCCGCGGCCATCTGCCGCCACGTCGGCGCACGCCACATCGTCGTGACCGACGTGAACGACTATCGTCTGGAACTGGCGTTGAAGATGGGCGCCACCCGCGCCGTGAACGTCGCCTCGCAGGACCTGGAGTCGGTGATGCGCGAGCTGGCAATGACCGAGGGGTTCGATGTCGGCCTGGAGATGTCGGGCAGCCCGCAAGCCTGGCGCGGCATGCTCACCTCGATGAATCACGGTGGCAAGGTGGCCTTGCTCGGAATCCCGCCGGGCGACGTCGCGATCGACTGGAATCAGGTGATCTTCAAGGGGCTCA